>NZ_ANBH01000118.1:4015-75879 GCF_000341185.1 Nocardiopsis chromatogenes YIM 90109
TGCCGTCCACGTCCGCCGGCGGCCGGGTCGCCAGCGACACGGCCACCGCGACGGCCGCGGCGCAGGGCGCCGAGACGAGGGTGGGCGTCAAGAGCGCCTGCGCGGCCCCGGCACCGCCGAGGAGCAGGCCCGCGGCGCCCATGGCCACCGCCACGGCCGTCCCCGTGGCCATGCCCGCCACGGCGCCCGGCCCGGTGGTGCGGCGCCACCAGATGGCGAGGAGGAACACCGGCGTCAGGGCCGAGCCCGCCAGCACGAACGCCCACGTCACCATGGTCGCCACGATCGACGGGAACTGGCCGCTGAGCGACTCGGGCGTCACCGCCAGGGCCAGCGCCGCCGACAGCGCGGCGACGAGCACGACCGCGCCGCGGCCGGCCCGGAGCGCTTGGCGCTGCGTGGCCCGCGGGTTGAGGTAGCGCTCATAGATGTCGTGCCCCCAGGAGGCGGCCGAGGCCAGCAGCAGGCCACCGATGGTCGACAGCACCGCCAGCAGGGCGCCCACCGCCACCAGCCCCAGGCCGGCCCGCCCGCCGAAGACCTCACCCAGCACCGGCATCGCGTGCTCGGGGACCCGCAGCACGCCGCCGGTCGTGAGCCGGTCCACCCAGGGCGTGCCCGCGGACGCGTCCTGGACGATGGAGCGCGCCGCGATGCCCAGCAGCCCCGCCAGGACGTAGAACAGTCCCGCCAGGCCCACCACCCACACGGTCGTCATACGCGCCGCGGTCCCCGTGGGGCTGGTGAAGTACCGGTTCATGATGTGCGGCAGGCCTGCGGTCCCCATCGCCAGCGACACGATCAAGGCGACCTGCCCGAGCTGGCTGTACTGGCCGCCCGGCTCGCCGAAGAACGCGGGCGCCCCCGGGTCCAGCCGGTTGGGGACCGGTTCCAGCCGCCAGGCGCCGCCGTCCTCCACCGGGTTGGCCAGCGGCCGGGAGGACAGCTCCCGCAGCGCGTCGGGGTAGCTGAACCCGGACGCCGCGATGACGGCGACCAGCCACAGGAAGATGGCCAATAGCAGGAGGAACTGCACGGCCTGGGTCCAGGTGGTGCCCCGCATGCCGCCCAGGGCGACCATGAGCATGACGGCGGCGGTCGAGAGCAGCACGCCGGTCGTGTACGCGGACAGCCCGCCCAGCCCTCGGCCCACGGCCAGTTCCCAGATGATCCCGCTGGCCACCGCCTGGGGGACCAGGTAGGCCAGGATGACCAGCTGCACGATGGCCACCGAGGTGAGCCGCACGCCGTCCGACTCCAGCCGCTTGCCGAGGAAGTCGGGGATGGAGAACTCGCCGAAGCGCCGCAGGGGCGCGGCGACGAACAGCAGGACCGGCACGAATCCGGCGGCGAACCCGGCCGCGTACCACATGCCGTCCAGCCCGGAGGCGTACACGGCCGCGGCCACACCCATGAAGGAGGCGGCCGACAGGTAGTCGCCGCAGATCGCGCAGGCGTTGGTGGCGACGCCGACGCGGCGCCCGGCGAGGTAGAAGTCGAGAGTGGAGGCGCGCTGCGGCCGGATCAGGACCGCGACCGCCCCGACCGCCGCCAGCAGCACGACGAGCAGCAGTCCGCTCGACATCAGGCGGGGGGCGGCCCGTCGCCGCGGGGGGCGTCGCGGCCGGGGCCGCCGAGCATCCGCTCCTCGACGGCGTTGGACAGGGTCGCCGCGGCCAGGCAGACCGTGAAGAAGAACGCGTAGAGCCCGAACGCCGTCATGGCGAACATGGGGCTCATCCCGCCGAAGAGCCGACCCTGCGACCACCAGGCCAGCGCGCCGGTGAGCAGCGGCACGGCGGCGAGGACGCCGGTGAACACGGCCACGTGGCCCAGGGCGACCCGGCGCAGCGTGCGGAACGCGGCGTCGACCTCGGCAGGGGTGTCGTGCTCCTCGGCGGGCGGGCCGGGATCATGGCGGTCGTGCACGGCTCAGCCCGCGGCGTGCATGCGGCGCGCGGACGACAGCAGCAGGACCACGCCGGCGCCGACGATCACCAGGCCCACACCGGGGAGCAGCTTGCCCCAGCTGTCCGTGGCGCCGCTGAGCTGAGCGATGCGTGCCAGCTGCCACAGCACCAGCACGCCCGCCAGGGCCGCCGGCAGGAGTGCGTGCGCGAGGGCGATGCGCCGGTAGGGCAGCAGGGCGCCGGCCAGGGCGAGGACACCGGCGCACATGACCCACAGCCCGGGTCCGCCCATGCCGGACAGGTTGCCCAACGGGGTCGACACCCACGGCGTGAACGAGCCGATGACGAGCATCAGCCCGCCGCTGAGCATCCCGATGCTTCCCGGGTGGAGGACGCGCCGGGCCGCCTGGGGGGCGGCGGAGCCGTTCGAAGGCGACATGGCCGAATCATAGCCACAGGCGGTGCCCCTGTTGAGGGGGTGCGGGGCGGACGGTCGAGACGCGCTCCCAGCGGTCGGCAGCGGGGACCGAACGGTTCGGAGTGCGACATATGCCGCTCATGGCGGCGAACCGACCGCTCGAAAGGCGGATCGGCCGCTCACCCGGCCCGGTCTTGTGCGCGCCGCCGCGGGTGCGCTGGTGTCGGAGCCCCGTACACAGAGGAGAAACGAGCGTGGCTGATTCGCAAGTCAACAGCCCGGAACCCCCGGGCGGCAACGGCTGGCGGCGCGAGTACTGGAAGAGGAACATCCGGCTGGTGGCGGTCCTGCTCGTCATCTGGTTCGCGGTGTCGTTCGGCTGCGGGATCCTCTTCGTCGAACAGCTCAACCAGATCACCGTCGGCGGGTTCCCCCTCGGCTTCTGGGTCGCCCAGCAGGGCTCCATCTACGTGTTCCTGCTGCTCATCCTCGTCTACTGCCTGTACATGGACCGCTTGGACAAGCAGTTCGGCGTCTACGAGTACGACGACGAGGCCGGCGCGGGAACCAAGGAGGGCGGTGAGGCATGAGCGCGATCCAGCTGTGGACGACCGTCTTCATCGTCCTCTCCTTCGGCGTCTACATGGTCATCGCCTGGCGAAGCCGGGTCCGGGAGACCGAGGGGTTCTACGTCGCCGGGCACGGCGTCCCCACCGTGGCCAACGGCGCCGCGATCGGGGCCGACTGGATGTCGGCGGCCTCGTTCATCTCGATGGCGGGGCTCATCGCCTTCCTGGGCTATGACGGCAGCATCTACCTCATGGGCTGGACCGGCGGCTACGTCCTGCTCGCCCTGCTGCTCGCGCCCTACCTGCGCAAGTGGGGGAAGTTCACGGTGCCGGAGTTCGTCGGCGACCGGTACTCCGAGCCGGTGCGCAGCCTCGCCGCGGTCGCGGCGATCCTCATCTCCTTCACCTACGTGGTGGGGCAGATGAACGGCGGCGGCATCGTCTTCAGCCGCTTCCTCAACATCGACATCGCCTACGGGGTGATGATCGCGGCGGTGATCATCTTCGTGTACGCGGTGCTGGGCGGGATGAAGAGCATCACCTGGACGCAGGTCGCCCAGTACACGGTGCTCATCACCGCCTACCTGATCCCGGCCGTGGCCGTGGCCCAGGTGATGACCGGCATCCCCGTCCCCCAGGTGTCGTTCGGCCAGATCCTCAACGGCCTGAACGAGCTCTCGGTCCAGCTGGGCCTGGAGGTCTTCACCGACCCCTTCACCTCCCGGCCCATGATCGACATCTTCCTGGTGACGATGGCGCTGATGATCGGCACCGCCGGCCTGCCGCACGTGATCATCCGCTTCTACACCACCAGGACGGTGCGGGGCTCGCGCTACTCGGCGTTCTGGGCGCTGTTCTTCATCGCCCTGCTGTACACCACCGCCCCGGCGGTGGGCGCCTTCACCAAGTTCAACCTCCTGGAAGGGGTGAACGGCACCGCCACGGACAACCTGCCGGCCTGGGTGGAGAACTGGGCGGCGACCGGGCTGGTGACGGTGAACGGGAACGCCGACGTCATCAACTCGGTCAGCAACGACCCCGCGGCCGGGGCCGATCTGACGGTCAACAACGACATCCTGGTGCTGGCCTCGCCGGAGATCGCCGGTCTGCCGGCCCCCATCGTCGGCCTGGTCGCGGCGGGCGGGATGGCGGCCGCGATGTCCACGGCGGCGGGGCTGCTGCTGGTCATCTCCTCGGCGGCCTCCCACGACCTGTACTTCCGCTACTTCCGCAAGACCGCAGGCGACCGCGAACGCCTGATGGTGGGGCGGATCGCGATGGCGGCGGCGATCGCGGTCGCGGTGGTCGCGGGCATCAACCCCCCGGCGTTCGTCGCGCAGGTGGTCGCGTTCGCCTTCGGTATGGCGGCGGCGAGCTTCTTCCCCGCCATCGTCCTGGGCATCTTCTGGAAGCGGTGCAACGCCGTGGGGGCCGGGGCCGGGATGGTCACGGGCCTGGTCCTGACGGTCGGGTACATGCTCTACACACTGGAGGTCTTCGGGCTCCAGGCGAACGACCACGTATTCGGGGTCAGCCCCGAGGGGATCGGCGCCGTGGGTGCCGTGGTGAACGTCCTCGTCGCAGTCGTGGTGTCCAAGATGACCGCGCCCCCGTCGCGGTACATCACGGAGATGGTGGAGGCAATCCGCTACCCGGCCAAGCGCCTGGACCCGGCGGAGGGGGGCGAGCGCTGACCCGCGCCCGCGGCCCCGCACCCGCCGCTCTTCCGCGATAGCCCGTAGCCCCCTCGCCACACAGGCGAGGGGGCCTACGGTGTGCGACCGCCGATCACTCGCCGGTCTTGGTCTCCTTCGCCGCGGAGGAGTCCGTCCCCGCTCTGGTCCGCGAGGTCCTGGAGGCGCTGCGCGGGGAGCGCGAGCGGCTCATGGAGACGGTTCCACGGGTCGGTGAGTACTACCGTGCCCGGGATACAAGAAGGGCCTCGTAACGGTGCCGGAGGAAGACCGTCTCCTCGCCGTCTCCATATCCGAGCCCAAACGACCGCAGGCCGGGACCGTTGGGCGGTCCCGGCCTGCGGGTATGCGTGTGGGCGATACAGGATTCGAACCTGTGACCTCTACCGTGTCAAGGTAGCGCTCTAACCAACTGAGCTAACCGCCCCGCTATCCACATGGGAGGTGGAGACGGGATTTGAACCCGTGTCGACGGCTTTGCAGGCCGCTGCCTCGCCTCTCGGCCACTCCACCGGATTCCTCCAGGGGATGGGAGCCCCCGGTCTCCGAGCGGACGACGGGATTCGAACCCGCGACCCTCACCTTGGCAAGGTGATGCTCTACCAGCTGAGCCACGTCCGCGCGCTTCCGGCTTCGTTCCCCCCGGCTTCCCGGTGGGCCCTCCGCCGTGCTGCGGTTAGAACTTTAGCGGAATCTCCGCAGGTGGCAAATCGGCGGCCGCACAGGGTTTCCGGGCCCTTCAGCGGAGTCCGGGCCGCCGTCCGGCGGCGACCGGGCCGTGACGGGGGAGCCGGGTCTTATGTCCCGATCGGTCGGCGGTTACCCTCGCCAGTGACGCGGTGTCCCGTTCGCCTCGCGGCCCCGGTGCCCGGCCGGCGCGGGTTCCTCGGTCACGCCTGGGACGCGCAGGGCGGGTCGCCGCGCCGCGCGCCTCCCTGCGCGGATATACAGGGACGCGTGTGGACACACAGCGGATGCGGCGGCACAGGGGTGGCGATGGCCCGGCGCGAAGGCGCTTCGGCGGCATGGGACCGAGCGCGCGCTGCGGCACGCGAGCTCGGCGAGCGGACGGGCCCGAGCGCGGCCCGCCGGGTGCCCCTGGCCGAAGCCCTCGGCGCTACGCTCGCATCCGACCTCCCCGCCCTCGTGGGCATCCCCGACTGCGACACCTCCGCCATGGACGGCTACGCGGTCTGCGGCCCCGGTCCGTGGCGGGTCACCGGCCGCGTCCTGGCGGGCGCAGCCCCCACGGACGACGCCCTCACCCCCGGGACCGCCGTCGAGATCGCCACCGGCGCGCCCGTCCCGCCCGGCACCACCTCGGTCCTGCCCTACGAGCACGCCCGAGCCGAGGGCGTCGGCACGGCGCCCGGGACGGTGCCCGGAGCGACCGTCTCCGGGGAGACCGAGCCCGACCGGCACGTCCGGCGTGCGGGCGAGGACACCCGGCCCGGAGACGTCGTCCTCAAGCAGGGCGCCCCCGTCACCGCCGCCGTCCTGGGCCTGGCGGCTTCGCTCGGCCACGACGCCCTGCCCGTGCGCCGCCCCGTCCTCGCCGTCCTGGTCACCGGTGACGAGGTGGTGCGCTCCGGGGTCCCCGGACCCGGGCGGGTGCGCGACGCCATCGGGCCGATGCTGCCCGGCCTGGCCGCCTGGGCGGGCGCCCGCGCCGAACCCCCCGCCCACCTGGGCGACGTCCGCGCGGGGCTCGCCGACGCGCTGCATTCGGCCGCCGGGGCCGGGGCCGACGCGGTCGCCGTGTGCGGCGCCTCCTCCAAGGGCCCGGCCGACCACCTGCGCTCGGCCCTGGACGACCTGGGCGCCGAGACGGTCGTGGACGGGGTCGCCTGCCGCCCCGGCCACCCCCAGCTCCTCGCCCGGCTGCCGGACGGACCCGCGGTGGTGGGGCTGCCCGGCAATCCGGGGGCGGCGCTCGTCGCCGCGGTGACGCTGCTCGCGCCGCTGCTGTCCGCGCTCGCCGGGCGGCCGGATCCGGCCGCCGCGGCGCCGGGCCGGGCCGAGCTGTCGGCGCCGGTCCGCCCGCATCCCAGGGACACGCGCCTGGTCGCGGTCCGCCTCACCGGGTCCGCCGCCGAGCCGGTCGGGCACGACCGACCAGGAAGCCTGCGCTCCCCGGCCGCCGCGGACGGCTACGCGGTGATCCCCCCGGACTGGTCCGGGCCGGTCGCCGAGATCGTCCGGCTGCCGCGCTGATCCCTGGCGGGGGCTCCGGCGGGAGCGGAGGGATCGGCCCGCGGAGCCCGCGAGCGGGGCGGTCCGACACTAGACTTGCGGGGCGCGAGGCGCCGAGGAGCGCGCCCCGTCCTGCCCGACCGCCACGCCACCGCCTCGACCACAGACGGAAACCGATTGACGATGGCCTCACGCCCGCTCGACAAGAACCTGCTGCCCACCCCGGTGCGCCGCCCCGTGCCGCTGCGCGAGAGCGTGTACGAGACGCTGCTCGAACTGATCCCCCTGCGGCGGCTCCCGCCGGGCCAGCACCTGGTCGAGAACGAGCTCGCCGAGCGGCTGGGCGTGTCGCGCCAGCCCATCCGGGAGGCCCTGCAGCGGCTCAGCAACGAGGGCTGGGTCGACCTGCGCCCGGGGTACGGCGCGTTCGTGCACCGGCCCAGCGGGGACGAGGCCGAGCAGCTGCTGGCGGTGCGCGGGCTGCTGGAGAGCGAGTCGGCCCGGCTGGCCGCCGCGAACGCCCGCGAGGAGGGCCTCGCCGACCTCCGCAGGCTGTGCGCGGCCGGGGAGAAGGGGCTGGAGCGCGGTGACACCGAGGAGATGGTGGCGCTCAACGCCGACCTGCACCGGCGCATCACCGAGCTGTCGGGCAACGAGGTCCTGGCCGACCTGGCGGGGCAGGTCGCCCGGCGGGTGCGCTGGTACCACGGGCTGGTGGCCGCGCAGCGCGGCGGCGACTCCTGGGAGGAGCACGCGCGGATCATCGACGCCATCGCCGCCGGTGACGGCGAGGAGGCGGCCCGCCTGATGCGCGAGCACACGGACGCGACCCGCAGGATGTACCACGAGCAGGCGGCGGCCGATGACGCGGAAGAGGCCCCGGGGGAGCAGGAGTAGGGCGCGGTCGCGCGTTCTGCGCGGTGGAGCCGACACCTGGCCACCCGAATGGTGTCGATTCCACCGCGCAGGATCGCCAAGGCCCGGCGGTGTCCATCGGTTGTTGCGACGAGGTGGTCGTCGAGGGCCTCGGCCGGGGTGCGGTAGCCCTGGGTATTGCGGGGCCGGGTGTTGGGCAGGTCCTGGACCCGGTCCGGCTCCGCCTGGTCCACGGTGTCGAAGCCGGTGACGCCCTTGGGGAAGTGGTCGCGCACCAGCCGGTCGGTGTTCTCGTTGTTCTCGTCGGTGCCGCGCTGCCGGGGCGAGTGCGGGTCGCAGAAGGACACCGGAGTCCCGGTGGCCGCCGTGGGGGCCGCGTGGCGGGCCATCCCGATGCCCTGGTCCCAGGCCTGGGAGCGCTTGAGCGCCCCGGGCAGGGCGCCGATGTGCTCGGACAGGGCCGCGCCGACCCCGGCCGCGGTGCCCGGTATACCCGGCATGCTTCCATCGGGGGTTCCTCCGGACCCCTGCACCGGCCCGGCGGTCGGCGGGCAGGGGCGGGGAACCGCCCTGCTCCGACCGTCGCCGCCCATCACGGCGACGCACACACTCCGTGCAACCGTCAGCGCCGCCGCAAAGGCCGAGGCCCGTTCCTCATCGCGCGGCCTCTGCCTCGCGCTCCGCCGGAAAAGGCATGTGAATCGGCCGGAATGTCTGGCGTAGACCGGCCCGGCACAGCAGAATGTGTGACCGGTCTCTCTTTTTCGGGACCGGCGGGCGCGTCGCGCTGAACCCCTTGCGGTCGGCCACCCCGCGTCCGTTCCGCGCCGGGGCCGGGCAACCCCTGGGTCCGGCTCCGGCGCCACGCCCCTAGAGGAGCGCGGATGCTGATTCGCCAGCTCGAGTACCTGGCCGCCCTGGACCGCGAGCGCCACTTCGCCCGTGCGGCGAGCGCCTGTCACGTCTCCCAGCCCGCCCTGTCCGCCGCCCTGCGCAAGCTCGAGGCCGAACTCGACATCCGCATCGTGCGGCGCGGCCACCGCTTCGAGGGCTTCACCCCCGAAGGCGAGCGGGTGCTGCGCTGGGCCTACCGCATCCTCGCCGAGCGCGACCTGCTCGACGCCGAGGTCGGCGCCATGCGCAAGGGCCGCACCGGGCGGCTGCGCATCGGCGTTCTGCCCTCCGCCGCGGCCGCCGTGGCCCACCTGACCGCCCCCTTCGGCTCCCGCCACCCGCGGGTGCGGCTGAGCGTGTGGGCCCTGCCCGCCGAGGAGATCGCCCGCGGGCTCGCCGACGGCAGCCTCGACTGCGGGGTCGCCCCCCTGGGCGCGGCCCCCGGGCGGACCCTCGGGTCGACGGTGCGTCTCTACGGCGAGCGCGGTGTGGTGCTCGCCTGCCCCGGCCGGTTCACCGGCCGGGCCTGGGTCGCCTGGGAGGAGCTGGCCGGGGTCCCCCTGTGCGGGCTGACCTGCGACGGCGGCGCCCTGCGCGCGATGGAGGCGGCGCTGGCCGAGAACGGCGGCCGCCCCAGCGTGCAGGTGGAGACCGACGCCCTGCCCGCCCTGTACACCCACGTCGCCGAAGGCGACTGGTGCGGCGTGGTGGCCCACTCGTGGCTGTGCTCGGCGCCGCCCCCGCCGGGCGTGCGCGTGCTTCCGGTGACCGGCGCCGAGCGGGTGCGCGAGGTGGGGATCGTCGTCCCCGAGCGCGCGCCCGAGCCGCTGCTGGCCCGGGAGTTCGCCGCATTCGCGCGCACGGTTCCGCTTCAGGAGGTGCTGGACGCCGCGCTCCCGCCCGGCCCCGGCGCCCCCATGCACGCGGCGCCCGGGGGCTCCGGCCCCCGGGCGCCGCGCGGCCTGTGGGATCAGGCGTCGGCCGACTCGGCCTCCGGCGCCGCCCCCGCCGCCGGGGTGCGGTCGCGGCGCAGCAGCAGCCCCGCCTGAACCATCGCGGCGACCACGATGACGGTGGCGATCGCGCTGGTCAGGTGCATGCCGTCGAGGAAGGCCGACTGCGCGGCGCCGAGCAGCGCCGCCCCCGCGTCGCCGGGCAGCCCGTCGGCGGCGCTGACCGCCCCGCCCAGCGTCTCGCGGGCGGCGTCCATCGCCTCCCCGGGCACCGAGGCCACGTCCTCCAGCCGGATCCGGTAGGCCGCGGTGAGCACGCTGCCCAGCAGCGCCACGCCCAGCGCCCCGCCCAGCTCGTAGGCGGTCTCGGAGATCGCCGAGGCCGCACCGGCGCGGGCCGGGGGAGCGGCGGTCAGGATGGCGTCGTTGGTCAGCGTCTCGGCCAGGCCGATGCCGGTGCCGATGAGCAGGAACGCCACCGCGATCAGCGCCGCGCCGCCCTCCAGCGGGGCCTGGGTGACCAGCAGGAACCCGGTGGCGATCAGCGCCAGGCCGAGTACCAGCACCGCGCCCAGGCTCATCCGGCGGGCCAGCGACACCGCCGCGAAGCTCGCCGCCACCGACACCGCCAGCCCCGGAACCAGCACCAGCCCGGCGGCGACCGGGCTCATGCCGAGCACGAGCTGGAGGTACTGGGTGAGGAAGAACAACGAGGCGACCAGCGAGAACACGATCATCAGGTTGGTGGCCACCGCGACGCTGAACCGGCGCACCGCGAACAGGCGGACGTCGATCAGCGGGTGCGGCAGCCGGAGCTGGCGCCGGACGAACAGCACGCCCAGGACCAGCCCCGCCGCCAGGGCGGCGGCCGGGACCGGGGCCCAGCCGTACTCGGCGAGCTTCTTCACCCCGTAGACCGCGGGCAGCATCGCCGCCATGGACAGCAGCACGCTCACCGGGTCGAGGCGCCCGGGGTCCGGGTCCTTCGACTCGCCCACCAGCAGCGGCAGCGCCACCAGCAGGACCGCCATCACCGGCAGGTTGATGAGGAACACCGACCCCCAGTGGTAGTGCTCCAGCAGCCAGCCGCCCAGGATCGGCCCGAGCGCGCTCCCGGCGGAGAACCCCGAGGCCCAGATGGCGATGGCCAGGAGCCGCTGGCGGTCGTCGGTGAACAGGTTGCGCAGCAGCGACAGGGTCGAGGGCATCAGCGTGGCCCCGGCCATGCCGAGCAGGGCGCGGGCCGCGATCAGCACCTCGGGCGTGGGCGCGAAGGCCGCGGCGAGCGAGGCGAGGCCGAAGCCCAGGGCGCCGATCATGAGCAGGCGCCGCCGGCCGATGCGGTCGCCCAGCGACCCCATGGTGATGAGGAGCCCGGCCAGCACGAAGCCGTAGATGTCGACGATCCAGAGGAGCTGGCCGCCGGTGGGGCGCAGGTCCTCGGTGAGGTAGGGCACGGCGAAGCCGAGCACCGTCATGTCGACGGCGATGAGCAGGACCGGCAGCACGAGCACGGCCAGCCCGGCCCATTGGCGGGGGCCGGCCTTGGCGGGGCGCGCGGCCGGGGTGTCGTCGGGCCTGTCGTCGGGCCCGGCAACGGCGGAAGTCATGGTCCCTCTACTTGGTCTGCGTCGGCGTCGTGGGCGGCGCCGCCGGGGCCTGCTCGGCGGGGCGGCGCCACTGGAACGGGCCGATCATCCTATGTATTCCGGCCGACCGTCGCACCCTGTCCGTCTCCGCGTCCCCGGTGGGGCGGGGGCGGTCGGTGCGCGGCGGTCCCGGATTCTATGAACCGTCCAGACGGTACAGTACCGTCCGGCCGGTACAGTGTCAAAGGTGAGTACCGGCACAACGCGCGACCGGATCCTGGACGCGCTCGAAGGCATCCTGATCGACGAGGGCGTGTCCACCGTGACGCTGGAGTCCGTGGCCGCCGCCGCGGGCGTCTCCAAGGGCGGGCTCCTCTACCACTTCCCCTCCAAGGCCGAGATGATGGCCGGGCTGATCCGGCGCCTGGCCGACCGGGCCGAGGAGGAGTTCCGCGAGGCGGAGGAGAGCGGCGAGGGGGTGGTCCGGACCTTCCTGCGCACCTCGCTGCCCGCCTCCAAGCACGAGGCGGAGCTGTACTGGTCGATCATCGCCGCGCTGCGCAGCAAGGAGTCGATGACCGACGAGACGCGCGACCTGGTCCGCTACTTCTTCGAGGAGTGGGCGCGGCTGCTCCACGAGGAGCTGGACGACCCGGTGCTGGCCGAGACCATCCGCCTGGTCGGCGACGGGCTGTACCTGTCCTCCATCGCCGGACTGGCCCAGCCCGACCCGGACACGCTCCGCCAGGTGATGGACCGCCTCATCGCCCAGGCCGACCGGGCGAGGCGCGCCGCCCCGAACGCGCCGGAGGCGGGAGGGCCGGACACGGGCGACCGGTGACCTGCGGCCGGCGGCGCCCTCGGTATCGGGACCCTCAGGGGGCGCGGTTCGGGACCGGCGGCACTACCCCTCGCGCCGCACCGGCCGTAGGGTCGGTCCACCCGCGATGAGGAGGCACCGTGTCCGACCGACGCGAGCGACCGCCATGGCTCCCGCCGCGGTGGTTCATCCACCTCTTCTGGAGGGGCCACCGCGCCCTGTACCGGCTCACCCGCGGCCGGACCGGCCTGTGGTCCCCCGGCCCCGACTCCTACGGCGTCCTGCGCCTCACCGCGGTCGGGCGCCGCACCGGGCGGCGGCGGAGCGTCATGCTCGCCTACCTCGTCGACGGCTCCGACCTGGTGACGCTCGCGATGAACGGCTGGGGCGCCCCCGAGCCCGCATGGTGGCTGAACCTGCAGGCCCACCCCGGGGCCGCGGTCGAGCTGTCCGGCGGTCGCGGCCGCGTCCTGCGCCACCGCGTCCGGGCGCGCGCGGCCACCGGCGAGGAGAGGGAGCGCCTCTGGGACCGCTGGCGCGCGGTCGACAAGGGCCTCGACGGCCACGCGTCCCGCCGCCCCGGGGCGACCGCCGTCGTGGTCCTGGAGCCGGTGGCGGTCCCGCCGACCTGAGATCGTTGATGGGCATCGTGTGCCCCGGCCATTGGCCGCGGGCCACCAGC
Source organism: Nocardiopsis chromatogenes YIM 90109 (assembly GCF_000341185.1). Taxonomy (GTDB): domain Bacteria; phylum Actinomycetota; class Actinomycetes; order Streptosporangiales; family Streptosporangiaceae; genus Nocardiopsis_A; species Nocardiopsis_A chromatogenes. The sequence goes on from NZ_ANBH01000118.1 coordinate 16,614, forward strand.
GGCCGCCGGGCAGGGGCCTCGACAGGGGCACCGACCAGCCGGTCGTGCCGGACCACGGCGTAGAGCGCGCGGACCCTCCGGCACACCCCGGCCCGTGGCCCCCGGCGGCGCACCCGGCCCGCACACACTCCACGGACGCCCCTCGCCGTACCCGCAGCCGATACAGAATTCCCCACCGACAATCAGAGGCCCCGCCGCCGAACGCACCGCGCTCACGCCCGCGGCCGCGCGTCGCAGTGCAGGGCCGACAGCACCACCGCCGCCTCCTCCGGCACCGTCGGCTGTTGCCGGTCAGCGCGCCGAGCCTCCCCAACCGGTTCAGGGCCGTGTCCCGGTGGCGGTACCGGCCGCTCCCGCTCGTGGGCGGGCACCGCCGACTCGTCCAGGTCGGCGGTGTGTACCCGCACCGTGTGCCGTTCGACCGCCTCCCGCATCCGCACCGCGCCGCGGACCACCTCCGGCGGCGCCGCGGGCGGACCCGCACCCCCGGCCGGTCAGGACTCCAGGCCCGACCGGCCCACCCACACCGCCAGCTGTGTCCGGTCCCGCAGGCCGAGTTTGCGCAGGATGCTCGACACGTGGTTCTTCACCGTCCCCTCGGTGATGAACAGGCGCCGGGCGATCTGCCGATTGGTCGCGCCGCCGCCGACCAGGCGGGCCACCTCGGCCTCGCGCTCGGACAGGCCCTCCCGCGCCGCGCGGCCCTCCTCGGCCGTCCCGCCGCCGGGGGCCGCGGCGGCCCCGGCCTCCGGCGGGGCGGCCCGCAGCCCGGCCACCAGGCGGTCGGCGGCCGCTCCGCCCAGCACGGTCTCCCCGCGCGCGGCCCGCAGCACCGCCGACACCAGCTCGTCCGGGGGCGTGTCCTTGAGCAGGTAGCCCTTGGCCCCGGCGCGCAGCCCGCCGAAGATGAACGCGTCGTCGTCGAAGGTGGTCAGCACCACCGGCGCCACCGCCGGGTGCTCGCGCGCCATCCGGGCGATCAGCTCCACCCCGTCCATGCGCGGCATGCGGGCGTCCACCAGCGCGACGTCCGGGTAGGCGCCGGTGCCGGCCGCGCCCGCCAGCACCTCCAGGGCCTCCACACCGTCCGCCGCGCCGCCGACGACGTCCACGGCGTCCTCGATCTCCAGCAGCTTGGCCAGACCCCGGCGCATGAGCACCTGGTCGTCGACGAGCAGGACGCGGACCGGGCGGCCGCCGCGGGCCCCGGTCACGCCGGGGCCTCCGCCCCGGCTCCCACCGGTTCCGCCGCCCGCCGCCGGGCGGGCAGCACCGCCCGCAGGGCGAACCCGCCCTCGTCGCGCGCACCGGCCTCCAGGGTCCCGCCGACGGCCTCGACCCGCTCGCGCAGCCCGTCGATCCCGAAGCCGCCCGCCCCCGCCGGTGTTCCGCCCGCGGCCCCGCGCCCGTCGTCGACCACCGACGCCGCGACCCCCTCCGGGCCGCACTCCAGCGCCACGTCGATGGTGTGCGCCCCGGAGTGCCGCACCGCGTTGGTCAGCCCTTCCTGCACCACGCGGTAGCAGACCAGCTCGGCCTCCTCGCCCAGCTCGGGCCAGTCGCCGTCGCAGGTGAAGCGCACCCGCGCGCCCTCGGAGCCGACCTCCCCGCCGCCCCCGGAGAAGGCTTCGGCCAGCGCCCCCACCGCCTCGGGGCCCGCCCGTCCCTCCAGTTGCAGCGGGCGCAGCGCACGCACCCAGCGGCGCGTGTCGGCCAGGGCCTCCTGCGCCAGCCGCTTGGCGTCGCCCACCTCCTGCCAGGCCGCCTCGGGCTTGGCGGTGCGGAAGCGTTCGGCGTTGGACAGGCCGATGTTGAGCACCGTCAGGTAGTGCCCCACGGAGTCGTGCATCTCGCGCGCCATCCGCGCACGCTCCTCGGCGATGGTGAGCTCCCTGACCCTGTCGGCGTAGCGGCGGAGTTCGGAGTGCGCCTCTTCGAGCTCGGCGAGCACCTGCCGGGTCTCCCGCGTGCGCTGCTGCGCGGCGATGAGGGCGGTGAAGGCCATGATGCTCAGCAGCCCGAAGAAGAAGATGAGGGAGCCCTCGAACAGGCCGGTGGCGATGCGGGACGGAGGCAGGGCGAACACCCCGAGGGCCCCGGCGCTCAGCAGCGCCGTGCAGGCGAGGGCCGCCCGGGGGCCCAGGACGGTGACGACGTTGCCGATGGCCGCGAACACCATGATCTGCACCAGGAGTCCGCCCGATCCGGCCATGAGGACCGCGGTGCAGGCGAAGAAGAGCAGGGACAGCACCTTGGGGCGCCGCCCCGGTGCCCCCGGGGTCCAGCTCAGGAAGGGCCAGAGCAGAGCCGTCGGCAGGAGGGCCGCGGTGAAGGCCAGGGCCAGCGCCTCGTTCGCGGGGCGCTGCGGGGGGAGCGGCATGGAGTAGAGGACCGCCGCCGCCGCGACGGTCCCGGCGTAGGCGCCCCAGAACGCGACGTGCAGCAGCAGGGGAGCGTGCGAACCGGACAGCGACACCCAGCGCGCGATGTCCCGTCCGCCCCACCGCTTCGCCGGGTGCGCAGTGTCCGTGGCCGTGCTCATGGCTCGAAGCTAGCAGCGGGCCCCTCCCGTGGGCGGTTCCGCGGGGGTCATGCCCGGGTCACCTCCTGCACCATGACCATGGTCATGCCCGGAGGGCGGGTGGAGGAGGGGACCGTCATCGGTCCCGCGCCCGATGTGCCGGGGCGGCCGCCGGGCCTAGCGTCCCGGCCATGTCCTCCATCACCGAATCCATGCGCCCGACGCCCGACGGCACACCACCGCGGACGACGGGCGAGGCGTTCGTCCGCGCAGGCGCCTCCGGGGCGCGCGCCACGCACCCGCTCGCCACGATCCCGTTGACCCAACTCCTCTACCTGGCGGGGATCGGGCCCGCACTCCTCCTCGGGGTCCCCGCCGTCATGCGCGCGGCCGAGGACGCGGGGCAGGGCGCGACGGTCGCCCTGGGCATCGTCCTCCAGGTCCTCACGCTCGTCGGCCCCTACGCGGCGCTGTGGCTGTGGCTGCGCTACTACGAGCGGCGGTCCTTCTTCGCCTCGACCGGGCTCGGGTTCGGCTGGAAGGCGCTCACCGGCCTGCTCGGGGGAACCGCCCTGGCCGTCGCCTACATCGCTGGGTGGATCGGGACCGCCCTGGCGGCGGGTACGGCGCGCCTGGAGGAGGTGTGGTCGTTCGGGCCGGACGGGCCGGTGCTCGTCGGGCTCGTGGCCCTCGCCATGCTGCTGGTCCGCATCGTCATGATCGGCGTCGAGGAGCAGCTCTTCCGCGGGTGGATGCTCCAGGCCGTCGCCCTGCGCTGGGGGAGGACCGCGGGCGTGCTGCTCTCGTCGGTCTTCTTCTCCCTGTTCCACTTCACCTTCATCGGCTTCTACCTGGCGGGCGGCGACCCCCACCGGGCGCACTGGGTGCTGATGCTCAACATCTTCCTGTGGGCGGTCCTGGCCGCGCTGGTCACCCTGCGCACCGGGAACCTGTGGGCGGCGACCGGCTTCCACGCCGCCGCGCTGATCCTGCCCTCGGCCCTGTTCACCGTGGCGGTGCCGCCCGGCGGGGAGGGCACGTCCGCCTGGTTCCCGCTGGACCAGGCCGCCGGCGCGATCGTCGTGTACCTGCCCGAGCCGAGCCTGTACACGGGCGGGGTCGGCTTCGCCGGGCTGTTCGAGGGGCTGCCCGCGACGGGCGTGCTCGTGGTGCTGGTTCCGCTGGCGTGGTGGTGGCTGCGGCGCGGTGAGGCCCGGGAGGCCGCGGACCGCGCCGCGCCGGGTCACTCGTCGTCGTAGCCGACCGCGGTCGTCCGGTGCGGGCGGACCCGCACCAGCACGCCGGGCGGGCGGTGGTAGGCGTCGTCCGGGGCGGGCCCGTCGCCGGTGCCCGCCCCGGACCGCTCCGTCCTCGCCGCGTACCGGGCCTCGATCCGTTCGGTCCAGCTCCGCACCGCCTCCGGTTCCTCGTCCAGCTCGGCGGTGCCGCGCACCGCGACGAAGGCGAAGGGCTGCTCCTGGAGGTCGACGCAGACCGCCGCCCGCGGGTCGCGGCGCAGGACGCGCGCCTTGACCGAGTCGGCGGGGGTGGTGAACAGCAGGTCGTCACCGTCGAGGAGGAACCACACCGGGCTCACGTGCGGTTCCCCGCTCTTCAACGTGACGGACACCTTCGCCGTGCGGGTGCCTTCGGACAGGAACGCCCTGCGCTCCTCGGGGGTCATCGATCGCGACATGCCCCGATCATCGCGGCGGGGCTCGGTGTGCCGGAACCCCGGGGCGCGGAGCTCAAGATCACCGGGCCCGGCCGGAATACCGGGGCCGTCAGACCCGCATCTCGAAGACCTGGACCGAGGTCGCGCCGACCGGGACCCGTTCGGCGGGGGTGAAGCCCTGCCGCTCGTAGTAGGCGATGAGGGCGCCGTCGCCCCCGGCCCAGCAGTCCACCCGCAGCAGGCCCACGTACAGCTCGGGCTCGGGCGCGGGGGCGACGTAGGGCTCGGGCACCGGGGACAGGGCCATCGCCCCGGCGGGCTCCCCGCCGGCCTCGGCCATCCACAGCGCCTCGGCCTTGTCCTCGATCCGGCGCACCCGCTCGGGCGACTCCGACCAGGGCCGCGCCCCCCACTGGCCCTCCCGCCCGCGGGCGGCGAGCCATTCGACGGCGCCGTCGAGCATGGCGAGCACCGACGGGATGTCGTCGGGTCCGCCCTTCCTGATCCGCATGGGCACCTCCTTCCGCCGCCCCGCGCGGGGCGGCGGAAGGAATCCGACCACATCCGGGTTCAGACCGCGACGGCGTCCTCACCCGCGGCGCTGCGCATCGTCGGCAAGCCCAAGTCCGAGCACAGCCGTCCGAGCGCCTCGTCGTGCCGGAAGTCGGTGATGTGGATGCCCCGCACCCCGGGCTGGGCGAGGGCGGTGCGGGCCAGTTCGAGCGACACCTCGTAGGAGGCCTCCCGCTCGTCGGGGGCCTTCTCCACGCGTTCGATCACGTCCTGGGGGATGCTGATCCCCGGAACCCTGGTGTCCATGAACCGCAGCGCGCGTGCCCCCTTCACCAGCGCGACCGTGGGGAGCAGGGCCGCCGCCGGGGTGACCCCCTCGGCCTCGGCCCGCTCGCAGAAGGCGCTGAGCCGCTCGGGCCGGTAGCAGATCTGCAGCTGCAGGAACCGCGCCCCGGCCTCGACCTTCTTCAGCGCGCGCACGGCGCGCTCGTGGAACGGCGGCGCCCCGGGGTTCTCCACCGCCCCGATGAACAGCTGGGGAGCGGGGGTCAGGGCCCGTCCGGACAGGTAGCTGCCGCCCGCCATGACCGCCGCCGTGCGCACCAGCTGCGGCCCGTCCAGGTCGAACACCCTGCGGGCCTCGGGCTCGTCCCCGGCCGTGGTGTCGTCGCCGGTCATGCAGCACACGGCGGTGATGCCGTGCAGGGCGGCCCCGGCGATGTCGGCCTGGACGGCCAGCCGGTTCTTGTCCCGGCAGGCGACCTGGAGCACGGGCTCCAGGCCCAGTCGGCGCACCGCGATCGCGACGGCCACGTTGGAGGCGTGGGCGTGCGCGGCCGGGTTGTCGGTGACGTTGACGGCGTCCACGTAGGGCGCCAGGCGGGCGGCGTGCGCGGCGACGGCCTCCAGGCCGCCCCCGTCGACCGCCGGGAACTCGGCGGTGACGACCGGCCGGTACGGATCCGGCGCGGTCAGCAGCTCGACCAGGCTCAACGGGGCACCTCCACTGCGGTGGGTCCGGTCGGGGCGGCCTCGTGGGCCTCGTCGGCCCCGGCCGCCGCGCGCCACCCCTCGGGGAGCGCGCGGTCGCGGCCGGTGGCCAGGTTGGCCCAGGACGAGGTGCCCTGGAGCCGGTTGTCGACGGGCGGGCGCAGCTCGTCGACGCCGTCGCCCAGGTGGCCGGGCAGGCGGCGCGCCCGCCCGTAGGCCTTGAGCCAGACGCAGGTCATCGACGGGTCGACCTCGCACGACCCGTCCTCGCGCACGCCCCCGCAGGGGCCGTTGCGCAGCGTCTTGGGGCAGGTCATCGGACAGGTGAATCCGGTGGAGTGCAGCACGCACTGGCCGCACATCCGGCAGTCCCACACCGGCTTCTTCACGGCGTGCTCGATGGTGGCGAGAAGTGGGGCCATGGTCCGCCTCGTTCCGTGCGCCGCACGGGGCCCATGGGCTCCGTGCGGGGGGTTCCGACCGCGGGCGACGCCACTGGCGTGGCTGTTGCTCTATGTGCAACTATTCTCATATGAGGCAACGTGATCGGTTGGTTACAGCGTAAGATCCGGCGATTCGTTGCGTCAATGGATTGCCGTTGCGGTAGACGGAACTTACCTGGCGCTGCGGTGCTTGACAGTGGCATCGCTCACAGGCGACTGTGAGTTGCGCATGGTGATCCTCGTTGCGCATCGGAGTGGTTGGAGGCCCTGAATGGCCGTGAACGAGAACCCGGAGATCCTGCTGTACCCGCGGATCAGGAAGTCGCCGTTCTTCTACGCCTCACGCAGGCACGGCGTCGCCAAGTACAGCGTGTACAACCACACCTACCACCCGCGCCACTACGGCGACCCCGTCGCCGAGTACTGGCACCTGGTCAACGGCGTGACCCTGTGGGACGTCGGCGTGGAGCGCCAGATCGAGATCACCGGCCCCGACGCCTTCGCGTTCACCAACATGCTCGTCCCGCGCGACCTGACCAAGTGCGCCGTGGGCCAGTGCAAGTACGTCTTCATCACCGCGCCCGACGGCGGGATCATCAACGACCCGGTGCTGCTGCGCCTGGGCGAGAACCACTTCTGGCTCTCCCTGGCCGACAGCGACGTGCTGCTGTGGGCGCAGGGCCTGGCCTACAACTCCGGGATGGACGTGCGGATCCGCGAGGCCGACGTGGGGCCGGTGCAGGTGCAGGGGCCCAAGTCGCGCGAGGTCATGGTCGACCTGTTCGGCCAGGACGTCATGGACGTCCCCTACTACTTCTGCCGCGAGTACGAGCTGGACGGCATGCAGGTGGTGGTCTCGCGCACCGGTTACACCTCCGAGCTGGGCTTCGAGATCTACCTCAAGGAGGCCTCCCGCGACGGCGTCCGGCTGTGGGACACCGTGCTCCAGGCCGGGGAGCCGCACGGCATCCAGGTCATCGGCCCCTGCCACCTCCGCCGCATCGAGGGCGGCATCCTCGCCTGGGGCAGCGACATCGGCCTGGACACCAACCCCTTCGAGGTCGGCTACGGCTACGAGGTGAGCTGGATGGTCGACCTGGACCAGGAGGCCGACTTCGTCGGCAAGGAGGCGCTCACCCGCGTCCGCGACAACGGCATCTCCCGCAAGCTGGTCGGCGTGGAGATCGGCGGCGAGCCGCTGGGCACCTACAACGACGGGTCGATGATCGACGTCTTCCCGGTGCACGAGCCCGGGTCCTCGGGCGCGCCGGTCGGCAAGGTGACCTCGGCCTGCCACTCGCCGCGGCTGGAGCGCAACATCGGCTTCGCCATGGTCCCCATCCACCTGGCCGCCCTGGGCACCGAGCTGACGGTGCACCGGCCCGGCGGGCAGGTCCCCGCCGTGGTGGTGGAGAAGCCCTTCGTCGACCCCAAGAAGATGCTGCCCAAGCAGGACCTGCGGAGCCTGGCGGCGACGTCCTGAGGCGGGGCGGCGCGGGGGCGCCGGGCACCTCCCGGCACCCCCGGCGCCGCCCCCTTGACACCGCCGGCCGCACGATCAAGGCTGTTGCGTAGACCGCACTTGGTTGCGCACACGGAAACCCGTCGAGCCGGGCGCACACGCGAACACCGATGGCGAAGGCAGGCCGCCATGCCCGCTCTCCCGCACACCCAGCGAACCGTTCCCAGGATCGTCGTCGTCGGCGCCGGGATCGTCGGCTGCGCCGTGGCCGACGAGCTCACCGCACGCGGGTGCACCGACGTCACCGTCGTCGACCAGGGCGACCTGTACCGCACCGGCGGGTCGACCTCGCACGCCCCCGGCCTGGTCTTCCAGACCAACGGCGCCAAGGCCATGACCGACTTCGCCCGCTACACCGCCGACAAGTACCGCGGGCTGCGCGTGGACGGGCGCCCCTGCTTCTCCCCGGTCGGGGGCCTGGAACTGGCCGCCACCCCCGAACGCCTCGACGAGCTGCACCGACGGTGCGGCTGGGCCCGCTCCTGGGGCCTGCGCGCCGCCGTCGTCGGGCCGCAGGACTGCGCCCAGGCCCATCCGCTGGTCGAGGCCGACCGGGTGCTCGGCGGCCTGCTCACCCCCGACGACGGCCTGGCCGACGCGCTGGGCGCCGCCCGCGCCCAGGCCGAGGCGGCGGTGCTGCGCGGCGCCCGCTTCCTGCCCCGCCACGAGGTCACCGGGATCGAGACCCGCGGCGACGGCGCCCCCTCCGGCCGCCGGGTCGCCGCCGTACTGACCGACCAGGGGCGCCTGCCCGCCGACGCGGTCGTGCTGTGCGCCGGGATGTGGGGCCCGCGGGTGGCGGCCATGGCCGGGGAGGCGCTGCCGCTGACCCCGCTGGCCCACCAGTTCGGCTGGACCGGGCCCACCGCCGCGCTCGCCGCCAACGGAGGCGGCGACGCCGCGCCCCACCCCATCCTCCGCTACCAGGAGCGGGACCTGTACTACCGCGAGCGCGGCGACCGGGTCGGGGTGGGCTACTACGGGCACCGGCCCATGCCGGTCGCCCCCGACGCCATCGGCACCCCCGCCACCACGCCGGACCTGCCGATGCCCTCCATGCACCCCTTCACCCCGGAGGACTTCGCCCCCGCCTGGAACGACACCCTCGGCCTGCTGCCCGCCCTGGCCGACACCAAGGTGGAGGAGGGGTTCAACGGCCTGTTCTCCTTCACCCCCGACACCATGCCGCTGATCGGGGAGTTCGCCCGCACCGCCGGGCTGTGGTCGGCCGAGGCGGTGTGGATCACCCACTCGGCCGGGGTGGCGCGCGCCGTCGCCGAGCTCATCGCCGACGGCGCCTCCACCTTCGACCTGCACGCCTGCGACATCAACCGGTTCCAGCGGCACCACCTGGCCCCCTCCTACGTCCGCGAGCGGGGCTGCCGGAACTTCATCGAGGTCTACGACGCCCTCCACCCGCAGCAGCCCATGGAGCGCCCCCGGCCGCTGCGCGTCGCCCCCTTCTACGAGCGCGAGCGCGAACTCGGCGCCTTCTTCCTGGAGGCCAACGGGTGGGAGCGCCCCTACTACTACGAGGACAACACCGCGCTGGAAGGCGCCGAGCACGCGCCCCGCCCCGGTCCATGGGCCGCGCGCTACTGGTCGCCCGCCATCGCCGCCGAAGCGCGCGCCACCCGCGAACGCGTCGCGCTGTACGACATGTCGTCCCTGATGCGCCTGGAGGTCTCCGGGTCCGGCGCCGCCGACTACCTCGACCGGATGACCACCTGCCGCGCCCACCGCGATCCCGGGGCGGTGAGCTACTGCCTCATGCTCGACGAGCGCGGGCACCTGCTCGGCGACATCACCGTCGCCCGCATCGAGGAGGACCTCTTCCAGCTCGGCGTGAACAGCCGCCTGGACCTGGCCCGCCTCGCCCGGCACGCACCCGCCGGGGTCGCCGTCCGCGACCTCACCTCCGAGACCGCCTGTATCGGGGTGTGGGGGCCGCGCGCACGGGACCTCGTCCAGCCCCTGGCCGACCACGACCTGTCCAACGACGGGCTGCGCTACTTCCACTGCGCCCGCATGCACGTGGGCGAGGTGCCGGTGACGGCGATGCGCGTCTCCTACGTCGGCGAACTCGGCTGGGAGCTGTACACCACCCCCGACCTGGGGCTGCGGCTGTGGGACACGCTGCGGGAGGCCGGGCGCGGGCACGGCCTGGCCGCCGCCGGGCGCGGCGCCTTCGACGCCCTGCGCCTGGAGAAGGGCTACCGCGCCTTCGGCGCCGACATGACCGACGAGCACGACCCCTACGAGGCCGGGGTCGGCTTCGCGCTCCGCCTCAAGACCAAGGGCGACTTCGTCGGCCGCGCCGCCGTGGAGCGCCTGGACCCCGAGTCCCCGGCCCGGCGGCTGGCCTGCCTGGACACCGGCCCGCCGGAGAACACGGTGATGGGCTCCGAACCGGTGCACCTGCCCGGCGCGCCGACCGCCTCGGGGTACGTGACCAGCGCCGCCTACGGGTACACGCTGGGCCACGGGATCGCCTACGCCTGGCTGCCCGCCGAGCTCGCCGAACCCGGCACCCGCCTGGAGATCGACTACTTCGGGCGGCGCATCCCCGCCGAGGCCGCCGCCGAGCCCCTGTACGACCCCGGGATGGAGAGGGTGAGGGCCTGATGCCCGCGCTCCCCGCCGCCGAGCCCCCCGCGCCCCCGCCGCACGGGCGCCTGTGGCGCTCGCCCGAGCCCCGCCCCGCCTACGACGTGCTGGTCGTCGGCTCCGGCGGGCACGGCCTGGCCACCGCCTACTACCTGGCCGCCGAGCACGGCCTCACCAACGCGGCGGTGCTGGAGCGCGGCTGGCTGGCCGGCGGCAACATGGCCCGCAACACCGCCATCATCCGCTCCAACTACCTGTGGGACGCCAGCGCCGGGATCTACGAGCACGCCCTCGGGCTGTGGGAGCACCTGGAGGACACTCTCGGCCGCGACCTGCACTTCAGCCAGCGCGGCGTGCTCAACCTGGCGCACTCCACCCACGACGTGCGCGAGTCGGTGCGCCGGGTGAACGCCAACCGCCTCAACGGGATCGACGCCGAATGGCTGGGCCCCGAGGAGGTCGCCAAGCTCGTCCCCATCCTGGACACCGGCCCGCACACCCGCCACCCCGTGCTCGGCGCCACCTACCAGCCACGCGCGGGCATCGCCGACCACGACCTGGTCGCCTGGGGGTTCGCCGCCGAGGCCGACCGGCTCGGGGTGGACCTGGTGCAGGGGTGCGAGGTGACCGGATTCCTGCGCTCCGGCGAGAAGGTGCGGGGGGTGCGCACCACCCGCGGCGACATCGCCGCCGGGGCGGTGGCCCTGTGCGCGGCCGGGCGCACCAGCGTGCTCACCGAGATGCTGGGGCTGCGCCTGCCGCTGCAGAGCCACCCCCTGCAGGCACTGGTCACCCCGCTGCTGGAGCCGGTGCTGGACACCGTGGTCATGTCGAACGCGGTGCACGTCTACGTCAGCCAGGCCCCCAAGGGCGAACTGGTGCTGGGGGCGGGCATCGACGGCTACAACGGCTACGGGCAGCGCGGATCGCCGCGCACCGTCGAGGACCAGATCGCCGCCGCGGTCGAGCTGTACCCGGTGTTCGCGCACGCCGAGGTACTGCGCACCTGGGCGGGCACCGTCGACGTGGCGCCGGACGCCTCGCCGGTCATCGGGCCGGCCCCCTTCGAGGGCCTGTACATCAACTGCGGGTGGGGCACCGGGGGGTACAAGGCGACGCCAGGCGTGGGGCACGTCCTCGCCGACACCGTGGCCAACGGGCGCCCGCACCCGCTGGCCGAACCCTTCGGCCTGGAGCGCTTCACCAGCGGGGCGCTCGTGGACGAGCACGGGGCCGCCGCCGTGGCCCACTGACCGGACCGCTCTTCGACCCGAGACGGCAGGGAGGCCGACCGCGATGCTCCTCATCCCGTGCCCGTGGTGCGGACCGCGCGACGAGCGCGAGTTCCGGTACGGCGGGCAGGCGCACATCGCCTACCCGGCCGACCCGGAGGCGCTCGACGACGGGGCCTGGGCCGACTACCTGTTCGTGCGCGACAACCCGGCGGGGCCCTACGCCGAGCGCTGGTTCCACGCCTCGGGCTGTCGAAGCTGGTGCGACGTGGAGCGTGACACCGTCGACTACACGGTCACCGGTTCGTGCCCGACCGGCGCGCACCCGGCGGCCGGACCGGACGAGGGGCCGTGCGTGTCGCCGTACTGCGTGCGCAGGGCCGTCCCCAGCACAGGAGGCACACGATGAGCTGGTGCGGGACAGGGGCCGAGGCCGCCGCGGGATACCTTGCGCGCCGCGAGTGGTGCGGAATCCCGGACCTGGAGGAGAACCCGCCCGAGGCGATCCTGGGGAAGAGGCGGCCGGGCACGGACAGGGCCGCCGAGAGCGGAGGCCCCGCCCAGCGCATCCGCGACCGCCGCAGGCGCCGCGGCGCGGAGGAGGACCGGCGATGACCGGCCGCCGGACCGGGGCCGGGCCGGTCCCCGACACCTGGATCCTCTTCGACGGCGGGGAGGTCCCCGCCGTCGCCGGGGAGCCCGTCTCCGCCGCCCTGCTGGCGGCCGGGGTGCGCACCGTCTGCCGCGGGATCCGCACCGGGCGCCCGCGCGGCGTCGTGGGCATCGGCACCGGGGAGCCCGGCGCCCAGGTCCGCACCGAGGGGCCCGACCCGCGCCCGATGGCCCCCGCCACCCGCGTGGAGGCCCGCGAGGGCCTGCGCGTGTCCGGCCTCGCCGGGTACGGCCGCCTGCCCGAGCAGGCGCCCGCCCGGGGCGGCGACGCCCGATGGGCCCACTGCGACGTCCTCGTCGTCGGCGCGGGCCCCGCCGGTATCGCCGCCGCCGACGCCGCCCGCGCCGAAGGGGCGCGCGTCATCATCGCCGACGAGGCCCCCGAGCCCGGCGGCGACGCCCGCGGCGGCGGCCGCGACGCCTGGGCCGCCGCCACCTGGCGGGCCCTGGCCCGGGCCCCCGACGTCCGCGCCCTCGCGCGCACCACCGTCACCGGCCACTACGACCACGGCGAGCACGCCGCCCTGGAGCGGCGGGGCCGCGACGACCTGCTCTGGCGCATCCGCGCCCGGCGCACCGTGCTGGCCACGGGCTCCACCGAGCGCCCCTTCGCCTTCCAGGACGACGACCTGCCCGGGGTCATGCTCGCCGGGGCGGCCGCCGCCTACGTGCGCCGCCACGGCGTCCTGCCGGGGGAGCGGGCCGTCGTCGCCGGGTGCCACGACGAGGCGCTGTGGGCCGCCGCCGCCCTGCACGACGGCGGCGCCCGGATCGCGGCGGTCGCCGACGCCCGCCCCCGGACCGGGTCGGCCGCCCGCGAGGCCCTCCGGCGGCGGGGCGTCGAGGTGCGCACCGCGACCTCGGTGCTCCGCGCCGAGGCCGGGGCCGACGGCGGCGTCGCGGCCGCGCTGCTGGCGCCCGTCGGCCCGGACGGCGCCGCCCGCGGCGAGCCCGTCCGCGTTCCCTGCGACCTGCTCGCCGTCTCCGGCGGGCACGACCCGGCCGCGCCGCTCGCCGTCCAGGCGGGCGCCCGCCTGCGCTGGTCCGCCCCGCACGCGGCCTTCCTGCCCGAGGGCCTTCCGCCGACCACCGTGTGCGTCGGCGCGGCGGCGGGCACCCGGGACGCCGGGGCCGCCGAGGAGGAGGGGAGGGCGGCGGGCGCGGCCGCGGCCAGGGCAGCGCTCGGCCCGCCCGTCGCGCCGCCCGACCCGGTGCACACCGGGCCGCTGGGCCCCCTGGCGGGAGCGCCCGTCGGCGGGCTGCCCGACGTCATGCGCTCGCGCGGCGCGTCGGCCCAGGGGCACGGCGGCGAGGGGGTCGGCGGCCCCGCCGCCCCCGCCACCCCGGCGGCCTCCTCCGGCTCCGAGGCCGACGCACCGGCCATGGCTCTGTTCTGCGTCACCGGCCCCGGCACCGACGCGGCGCGGGTCTACGTGGACCTCCAGCGCGACGCCGCACTGTCCGACATCCGCGCCGCGATCGCCGCCGGAATGGACTCCATCGAGCTCATCAAGCGCCACACCACCATCGGCACCGGCCCCGACCAGGGGCGAACCTGCGGCACCGTCGCCTCCGGCATCACGGCGCACCTGCTCGGGCGCACCATGGACGAGGTCGGCGGGACCACGCCCCGCCCCCCGTACGCGCCCGTCCCCTTCACCGCCCTGGCCGGACGCGCGCGCGGGGACCTCATCGACCCGCTGCGCCGGACGCCCATGCAGCCCTGGCACGAGGCGCACGGCGCCGTGTACGAGGACGTCGGGCAATGGCGCCGCGCACGGTACTACCCGCGGGGCCGGGAGGACATGCACGCGGCCGTGCTGCGCGAGTGCACCGCCGCCCGGACCGGGGTCGCCGCCCTGGACGCCTCCACCCTCGGCAAGATCGTCGTCGCCGGGCGCGACGCGGGCACCTTCCTCGACCGCCTCTACACCGGCAACCTCTCGACCCTCAAGCCGGGGCGGTGCCGTTACGGGCTGCTGTGCACCGCCGACGGCATGGTCCTCGACGACGGCGTCATCGCCCGCCTGCCCGACGGGGCGTACCTGGTGAGCACCACCAGCGGCAACGCCGAGACCGTCCTGGACCACATGGAGGAGTGGTCCCAGACCGAGTGGCCGGAGCTGTGCGTGCACGTCTTCAACGCCACCGACGCCTGGGCCGTAGTGAGCCTGGTCGGGCCGCGCTCCCGGGACGTCATGCGGCGCCTGGCCCCCGGAATGGACGTCTCCCAGGAGGCCTTCCGCTTCATGGACCTCAGGGAGGGCGAGGTCGCCGGGGTCCGCGCGCGCGTGCTGCGGGTGAGCTTCACCGGCGAGCTGACCTTCGAGGTCAACGTGCCCTCCTGGTACGGGCTCGCGGTGTGGGAGGCGGCCATGGACGCGGGCGCCGACCTCGGCATCACCCCCTACGGCACCGAGACCATGCACGTGCTCCGGGCCGAGAAGGGCTTCATCGTCGTCGGACACGAGACCGACGGCAGCGTCACCCCCCTGGACCTGGGCATGGACTGGGCCCTCTCGCGCACCAAGGACTTCGTCGGCAAGCGCTCCCTGCGCCGCCCCGACACCGCCCGCGGGGACCGGCCCCAGCTCGTCGGCCTCCTGCCCGAGGACCCCGGGACCGTCCTGGCCGAAGGGGCGCAGCTCATCGGCGGGGCCCCCGGGCCCGGCGCGCCCCGCGCGCGCTCCCAGGGGTGGGTGACCTCCTCCTACGACAGCGCCGCGCTGGGGCGCTCGTTCGCGCTCGGGCTGCTGCGCTCGGGCCGCGCGCGCCACGGCGAGGTGGTGCACGCCGTGCACCTCGACACCGCAGTACCCGTCCGGGTCGCCGACCCGGTGTTCTACGACAGGGAAGGGAGCCGCAAGGATGGCTGAACCCGCTGTCCCGCGCCGGCGCAGTCCGGCCGAGGGCCTCCTGGAGGGCTCGCACCTGAGCGAGCTGTCGTTCCTCGCCCAGGCCGAGCTGCGCGTGGACGCCGAGGAGGCCGACGCGGCCTCCCGCATGGCCGAGCAGTTCCTCGGCTGCCCGCTCCCCGGCCCCGGGCGCGCCACCGGGAACGGCGCTCCCTACGTGCTGTGGAGCGGCCCCGGACGGTACCTGGTCGTGGACTCCGAGGCCACGGGGCGCGGACTGTGCGCGGGGCTCAGCGCGGCGCTGGGCGGCGAGTACGGGCGGCTGTGCGCGGCCGTGGCCGACCTGTCGGCCCAGCGCACCGTGCTGGAGCTGTCCGGCCCGGACGCCGAGGAGGTGCTGGCCCGCGGCTGCCCGATGGACCTGCACCCGCGCGAGTTCGGCGCCGGCTCCTACGCCCAGACGGTCATCGGCAAGGCGGCGGTGGGCCTGCACCGCACCGGCGGGCCCGGCCCGTCGGGCGGGGACGCCACCGCCTTCCGCATCCTCGTGCGCGCCTCGTTCGCGGACTACCTGGCCCGTCTCCTCACCGACGCGGCCGCCGGCGTCCGGAGCGCGCGGGAGGGGGCGGTGGTGTGAAAGGGGGGCGTGGGCAGCCTTGGGAGGCGTTGGGGAGACGGGTGCCGTGGGGAGGCAGAGGGGGCGTGTGAAGCCCGTGCAGAACCTTCTGACCAGGTATGACGCCCTGGCCAGGGCGCCTGTTCCGGGAAGTTCGAGGGCACGGCGTTATCGTGGTGGGCATGGCTTCCAACGACCACCGCGCAGGAAAGAGTCAGACGACGACGGACACGGCACGGTTCGGGCGGGGGTCGGGCGGTGAGGCGGAACCGGCCAGGACCGCGGCCGGGAAGGACGGTGCTCCCGTGCAGTCGGTGGATCGCGCCATCACGGTGCTGGAGATTCTCGCCCAGCACCGCGAGGCCGGAGTGACCGAGATCGCGGCAGAGCTGGGCGTACACAAGTCCACCGCATTCCGACTGGTCGGAGCGTTGGAGCGGCGCGGACTGGTGGAGCAGCCCGGGCTGCGCGGCAAATACCAGCTGGGGTTCGGGATCATCCGCCTGGCCGGCACCATGGCGGCCGGGCTGGACCTGACCCAGCAGAGCCGCCGGGTCTGCGAGGACCTGGCCTCCGACCTGGGGGAGACGGTCAACATCGCAATACCGAGCGGGGACATGGTGGTCAACATCGACCAGGTCCGCGGCTCCTCGGCGGTGGTCAGCCAGAACTGGATCGGGCGGCAGAACCCGCTGCACTCCACGTCCAGCGGCAAGGTGCTGCTGGCCCACATGCGCCCGAGCGACCAGCGCCGCGTGCTGCGCGGACGGCTGGAGGAGCTGACCCCGCAGACCGTGACCGACCCCGAGGAGCTGCGCGCCGAGTTCGAGGAGATCGTCGAGCGCGGCTTCGCCACCGCGACCGAGGAGCTGGAGGTCGGCCTGAACGCCGTGGCCGCTCCGATCCGCGGCCTGACCGGCGAGGTGATCGCCGCCATCAGCGCGTCCGGCCCCTCCTACCGGATGGAGGAGGACAAGCTCGACGCGATCGGCGAGACGGTGGCCAAGGCGGGCATGGAGATCTCCACCCGGATGGGCCACATGGAGACCGCCGGGTGACGGCCCGCACGGTCCCCTCCCCGCCCTCGACCCCGCCCGAATCCCCCGAGCCCCTGCGGACCGCGGCCGCGGCCGCCCCCGACCCCGATTCCGACCCCGCGGACCCTCCCGACACCTAGGGCGTGCCCGGACCGGCGGGCGCCCCGGAGGGAACGGAGCCGATGCGGCCCCGGGGCGCGCCGGTCCCTCCACACGAGCCGTGCGGCGCCGCGCCGCGGATTCCCCGTTCTCCGCGCGCCCGGCGGGCGGCACGGTGCACGACCGGAACAGCGAACGGCGAAGGAGACGCCCGACGGGCGTCTCCTTCGCCGTTTCCGGGCGGGGCGGCGGGCGCCCCGCAGGGTGCATTTCTTTCGAGGGAACGAATCAACGGGCGGGCTCCCGCATCCGGGTGCCGGAACGCCGGAGCCGGTCCTCACCCGGCGCTGTGCGCCGCGGCGTCCCCGTTCTCCGCCAGGGCCGCGCGGACCGCGGCGACCGCCGCCTCCACGATCTCCTCGGGCGGCGGGGCGATGCCGAGCACCGTCCCCTTCTCGTCCGCCTCCAGCGGCTCCAGGGTGGCCTGCTGGGAGTCGAGCAGGCCCGTCGGCATGAAGTGGCCCGCCCGCTCGGACAGGCGCTCGCGGATCAGCGCGACGGGGCCGTCCAGGTGCACGAACCGCACGTCGGGGGCGCCCGAGCGCAGCACGTCCCGGTAGGAGCGCTTCAGCGCCGAGCACGCCATCATGCTGCTGGTGCCCTCCGTCTCGCGCTCGCCGATCCAGGCGGCCAGCGACCGCAGCCAGGGGAGCCGGTCGGCGTCGGCGAGGGCCACGCCCCGCGACATCTTCGCGATGTTCGCCTCGGGATGGAACGCGTCGGCCTCGGCGAAGGGCAGGCCGAGCCGCTCGGCCGCGCGCAGCGCCACCGTGCTCTTGCCGCTCCCCGACACGCCCATGAAGACGAAGTGCATGTACTGTCCCTCCCCGTGAGGCGGCGTTCGGACGCCCGTTCGGTCGCGGGATCCCGAACGCCCCGCTTCAATAGTGTTATCAATAGGGCGGTGCCGTGTGCGACACGCCCCGCCCCCGGCCCGCACAGGGCGGGCCCACCGAGCCGAGGAGCCCGATGAGCCGCGAGTCCGACCACCGCACCCTGCACAACCGCGTGCTCGCGGAGCTGGGCCCGGCGATCGCGGCCGGCCGCTACGGCCCCGACCACGTGTTCACCCTGGACGGGCTGGTCCGCGAGTTCGGCGTCTCGCGCACCGTGGCCCGCGAGGCGGTGCGGGTGCTGGAGTCGATGCGCCTGGTGGTCAGCCGCCCCCGCACCGGGGTGCGGGTGCGCCCGCGCTCGGAGTGGAGCGTCTTCGACCCCCAGCTCATCCGCTGGCGGCTGGCCGGGCCCGGACGCCTGGAGCAGCTCCGCTCGCTGAACGGGCTGCGCGCCGCGGTCGAGCCCCCGGCCGCGGCCGCCGCCGCCCGGCTCGCCTCCGCCGAGGAGCGGGCCGCCCTGGTCGACCTGGAGCGGCGGATGGCCGCCACGGGCCGCCGCGGGGACCTGGAGGGCTTCCTCGAGCTCGACATCGCCTTCCACCGGCGGATCCTGGAGCTGTCCGGCAACGACATGTTCGCCGGGCTGTCCGGGGTGGTGGCCGAGGTGCTGGCCGGGCGCACCGAGCACAGCCTGATGCCGCCCACCCCCCGCCCCGAGGCGCTGTGCCTGCACCGGCACGTGGCCTCGGCGATCGACGGGGGCCTGCCCCAGGTCGCCGAGGCGGCGATGCGCGCGATCGTCGACGAGGTGGTCGAGGCGCTGGAGGGGGGCGGAGGCGCGGACGGCGGGCGGGACCTGGGCCCCGGAGGGACGGACCCCGGGGCCCAGGGGCCGGGCGGCCCTACAGCAGCAGGCTGAGGACCAGGGCGAAGGCGAAGCCCACCACGCCGATCAGGGTCTCCATCACGGTCCAGGTGCGCAGAGTGGTCGCCACGTCCATCCCCAGGAACCGGCCCACCAGCCAGAACCCGGAGTCGTTGACGTGGGAGAGCACGGTGGAGCCGCAGGCGATGGCGATGACGATCAGCGACAGGTCGATCGTGCTCAGGCCCGAGGCCGCCTGCACGGCCGGGGCGACCAGGGCGGCGGTGGTGGTGAGCGCGACGGTCGCCGAGCCCTGGGCCACCCGCAGCGCGGTGGCCACCACGAACGCCGCCACGATCACCGGAAGCCCGGTCGACTCCAGGCTGGAGGCGAGCGCCTCGCCGATGCCGCTGGCGCGCAGCACGCCGCCGAACATGCCGCCGGCGCCGGTGATCAGGATGATCGAGCAGACCGGGCCCAGGGCGGCGTTGACGATCTGCTCCACCCGGTCGCGCGGGTAGCGGCCGCGGCCCAGGACGAACATCGCCACGATGGCGGTGATGAGCAGCGCCACCGGGGTCTGGCCGATGAGGACCATGGCCGTGGCCCAGGTGGCGTCCCCGTCCACCACACCGGCGGTGGCCAGGGTGTCCACGCCGGTGTTGAAGAAGATCAGCACCATCGGCAGCAGCAGGATGCCGAGCACGGTGCCCACGTGCGGCGGGTGGCCGTGTCCGGTGCCGGAGGTGCCGGGGGAGCTGTCCCCGGAGGCGCCCCCGGCGGTGCCGGTGTCGGCGGTGACGTCGGCGGGCACCGGAAGCTCGAAGCGGCGCCCGGCGTACAGGGAGTACAGGTAGCTGCCGATGTACCAGGTCGGGACCGCGAGCACGGTGCCCACCAGCAGGGTGACGCCCATGTGGGCGCCGAGCTGGTCGGTGGCGGTGACCGGGCCCGGGTGCGGGGGCACGAAGGCGTGCATGACGGCGAACGCCCCGGCCGTGGGCAGGGCGTAGAGCAGCACGGAGCCGCCGAGGCGGCGGGCGACGCTGAAGACGATCGGCAGCATGACGATCAGCCCGGCGTCGAAGAAGATCGGGAAGCCGAACAGCAGCGAGGCCACGCCCAGGGCGAGCGGGGCGCGCCTCTCGCCGAACAGCCGGATCAGGCTCTGGGCCAGGACGGCGGCGCCGCCGGTGACCTCCAGCATCCGGCCGATCATCACGCCGAGGCCCACGAGCATGGCCACGCTGGCCAGGGTGCCGCCGAAGCCGTCGAGCATGGTCGGCACGATGTCGGCGAGCGGGATCCGGGTGGCCAGTGCGACGAGCAGGCTGACCAGGGTGAGCGAGACGAAGGCGTGCAGCCGGACCTTGATGACCAGGAAGAGCAGGACGGCGATGGCGGCGGCCGCGATGAGCAGCAGCGGCGCCGTGCCGAGGGTGGGAGCGGTTGTTTCCACAGGTTCCTCCGGACGGAAGAGGGGTGCGCGGCACGTCCGGGTGTGACCCGGGTCGCGTCGTCGGCCAATGGTAATACCAATTGTGAGCCTGTGTGACCACCGGCGTAAGGAAATGTGACCAGGGTGTTTCCGGCCCCGGTGTCCCGGTGCGAACTGGCGGGCGGGGCCGGGCGACGGGGCGAGGCGGGGGAACACGCGCGGCGGAGGCGGGCCGGGCCCGGCCCGGAGCCGTAGCGCCGGTGCGACCCGGCCGGACGGATCCGCCGGATCCGGGCGTGTGGCGTGCCCGACGGAGCCTTGTCCGCGCTCCGGCCGTCGGTGCCAGGGGGCCGGGGAAGGGCAGGGGGCCCGTGCCGGCATTGCCAAGGGCGCGCCGGGGCGCCCGCCGGGATCCTCCGGGTTCCGCGAGGCAGGGGCGCATCCGGCGGTGCGGCCGGGGTGGACATCGGGCAGCGCAAAAGGTAAACCAATCGGTAACTTCGTGTCCGCCTGGCGGGTGGGGCCAGCACCACCGGCACAGGTAGAGCCTGTCGTGCAGACAGGCCGGGCCGCCTCCGCGAGACTGGCTCCGGATCCCCCTCCCCGGCAGGGCGGCGGGATCCGCGGCCGGTCCGACGGCGGCAGCGAAGCGACGGGAACGGGAAGAAGCAGCGCGGATGCACAGGCTGATCAACCAGGTACGCCCCTATGCCTGGGGAGCGCACGAGGCCATACCCCGGCTGCTCGGCACCGAGCCCGACGGCAGCCCCCAGGCCGAACTGTGGATGGGCGCCCCCCCCGCCGCCCCCAGCACCCTGCTCACCGGCGGCGGCGAGCGCACCTTCGACGCGTTCATCGCCGACGCCCCCAAAGAGGTCCTCGGGGAGGACACCGTCGCGCGTTTCGGCGAGCGCCTGCCCTTCCTCCTCAAGGTGCTGGCGGCCGACTCGCCCCTGTCCCTCCAGGCCCACCCCGACGAGTCCCGGGCGCGGGCGGGGTTCGCCGCCGAGGAGGCCGAGGGCATCCCCGTGGACGCCGCGGACCGCAACTACCGCGACCCCTTCCACAAGCCCGAGCTGGTCCTGGCCCTGGAGCCGTTCGAGGCGCTGTGCGGGTTCCGCGACCCCGTGGCGGCGCTCGGAGACCTCGCGGGCATCCGCTGCGAGCTGGCCCGGCGCCTGCGCGCCGACCTCGCCGCCCCCGACCCGCACATCGCCCTGCGCACCGCCATGACGCGCATCCTCACCCTGGACAGCCGCGACCTCGACCAGGGCCTGGCCGAGTTCGTCGAGGAGTGGACCCACCGAGGAGGGGGCACCCACCACTCCACCGTGCTGGACCTGGTGCGCCGCTACCCGGGCGACCCGGGCGCGGTGGCGGCGCTGCTGCTCAACCGGATCACCCTGAGGCCGGGGGAGGCGCTGTTCCTGCCGGCCGGGAACGTCCACGCCTACCTGCGCGGCACCGCCGTGGAGATCATGGCCAGCTCCGACAACGTGCTGCGGGCCGGGCTCACCGCCAAGCACGTCGACGTGCCGGAGCTGCTGGCGGTGGTGGACTTCTCGGTGCTGCCGATCCCCTACTCCCGCCCGGTGGCGGTGGAGGGGCGCAGCGAGTTCCGGCCGGGCGTCGACGAGTTCTCCCTGACCGTGCTGGGACCGGGGGAGATCGGCACCGAGATGCCCGGGGGGTCCCCGTCGATCGTGCTCGCCCTGGACGGAGGGGCGGAGCTGCGCTCGGAATGCGGGGCGCAGGCGAAGCTGGAGCGGGGCCAGTCGGTGTTCGTCCCCGCGAGCAGCGGCGCGGTCCAGGTCGAGGGCGACGGCCACCTGGTGGCGGCGACGGTGGGGTTCTGACCCGGACGCCCGGCGGCCGCCGGAGTGTGAGCGGGGAGGGCGGCGACGAGGAAGGGCGGCGGTCTTTCCGGTAGCGCTGTCGGGTGCCGGGCGTGTGGGGGGTCGCCGTGTTGGGCGGCGACGGCAGAAGCGGGGCGGTTCCCGGGTGCTGTTCTCCGGGTGGCGGGCTCCTCGGGGCAGGGGCCGGCCAGGCGAGGGGCGGGTGGTCGTTCGCGGTCATGGCGCCCGCCGGGATCCGGGCATACCGGACACGGGCGGGTATGTGGCGGTCCGGCGCTGTGAAAAGGACACGTTGGAGCGATGGGGGTGGCAGAGCCGCCACCCTCGATGGGCCCGGGCGGGTGGGCTAGGCGGCTCCGGGTAGGGAGGCGTCTCCGTCGTCCCCGCCCGAGCCCTCGTCCGGGGCCTTGCCGGTGCGGGCCTGGTGGCGGCGGGCCCGGTAGTGGGCCTCCAGGCGGCGCATGTGCTTCTCGCGGTTGTGCCGCCCGCAGAGGAGCTGGGCGTTGGCGGGGGTGGTGGTGCCGCCTTCCCACCATTCGGTGCGGTGGTCGCCCTGGCACCAGCGGGCCGGAACCGAGCACCCGCCCTCCCACTGGCAGGTTCCGGCGGTGGCGCCGAGGGCCTGCAGGAGCGGGGCGGGGAAGGTGCGCCGCGCCCGGCCGATGTCCACCAGCCCTTTGACCGGGTCGGTGACCACCCGGCGCAGCACGCAGTCCGAGGTGAAGGCGCGGGCGGCCGACGGGGGCAGCAGGCGGCCCCGGTCGGTGGTGGCGGGCTCGGCCCCGTCCTGCAGCAGCAGCGCCTCCAGGGGGACCACCAGGTTCACCTGGGGGCGGGACAGCCCCCGCCGCCGCTTCCCAACGGCCTCCCCCTCGTCGGGGCGGGGTGCGGCCAGGGCCGCGGCCGCGTCCGAGCCCTCCGCGGGTGCGGGGACGGGCAGGCCTTCGGCGACCAGGCGGTTCTCGCAGAGCTGGACCAGGGCGTCGAAGCGGCGCTGCTTGGTGGTGCGCCCGTCGCCGGGAGGGGCCGTGTGGTGGTCGAGGGCGGTGCGGATGATCTCCTCGGAGGCCGCATCGCCCCAGGCCTGGAGGGTGAATCCGAAGGTGTTGGTGGTGAACTCGGCGCCCCGGTCGGCGTAGGCGTCCTGGTGGCGCTGCTCGTGCTCCCGGGGGTCGATGCGTTGGGGGAGCTGGTTGCCGATGCGCTTGAGGGCGCGGTCGGCCACCCCCTTCTCGGCGGCGGTGACCATGATGTGCTCGGCCTTGGACCGGTAGTCGGCCGCGTCGGGGTGGCGCTCTGTGCACCGCCCTGCGACGGCCTTCTCCGTCATCTCCATGGTCAGGGCGAGCTGGGCGAAGCCGATCCGCCCCTCCTCGGCCGCCGCGACGGCGCCGGGGTAGTCCTCGAGGTGGTCGGCGACCGTCATGATCGCGGCGGCCTGGGAGGCCGAGCGGCCGTGCTCGCGCAGCAGGCCCGCCACGGTGGTGTGCCCGGACCCGGCCAGGGCGCCGGTGGCGCGGATGCGCGCGGCCAGGCGTGCCAGGGCCAGGTCGAGTGCCCCGAGCCCGGCGGCCAGGACGGCGAGCAGGTCGCAGAGCAGGTGCTGGGCACCTGCGGGGAAGTCCTCGGCAAGGCCCTCTCGGGCGTCGGCGAGCACGCCGGTGAGCCCGGCCTGGATGCGCGCGGCGCGCGATCCGGGCGGAGGCCCGCTGGTGTGCTGCTGGCTTGCCATACCACCAACATTAGAACAGGGGTACGACAGAACGGAGGCGGATCTGGAGCCTGTGGGAAAACTGTGTAACCCCAGGTCAGAGGCGTCAAGATCGTTTTTGGGGCGGGGGTCGGGCAGGAGCCCGACGGGGGAGGGGCGGGCCTCAAGGGGGCGGGTCGCCACCCGACCCACCCGGCTCGTCCGACGATATCGACCGCTCCCGTTCGCGCAGGTAGGTCGTGTGATCGCGCTGGCGGCGGGTGCGCGCCTCCAGCAGGCGTTCGGCCGCCGTGTCGACGGAGGCCTCCAGCAGCGCCAGCTGCGCCCGCAGCTCCTCGGCGGCACCGCTGCCTCCTCCCGCCCTGCGGCCCGCGTCGAACCACCACGGCAGGTTCAGGTACGCCTCCACCGCTTCCGGCAGGTCCGTGCACACCACGCGCTCCAGCTCGTAGGCGGTCTCCGGGTCGGCCTCCACGTCGGATTCCAGCTCCAGCAGGTCCGCGAGCCTGCTCTGCAGGCGCTCGAAGGCCTCGGCCGCGTCTCTGGGCAGGCGTGCCCGGCTCCGCCCCACCTTCTGCGCCAGCCCCTCCAGGTCCCGGCGCAGTTCCCGGGGCGTGCGGCCGACGGCCTCGGCGGCCAGGCGCACCCGCTCCGGCGGCGCGGCCAGCGCCCCCGCCACGTACAGCGCCACCACCGCGAGCGGCCAGAACGGGCCGAGCACCCCGGTGAACGCCAGCGCCACGCCGACGAGCCCGGCCCCCGCGCCGACCAGGTTCCGCGTCGACGCCAGGTAGTCCGTCACACGGCCCGGCGGGCGGCCGCCCTCCCCGGCGCCGCGCACGTCACTGGTACCCACGGATCTCCCGGAAGGCCTCGTCGAGAGAGGCCTCGTCGTCCCCGTGGGCGTCGAAGGCCCGACCGCCGGTGAGGGCGGCCAGGTCCTCCATCTCCTGGGGGTCGGACTCGCCGAACACCACCGGGAAGACCGGCACGCCCCGCAGCCGGCCGGGCAGGCCGGCGTGGGCCTCGGCGAAGCCTTCATAGGACATGCCCGAGTTGATCTCCCCGTCGGTCAACAGGACGATCGAGGTGAAGCCGTCCTCCGCGTCCTCGTCCTCCAGCAGCGCGTAGGCGTCGGCGAGGGCGTTGTACCCGGCCGTCCCGCCCTCCGGGCGCAGGCCGTCGACGTGGTCGCGGATCGACGTGAGCACGCCGTCCGGCTCCTCCTCCGGCACCTCGAATGATTCCGGGTCGTGGACCGACGAGGAGAACGGCAGCACCGTCACCCGCTCACGTCCGTAGAACCGCTGGAAGCGCCCGGAGATCGAGTCGGCGTCGCCGCCGGTCAGGGTGTGCACGGCCGACCGCAGGCCCTCGATGCGCTCCCCGGCCATCGACGACGACACGTCCAGTACGTACACGGTGCGTGCGGGCTTGCGGATGCGGTCGTAGTAGGCGGCGATCAGCGCGTCCGCGGATTCGGCGGTGGCCGGGAAGGGCAGCTCCGGCAGCTCGGGGAAGGCGCCGCGCGCGTCCTCGGGCAGGGCGTCGCGCTCCATGGGCCTGCGGTGGGTGTCGGCCGCGATCTCCCGCTGCACCTGCGGCGACAGCAGGTGTTCCACCAGGGCGTCGTAGTCCGCGGCCGCCCCGTCGGAGGCGGACTCCAGCAGGGACAGCGGGTAGTCGGCGGTGACCGCGCCGTCGGCGGGGTGGACCGGCAGCAGGCCGCCGGGGACCCCGTCGTCCTCCAGCGACATCAGCACCGACTCGTAGTTGATCATCGCGTCCGGGGCGGGGCGGTCGCCCGGGTCGCGCACCCGGTCCGCGTACTCCTCGGCCAGCCACCCCGAGGACCCGGCGGTGAGGGTCTGCCCGGCGAAGAACCCCCGCAGCTCCCCGGTCACGCCGTCGATGTCGGAGGGCTCCAGCGCCGCTCCCGTGTCGGCGAGCGCCGCCGCCACCCCGACCAGGGCGGAGAAGCCGGAGTTGGAGGCGGCGGGGCCGGTCATGGCGTAGTCGAGGTCCCCCTCGTCCACGGCCGCGGCGATGTCGGACCAGGACACGCCCGTGACGGCGCCGTCCGACACCTCCCAGCCCAGCTCCCCGGCCTTGTCCGCGCCCACGCCGAGCACGACCGGCGAGGCCATGACCGGCGTCTCCTGGCGGAGCGCGTCGCGCCCCTCCGGGTACAGGTTCAGGTAGCGGTTGGAGGAGAACCAGACCGCGTCGTAGCGCCCGTCCGTCTCGCCGCCGACCACCTGCTCGACCCCGTCGAGGGTGCCGGTGTACTCCATGGTCACGGTCACGCCGGTCTCCTCGGCTGCCCGCTCCAGCAGCGGCTCCATGTCGGCCAGCTCGCTCCCGGCCAGGACCCGCAGCTCGCCGGAGCCGCCCGTGCCCCCGCCGTTCCAGCACCCGGCGGCGGCCAGCACGACGGCGGGCCGCNCCGCGGCCATCAGCCCTCACCCCCCTCGCGCGTGCGCGAGCGCTCCACGTACCCGGCGGCGTGCTCCAGTTCCCCTCGCAGCGCGTCGACGGTGGCGGCCATGTTCTCCACCGCCCGCTCCTTGAACGTGTCGATGCTGTCGATGGAGGCGTAGATGCTGCGGAACGACGAGCGCAGCGTCTCCACCCCGACCGCCGGGTCGGCGGCGATGCGCTGGATGTCCTGGCTCTGCGCGGACAGCATCTCGGCGTTGGCGGCGATGATGTCCTCGGTGGTGCCGCGCAGCGCGTCCACCTGCTCGACGACCCGCTTCTGCGCCGAGAGCGCCTGTGCCGCGGTGACGGCCACCCGCAGCGCGGAGACGGTGGTGTTCGCCGCCCGGTCCACGCCCTTGATGAGCTCGTCGTTGCCGCGCCGGACCGTGTCCAGGGCCAGGTACCCCTGCACGCACACGGCGAGCTGGGTGAGCAGGTCCTGGTGGCGCTGCCGGATGGGGAACAGCACGTCGGAGCGGAGCCGGGAGGCGGCGTCGGGATCGGCCGCCGCGGCCTCCTCGATGCGCGCGGACGCGGCCTCGTCCAACGCCTCGGCCAGCACCGCGTACTCCTGCAGGCGCCCCATCGTCTCCCAGAGCCGCTGCCGCTCGTTCTGCAGGGCGGCGTTGTCCCTGCGCAGCTCGTCCTGGCCGGACCGCAAGGCCGTGACGATGCGGTTGATGTGCGTGTCGGCGCTCTTGTACTTGTTGACGAAGTCGCGCACCGGCGAGCCGAACGGCAGGAACGACAGCAGTCTCCGGCCGGTGGGCCGCGCCGCGTCCTTGGGGTCGAGGTCCTCCACGGTCCGGCGCAGCTCCAGAAGACCGCGTCCGACCCGTTTCTGCGCGTCGGCGCCCTCGCCCTTGGCGTCGGCCAGCGCGGTCACCGAGCGCTTGAGCATGCGGTTGGCGGCCTGCGCCGACGAGCGCAGCTCGTCCTCGCCGAGGGCGGCGATGTCGGAGGCGCGGGAGGCGAACTCGGGGGAGCGGGGGTCGAGCCCGGCCAGGCCGCTGACGTAGGCCTCGGCGCGGTCACGCAGCTCGGCGCGCTTGGCGTCGTCGACGGGTACCAGCGCCCCGGCGCGCTCGGGGCGCACGGGCTCGACCGGCTCGGGCGGGGTGAGGGGGGTGGTGGGTTCCTCGTTCATTGGTTCACCTTTGCGGAGACTCCCGCGTTGACGTGGGGGCGTGGAGGGCTCTGTGCCGTCGATGCGTCCGGCCGGTGCGAGAACCGGGCTCCGGCCGGGCCCACCGCCGTCCCGCGCCGTTCGTCCGGGGCGGCGAGGGGCTGGGAGACAGGGAAGGTCGACCGGCGAGGGGGGACCCCTCCGTGTGAACTGGGGGAGAGGTCAAGCGGGCTCCGTACTCGGGGCGGGGCGCGACGGGGGCGCGCCCGGCGGGCGGGCGGGGGCGGCCGACCCGTCGCGCGGGTTGCCGGTGTCGCGGCCGTCGGCCCCGTCCCCGCCGGTGTCCGACGCCTCCTCGGCGGGCGCGGGCATGCCGCCGTCGGCGTAGGCGTCCTCCAGCCCGGAGAGCACGGCCTCGACCACTTCGTAGGCGGGCGCGTTCACCACGTCGGACACCTGGGCGCGCACGGGGCGGTCGGCCTCCTCGGCGGCGGTGGCGAACAGCTCGGCGTCGGCGGTGCGGAACCCGTGCTCGGCGGCGAGCCGCTGCAGCTCGGGGGCCTCGGTGAGCAGGCGGCCGACCTCGTCCCCGGCGTCGGTCAGCGGCAGCAGCGTGTGGTTGGAGACGGTCGTGGGCGCGGGGTACATGACGACGGCGCCCTCGGGCAGGCCGGTGCCCGACCCGCGGGTCCCGGCGTACTGGGCCTCGTAGGCCCACAGCAGCGGGGTGTGGCCCGCTCCCAGGGCGGCGTACTGGTCGAAGGGCTGCTTGGAGCTCTCCGGCGGGGCGCCCTGGGCCAGGAAGAGGCGCGCGATGCGCTCGGCGTCCTCCGCGTCGGGCGCCTCCTGCGGCACCTGTTCGCCGTTGAGGAGGTAGGCGACGACGGACAGGTACATGGCCGCGGAGTTGGAGGTGCGCGGGTCGGTGGTGCGGACCAGGACCTCGCTGCGCCCGGCGCCCTCGTAGCCGCCGCCGGGCAGGTCGCGCCAGCGGGTGCGGTCGGCGGTGAGGTCGAGGTAGGCGGCCATGTCGAGGGTCCAGGTGCCGTCGTCCTCCTCGGCGGCGAGACCGGCCCCGCGCAGGGCCTCGGCGACGGGGCGGTGGCTGAGCACGACCATGGGCGAGTAGAAGGGGCGGTACTCGCGCTCGGTGCCGTGCTCGCGCTGGAAGGCCTCGGCGGACGGGTCGCTGCCGGGGAACCCGAAGTCGGCGCCGTCGAGGTCGGCGCGGGCGATGGAGCGCGACCCGCGGGTGCGCACCTCCACCTCGTACCCGAGGTCGGCCAGGCGGTCCACGACCTCGGGGTCGGCGAAGTAGGGGGCCTTCTCCGAGCCGATGACGCCGGTGACGCGCTGGGGCCCGGGCCCGGCGAGGTTCCACGCGACCGCGGCGAGGACGCCTGCCACGAGCAGGCCCGACACCACGAGTGCGGTGATCCGGCGCATGCCCCTCCCGTCGAGGGGGCGCGTGGGCCGCCGCCCCGGCGGCCCGGGGGACCCGCGCTCCCCGTACGCCGAGTCTGGGACCGGGCCCTGTCACGGGGATGGCGCCCCGTTGGCGCGGCGGTGACGGGGGCGTGTCCAAACGCCCGAGAGGCGGGGCTGCGCCGGGGATCCGCGGGTCCGCCCCGCCCGTCCCGGGGCCGGGGCGGGCGCTCCCCGGCGCCCCTGGCGCATCGTGTTCCCCACCGCCACTACGCTGGGGGTCCGTTGCCCGGAACACAGGGGGAGGAACCATGGCGCTGGAGCGTCCCGAGATCGACTTCATCGACGGCCCGCCGCCCGCCGACCTGCAGGTGGAGGACGTCACCATCGGCGAGGGGGCGCAGGCCGGCCACGGCTCCAAGCTCGCCATGCACTACGTGGGCGTCTCCCACTCCAGCGGGGAGGAGTTCGACGCCTCCTGGAACCGCGGGGAGCCGCTGCGCTTCACCCTCGGCGCCGGGCAGGTCATCCCCGGCTGGGACCAGGGCGTGCTGGGCATGCGGGTCGGCGGCCGCCGCAAGCTGGTCATCCCGCCGCACCTGGCCTACGGCAGGCGCGGCGGNGCGTCATCAAGCCGAACGAGACCCTGGTCTTCGTGATCGACCTGGTCGAGGTCGGCTAGTCGGCGAGCGTGCGCGGAGGGGGCCCCTCGGACGAGGGGCCCCCTCCGCCGTGCACGGGCCGCCTCACCCCAGTGAGGAGCCGACCTTCACGCGGCCCGTGAGCAGGTCGCGGGCGATGGTGCGGCGCTGGATCTCGTCGGTGCCCTCGTAGATCCGCAGCAGCCGCAGGTCGCGGTACCAGCGCTCGATGGGCAGCTCGCGCGTGTAGCCCATGCCGCCGTGGATCTGCATGACCCGGTCGACGATCTCATTGGCCTTCTGGCCGCCGTACAGCTTGGCGATGGACTGGGCGTGCCGGGAGTCGGCGCCCGCATCGACCTGCCAGGCGGCCTGCAGGACCAGCAGGCGCAGCGCCTCGGTCTCCACCTGGGAGTCGGCGATCATCCACTGGATCGCCTGCCGGTCGGAGATGGGGGCGCCGAAGGTGGAGCGCTCCTTGGCGTAGCGCAGCGCCATCCCCAGCAGGCGCTCGCAGGCCCCGACCGCACGCGCGGGCAGCAGGTAGCGCCCCTTGCCGATCCACTGCATGGCCAGGCGGAACCCGTTGCCCTCCTCGCCGAGGATGTTGGCGTGCGGGACGCGCACGTCGTCGAAGACGAGGGAGGCGGGGCGGCGCTCGCCCATGGTGTCGATCGGCTCGGACGTCCAGCCCATGTCGCGGTCGACGATGAAGCAGGTGACGCCGCCGTCGGCGCCCTTGTCGGGGTCGGTGACCGCGAAGACGAGCGCGAAGTCGGCCTCGTGGCCGCCGGTGATGAAGGTCTTCTCGCCGTTGATCACCCAGGAGTCGCCGTCGCGCACCGCGCGCGTGCGGATGGCCTTGGCGTCGGACCCGGCGCCCGGCTCGGTGATGGCGAAGCAGGACCTGCGCTCGCCCTCGATGGTGGGCAGCAGGTAGCGCTCGCGCTGCAGCGGGTTGGCGTGGAAGAGGATGTTGTCGGCCTCGCCCCCGAACTTGAAGGTCAGGAAGGTGCGGCCGAGTTCGCACTCGATGATCGCGGCGCTGACGGCGTCCAGGCCCATGCCGCCGTACTCCACGGGGGTCTGCACGCCCCAGAAGTCGGACTTGCGGGCCAGCGCGCGCAGCTCGTCGGACTCGTCGGCGGTGAGCCCGGGGGCGGCCCCGGCCCGCTCCCGGCGCAGCACCTCGTTCTCCCGGGGGATGAGCTCGCGCTCGACGAAGGTGCGGACCCAGTCGCGGACGCCCTTCTGCTCGTCGGTCAGGGCGAAGTCCACCATGCCCGTGCTCCCTTCTGAACCTAACACTGTTCGGTTACTTGACCGTAGACCTCCTCCCCGCGCACCGCAAGGGGGGGAGGGCCGGACGGTCCCGTCGAGGGGCCCACCGGCGGAGCCGTCCACCGGGACGGCTCCGGACATGGCAGGATCGTGCGGTACCCGAACACCGCGGGCGCGGACCCGCGCGGCGACCGAGAGGACGAGGAGTGGCCCGCCCGAAGACCCCGCTGCTGACCCGACAGGGCATCCGGGACGCCGCTCTCGGGCTGGTGGACCGCGACGGCCTCGAAGGGCTGTCCATGCGCAAGCTGGCCCAGGAGCTCGACGTGCAGGCGGCCTCCCTCTACAGCCACTACCGGACCAAGGACGAGCTGCTCGCCGACATCGCCAACGGCATCATGGCGGGCGTCGACGTGTCCGGCTTCGACGGCGGCGACTGGCGGCACGGGCTGACGGTGTGGGCCCGCACCTACCGCCGGGCCCTGGCGGCCCACCCCAACCTGGTCCCGGTGATCGCCGTGGGGCCGGGCCGCCGGGAGGAGGCCCTGCGCCGCGCGGACGCGATCCACGGCGGCCTGGTGGCGGCCGGGTGGCCGCCCCGGCACGCCACGATGATCGGCGCCTCGACGAAATACCTGGTGGTGGGCGGCGCGATCAACTCCTTCGCGCGCGGGTTCGACGACGACGTCCAGGTCTACCGGGACCGGTACCCCAACCTGTTCCAGGCCCACAAGCTGGCCGAGCACGCCGCCGAGATCGACGAGGACAGCTTCGAGCTGGCCCTGGAGGCGTTCCTGGCGGGGCTGGAAGGGCTGTACGAGAAGGTGAGGGTGCCGACCGCGTCCGGCGAGGACCGCGGCCCCCGGGCCTGAGGCCCTTGACGGGCCCATGGGGTGGGGGCTGCACCGCTCCCCTGGTCGGCGCCGTCATCGGAGTGCTGAGGTTCGAGTGGGCGGCCGCCGTGTTCCCGGGGGTGCTGCCCGGCGATGGGTTCGGCCCCCGGGGTGGCGGTGGGATGGGGCCTCTCCTCTGGTGGGCGGAGGTCTCAGCGCTGTGTCCGACCACTGACACCGGAGTCCTGTACTTCGGTGGGGAAACGAGGGGGACATGGGGCCGCCCCGTGGCCGACCTGTGGAGGACCCTCGACCGAGCCGGACCGGTCGACGACGGGTCTGCGGCCAGGTGGTGGAGTGGCCGAAGGCGGGCGCGCTGAGACGGGCGGTCGACGGCTTCCGGGAAGGCGCCGTCATCTGCACCGCGGGTGCGGTGGGAGCGACGGGCGAGCGCATCCGGGGCGTGCTTCGGGAGGCGAATCTGACGAAATGTTTACCGCGCAACGCCTGGTCAGTGCCCGTCTATGTCCGTTGACTGATGCAATGCTTACGCTATGTCCAGGAATGGTGACGGTGCGAATATTCCCAACGAGCGATCCGTATGGCGTCTGGCCCTCGCCAGAGGGACGGGGGCCGCCGGGGCGGCCATCCTGATGACGGCTCTGGCCATGCCGAGCGAGGCGTCGACCGTCGGAGCGGACGCCCCTGCCGTGGATGATCGGCAGGCGTCGGCCCGGTCGCCGGTCCCGGAGCAGGTCGAGGACGTCCTGCCGGAGGGGGTCCGGCTTCCGGAGCCGCAGGTTCCGCAGGTGGCGGTGCCCTCCATGCCGGTGCCCGACGTCCAGAGTGCACCCGAGGCGTCGGCGGCGAAGCAGGCTCCGCAGTCGAGCGATTACGACTACGACGGCGGCGGCTCCAACGGCGGCGGGTCCGACGATGGTGGCTCCGACGGCGGCGGGTCTGACGGCGGCGGGTCTGACGGCGGCGGGTCTGACGGCGGCGGGTCTGACGGCGGCGGGTCCGGTAATAACGGTGATAGCGGCTACGGCGACGACGGCGATAACGGCGACGACGGCGATAACGGCGACGACGGCGATAACGGCGACGACGGCGGCAACGGCGACGACGGCGATAACGGCGACGACGGCGATAACGGTGCTGACGACTGCGATGCCGACGACGGCGCTGCCAATGGCGACGACGGTGCCGACGACTGCGATGGTGAGGACGGCGCTGACGACGGCAACGGTGCCGATGACGGTGACGGCGACGCCGCTGGGGCCGAGAGTCTGCCTGTGACGGGGCCCGAAACCGGCCTCTTCACGGCGGCGGGGCTGCTCCTGGCCGGTATCGGTGGCGCTGCGATCTACGTTTCGCGGCGGCGCCCGGAGGCGACGGACTAACGCTCGTCGCTGCGATAGGGATCCGATGTGAGGCTGCACCCGCCCCGGCCGGTTCTCCCGGCCGGGGCGGGTCCATGTCGGTGAGGGGGCAGTGCCTTGCCCACGATCGGACGGTGTGTCGGCCGTTCAGAGGACGAGGCGGGACGGCGCCGCCGCGCCTGAACCGGACCACTCCGGAGGGGCCCGTCGATGACGAGTGGGAACACGGCTCCTCACGCGCGCCCGGCCCTGGTCGCCGGGGCCGTCTCAAGGATGGAGCGCTCTCCCGCCCGTGTGCTCGCGGAGCCCGGGTGAACCGTACTCGCGCACGGATGCGACGAGGGACGAGGAACGCTGCATCAAGGTCGCGGCAGAGCGGCGCGCGGCGGGAGGCTCCGCCGCTCCGTACCTCGTCGACCTGGCCTCCCTGCGGCAGGTGGCCGAACGGCGAACTCGGCCGGAAAGTCGCCTCGGACCATCCGCCCCCGGGCTCCTCGTGAACTACGCCGGTGTCGGGTTCGGCGCCGATCGCACCCGGCATGAGCTCGGCGAGGACGGCTACGAGCTGCGACTCGCCGTACGACCTCGCCGACCTCGCGCCGACCTCACGGCGACCTCGCGCCGGTTGTGCCGACGAGGAAACCGCGGGCGCCGCTCCGTGCCGCGGCGGGGCCCAGGTGCTGAACGTCGGGCCTTCCGGCCAGAGCCCCGATATGGACGACCCGCAGCTCACCAGGGGATACGAGGGCAGGGAGGCGCACCCGCACAGCAAGTGGTCCCTCGTGGCCCACACCTTCGCCGTCGCGGACGCGTTCGCGAGGGACGGGAACCGGGTCACCCGCATCCACCCGGTGGCCTTCATGGAGGCGACCATGGTGCCGGAGGCGGGGGCGAGCCCGCTGAACTCGGTCGATACGGGCGTCACGGGCCGCTTCTCCAACGAGGAGCAGGAGAGTCCGGCCCACCCGGAGGCGTACGACCCCGACAGCAGGGAAGGGCGGCCGGCACCGACCGAGAGGCCCATCGCGCCCGTGGCGGGGAGCGGCGGAGGCACGGCACGGGACGGCATCCGGAGCCGAAGGCCGACGCTCGGCCCCCGCCCCAGGAGTCCGCCCGACGTGTTCCGCTACGCCCCGCAGACCGGTTCCGTCCACGGGTCGGAGCCGAGCCCGCTGTCCGGGTGCAGGCGGATCACGTAGTCGGCCGTGGACACCGGCACCACCTCGGGCGGGAACGTGTCGTCCTCCACCGGGCGCAGCAGTAGCCACGCGGCGCCGTCCTCACGGCCGAGCAGGGTCGCCGCCCGCTCGGGCGCCGCGCAGATCCCCGCCGGGTCGGTGCCCGCCCCGACGGGGGACACCTGGACCGGCCGGAGGGTCCGGGGCAGAGCCAAGGCCGACCGCTCCGGCGGCAGGTAGCCGTACTCGCGCACCGCCATCCCCGCGCTGACCGCGCTCCCGGCCGCCAGGATGTACCCGCCGAGGCCGAGGACCCCCAGCAGCCCCACGCCGACCAGGAGCGCGACGACCGTCCGGCGCGCCTGGGCCCCGGGGACGCGCGACGTCAGGTCCCGCGGATCGGAGAAGGGGACCAGGTCGTGCAGCAGGCGCGTCAGCAGGTCGCGTGGGCGGGCCGTCGCGGAGCCGTCGTCCCCGCCCGACTCCACGGCACCCCTGTGGCGGCCCCACCGGCGTACGACGGCGAAGGCCGCGGCGGCCCCGGCGAAGAACAGCAGCAGCGGCCACGGCTGGGGGAGGAGCCACACGCGCAGCGCCACCGCGGGGGCGGCCGCACCGACCGCCGCGGAGCCCCCGATCGCGCATCCGGACAGGTACGCATAGGTGCTGTCCCGGCTGATCAGCCGGGCCGCGCTGCCCAACCACCCCAGCCCGAGCACCGCGGCCGCGAGCGTCGCCGCCAGGTCGACCGCCCCTTGGGGGAGCCGGGTGAGCAGTGCGGCATAGGCGGCGCCGTAGACGATGGCGACCATGCCGATCAGGTAGACCAGCGTTGTCAGGGCCGCCGTCGGTGCCACGAGCGCGGACGAGGGGGCCGGGGCGATGAGCGCCGCCCCGGCGGCGTAGGCGGCGACGAGCACGACCACCACGGTCGCCGCCACGACCACGGTCTCCGCCGTGGCGGCGACGTATTCGCCGTACCCGACCGGCACCTCACCGAGCCCGACGCCGAGCGTCCGGTAGAACTCGGCATAACGCGCGAGCACGATCCCGTGGACGAGCGTGGCGCCGAGCACCAGCGCGGCCACGACGGCCGCCCAGCGCCCGGGACGCTGGACCACGGTGATCGGCCCGAAGGCGTCCCTGAACTGGAGCACGGTCCCCTTGACGCCGTGCGCCTCGTTGCGGTGGGAGGGGGGATCCTCGTCGACCATCGGGCCTCAACAAGGTGGAGGGACGGTAGCGGGGAAGGGCGGTGGCGGGGAGGGGGCGGTCGGCCGGTCAGCCGCTCCCGAGCGGCGCGGAGTGCCAGCTCCAGTCCGGGCCGCGCCGTTCGCGGCCGTCCAGGGCGCCTCTGCCGGTGGCCCACAGGAGGGTCGGCCAGGGGGCGGTGCCGGTCGGCGCCTCGGGGAACAGCCGCGCCAGCGCGGGCGCGACCAGGTCGGCCGGCGGATCCCACTCCACGCCCAGCCCTTCGGCGATGTCGGAGGCGTGGACGACCGTTTCGACCACCCCCATCGCCGCGAAGCCTTCCGGGTCCGCCACACCCCACACGTGCGAGGCGCGCACCGTATCCGGTTTCGTCCGCACGGTCGCGGCGACGAGCCCGCCCATGGCGTCGAGCAGGTCCAGCCGCGCGCCGGGACCGTGCGCGCGCTCGGAGCTGATCGCCTTCATCGGGCCGTCGACGCCCTGCCGCTCGTACTGGACGCGGGGCACACGATCGGGGGAGGGATGGGCGGGGGCGAGCCGCACCGCATACGAGAAGAGGGCGGTGTTCAGGTGGTCGAGCGCGTCCCAGCAGCTCTCGTCCATGGGACCGGCCTGCCGGTCCCACATGTGGGCCGGTGCCGCCCGCAACGCCTCCACGGCGAGGCGCACCGCCCGTTCGACATCGTCGCCTATGACAGGGGTTCGCGTCATGCCCGGAATCCTCCCAGCTTCACCGCACCCGGACCACAGGGCCACCGCCCCACCGCTCCGAGCCGGGAAGTGGGCCAGGTCAGAAACGACGGCTCCCGACCCCCGAGCCCGCTGGCCCCGAACCCGCCGACCGTCCTCCCGCCCCTCCCTCCTCCGCCGCTACACGGCCGTGGAGGGCCGGCGCCAGTTCTCGGCCTTCCTGCGGCTGTTCCAGAACTCCCGGTAGGCCGGGCAGCGGCCGATCAGTTCCGAGTACGGGCCCTGGTCGACGACGCGGCCGTCGGAGGACAGCAGGACCACGTGGTCGGCGTCGAGGGTGGTGTGCAGACAGTGGGCGATCACCAGGATCGTGGTGCGCCCGCGCAACGCGTTCAGGCTCGCGGACACGCGCCGCTCGTTCTCGGGGTCCAGGGGGCCGTCGCCTCGTCGAGCAGGAGTACCGGGGCCTGTTTGAGCAATGCCCGTGCCAGGGCCACGCGCTGGCGTTCCCCTCCGGACAGGGCGGCGCCCCCTTCCCCCACGCGTGTGTGCCAGCCCTCCGGCAGCCGGTCGACGATCTCGGTGACCCCCGCGGCCTCGGCCGCCCGGACGACGTCCTCCTCATCCGCGTCGGGCCGGCCGAGGACGACGTTGGCCCTGAGAGTGTCGTCGAACAGGTAAACGTCCTGAAACACCAGAGCGAGCTGGCGCATCAGGCCCTCGGTGCTCTGGTCGCGTGGTTCGTCCTGGGGTGAGGCCCGTCTGAGTGATGGGGAAGTATTTACTCCGTACCACCCCGTGGATCGTGACCACTCTTCGTGTTTGATGTGACGCTTAAAGTATGGGAACCAACGTCGACGTCGAGAGTGACCAGCATCGGCGGTCAACGAGGTGGCGGGCCGTGGGGATCCTGGGGGCGGGGGTCGCCGGGGCGGCGGTGCTGGCGGGGGCCCTCGCGCTCACCAGTGTCGCCGCCACCCTGCCCGGCGGGCTCGGGCCGTGCCTGCCGGGTGACTGCCCCGACGAGTACCCCGATCCGCACTCCGGGCCCATCGAAGGCCGGGACAACGCGATCAACATCTTCGTCGGCGGCGACATGCTCGTCCGGGAGGGTGCCGCCGAGGCTGAGGGGAAGGTCGTCGTTCTCGGCGGCTTCGACCAGGACAAGAGCGCGGGGGCGTCGAGCGTCTACAACGTCGGCGTCGTCGGCGTCGGATCACGCGTGCCGCCCGACGACGGGACCGACTTCCTCACGGTCGGCGGAGACCTCTCCGTGGCCGACGGCCAGCGCCTCCTGGCCGAGGAGGGCAGTGTCCACGGGGTCGTGCGCTACGGCGGCGACCGCCAGGGCGGGGGCACGGTCAGGCCGACCGAGGTGCAGGACCCCGACGCAGCGGCACCGTACACCGACCTCCGTTCGCAACTGGAGGAGGCGAGCAACTGCTACGCCTACCCCGAAGGTGAGCTGAGGGAGGCCACGGGCACGGCCGACAACCAGGGGCATACCACCGTGTTCACCGGGGACGGGTCCTCGGCGTTGCAGGTGTTCAACGTCGACTTCGACCTGGCCAATACCGGCGGCGGCATGCAGGCCGTCTCGTTCGCCGGAATCCCGGACGACGCCACCGTCCTGATCAATGTCATCGGTGACGAGCCGACCCTGAACATCAACCAGAGCTTCGTCCCCGACGGCCTCCGGGAACGGCTCCTGTGGAACTTCCCCGACGCCACCACGGTGAACATGAAGGGGACCGACCAGTTCCAGGGCAGTGTGCTCGTCGGCGACCCGGCCAGTACGACGCACCTGTCCATGCCGGGGACCAACGGCCGCTTCTTCACGACGGGGACGCTCGTGCACGAGTCCGACGGGGGCGGCGGCGGGCAGGAGCTGCACGCCTATCCGTTCAACGGCGACTTGCCGGAGTGTGCGGAGCCCAGTCCGTCTCCGAGCCCGAGTCCTAGCGTCAGTCCCTCTCCGGATCCGAGTCCGGAGCCGTCTCCGGAACCGACGCCGACACCGGAGCCGACGCCGTCTCCGACACCTTCTCCGGAACCGTCTCCGAGCCCGGAGCCGACACCTTCTCCGGAACCGACGCCGGAACCGGAACCGTCTCCGAGTCCGACGGACCCGGATGACCCCACTCCCGAGCCGACGCCGACCCCGGAGCCGACGAGCTCTGACGACCCCGGGCCCGGTCCCGAGCCGGACGGGGACGGCTACGACGGGGGCGGCTACGACGGTGGCGGTGGCGACGACGCCCGGGCCCCGGATCGCGGCGGGCTTCCGCTGACCGGGCCCGCGCTCGCCGGGCTCGTCGCGGCGGCGCTGGTCCTGCTCGCCCTCGGCGGGCTGGCCGTCTACGCGTCCTGGAAGAGGCGGGCCGGGGAGGAGTGGGCCGGCTAGAACGTCGAAAGGGGCCGACGCCCCGTCTGTGATCGCACCGCCCGCCCTGACCGGAATCTCCGGTCGGGGCGGGTTTTTCTGTCCGGATGATGGCGGTTTCGTGTCGTGCGACCGGTCTGTGAATTGCTAATTCGCTTAGTAGAAGGCGGGATTGAGGGGAATGCAAGGGGGGCGTTCCCGGTGAAAGGTGTGAAGTGGGGCGACGGGGTCCCGGTTTGCGTTCGGATCCCCTGTGGCCTGGGGGTTTGCGAGTTCTCGGGATTCTCTTCGTTTTCCTGCTGCGGGCGT
Source organism: Nocardiopsis chromatogenes YIM 90109 (assembly GCF_000341185.1). Classification (GTDB taxonomy): domain Bacteria; phylum Actinomycetota; class Actinomycetes; order Streptosporangiales; family Streptosporangiaceae; genus Nocardiopsis_A; species Nocardiopsis_A chromatogenes. The sequence continues at coordinate 55,103 of NZ_ANBH01000118.1, forward strand.
GTCGTGCTTGCTATCGTTGGCCATCGAACTCGGTCGAACACCGACGGTTCGACCGAAACCCCGACTTCGGTGTGCGAAATATTCCCTGTGATCGGAGGCCGCTTTCCCAGCGGGGCGGAATGGCCGACACCCCCATTCCCACCCCCGACGGTTCCACCCGTGGAGCCGCGGCGCCCGCCCCGTTGAGCGCGGCGGGCGGTCCCGCGGCCCTAGCTCGCCCCACCTGTTAGAGGAGACGTGTTGTGGCACACGCGCCGTCACCGCCAGGTCGCGATGGCAACCCGTTAGCGCACATGATGACGAACGACAACGCACGCCACAGGCAGCCCGGGCGGTTCCGCCGGCTCATGGCCCGCATGGGCCTGGCCCGCAGGGATCCGGACCCGGTGGCCGATTCCGCCGCCCCCGCCGCCGAGCGGACCGGGGCCGACGCCGCCGAGCGTCCCGCCCCCTATCCCTCCGACGGGACGGCCGAGTACCCGGCCGTCCCCCCGAGCGACCGTCCCGCCGACCCCGCGCAGCGGCCGGCCGCGCCCTCGCCCTACGCGGTCCCCGACCCGGCGCCGCAGGCGCACCCCCCGGCCGGTGGACCGCCCGGAGGGCAGCCCTTCATGGGCTCCGCCCCGGGGACCGGCGGCTACGCGCGCCCGCAGACGCCCCCCGGCGGCGGCCTCCGCCCCTCGCAGGGGCGCAACGTCCCCGCCGCGCAGGGCCCCCCGCCCGGTGCCGCCTTCGGCGGCAGCGCCCCCGGCGGCCACCTCCACGGGAGCACGTTCAACGGAGGGGGGACGGCCACGGCGGTGCGCCAGGACACGGTGCGCATGACCGACTTCATGGCCGGGATGGCGATGCGCGACCTCAACCTGGTCGACGCGCTGCTGGCCACGGTCGAGGAGCTGGAGGACACCGCCGACGACCCCAGCCTGATGGACCGGCTGTTCGAGATCGACAACCTCGCCACCCGGATGCGGCGGCACAGCGAGAACCTGCTGCTGCTGACCGACCAGACCACCGTCGAGCCCGACGAGGAGCCGGTCTCGGTCCTGGACGTCGCCCGCGCCGCCATCTCCGAGATCAAGGACTACCCGCGGGTCCAGGTGGGCCGCCTGCCCAACGGGTACGTGGTGGGCACCGCCGCCGACGACATCAGCCACCTGCTGGCCGAGCTGCTGGACAACGCCACCCAGCACTCGCCCGAGCACGCCCAGGTCGTGATCAGCGCCCAGCCCATGGCCGACGGCGGCCTGCTCTACATCGTCGAGGACGAGGGCGTCGGCCTGCCGCGCGAGGAGGTCGCCGACCTCAACTCCCGGCTCACCGGCCCGCCCCGGCTCGACCAGCGCGCCCTGCGCCACATGGGCCTGTACGTCGCCAGCCGCATCGCCTACCGGCACGGCCTCACCGTCCAGCTGGAGGCGCGCGCCTTCCGCGGCGTCAGCGCCTACGCGGTCGTCCCGGCGAGCCTGCTCACCGACAAGGGGCCCCGCCCCGAGCGCGGCAAGGGCATGACGGCCAGCCGCAACACCCCGTCGCTGCCGCCCCGCCCGCCGCAGTACCCCCCGGCGCGCCCGGCGCCGCCGCCCGGCGAGGCGCCGCAGTCCGCGGTCACCGAGGCGGGCCTGCCCCGGCGCAGCGCCCACCGCGACCCGGCCAAGGCCGCGATGCTCCAGCAGATCGCCCAGGACCTGGCGGCCGAGGACGGCGCCGCCCCCGGCGGACGGCACCACGGCCGCTCCGAGGAGGGGTCGGTCGAGGACCGCGCCGCCCGGATCCGCGACGAGCTCGGCGGCTTCCTGGAGGGCGAGCAGGCGGCGTTCCGGGAGAAGGAGTGAACGGGCACCCGGCCGCCGACGGCGGCCCCGCGCCGCACGGACCCCAGACCACTGCTGACAAGAGGCGGATACACCCATGAACGAGCAGTTGACCGTGAGCGCCGAGGATTTCTCCTTCCTCGTCTCCAACTTCGTCCGCGACACCCACGGCGCCGAGCACGCGATCGTCGTCTCCTCGGACGGCCTGCTGCTGACCGCCTCCCGGGACTTCCCCGGGGAGCACGCCGAGCAGCTCGCCGCCATCGCCAGCGGCCTGCAGAGCCTGGCCCTGGGCGGATCCAAGCTCTTCGACAAGGGCGAGTGCCAGTCGCTCATCGTGCGGATGCGCGAGGGGCACCTGATCGTGATGGCCATCAGCGACGGGTCCTGCCTGGCCGTGCTGAGCGACCGGCGCGCGCAGATGAACGTCGTCGCCTACGAGATGACACGCCTGGTCGAGCGCGTCGCGCACGTGCTCACCCCGCAGCTCCGCACGGAGCTGCGCGAGGTCGTCGGGAAGTGACCCGGTGGCACGGACGGCACGGAGAATGAAGAGGATGCCACTGTTATGAGCAACCGCAGGCGCGGGGGCGGCACACGGATCCGCTCCTACACCTTCACCGGTGGGCGGACCCGGTCGCGGCATCCGCTCATGGTGCAGACGCTCGTGTCCACCGGCGACCCGGGCCACGACCCGCCCGAGAACCTGATGCCCGAGTCCCAGGAGATCTACCTGCTCTGCCGGGAGACGCGGTCGGTCGCCGAGGTGTCGGCCGAGCTGAAGATCCCGCTGGGGGTCGCCCAGGTTCTGCTCAGCGACCTCGCCGAGCTGGGCCTCGTGTACATCCACCCCACCATCACGGGCTCCAGCCCGTCGGAAAACCAGGTTCTCGAGAGGGCTCTCCGTGGTCTCGAACGACTTTTCCAGTGACGCCCGGACGAAGATGTCGACGAAGATCGTGGTCGCCGGGGGATTCGGCGCCGGAAAGACCACGCTCGTCGGCTCCGTCAGCGAGATCCCGCCGGTGACCACCGAGGCGGTCATGACCGAGGCCAGCGTCGACCACGACGACCTGTCCGCGACGCCGACCAAGGTCACCACCACCGTCGCGATGGACTTCGGCCGGATCACCGTCGACCAGCAACTCATCATGTACATGTTCGGCACGCCCGGCCAGTCCCGGTTCTGGTTCATGTGGGACGACCTGATCCGCGGCGCGGTGGGTGCGGTCGTGGTGGTGGACTGCCGCAGGCTCGCCGACAGCTTCGACGCCGTCGACTACTTCGAGACCAACCGGCGCATCCCCTACATCGTGGCGCTGAACAAGTTCGACGGCCGCCTCGACTTCAGCGCCGACCAGGTGCGCGAGGCGCTGGAGGTGAGCCCGGACGTGCCCATCGTCGACTTCGACGCCCGGGACCGCACCTCCGGAGGCGCGGTGCTCAAGACCCTGCTCCGGTACGCGCTGCAGTCCAACCCCGCGGCGGAGCCGGTCGGCTGACCCTCCGGCAGGCCGCCTCTCGTGGAGAAGGAAACACGTCAATGCGCAAGATCCTCATCGTGGGGGCGGGGCACTCGGGTCTCCAGCTCGCCCACGGGCTGCTGAACAACGGCTACGACGTCACCGTGATCACCGGGCAGACCTCGATCGAGATCCGCACCGGGCGGCCGGCGATCACGCAGCTGACCATGCCGACCGCGCTCGAACTGGAGCGCGAGCTGCACCTGGACTTCTGGAGCGCGCAGTCCCCCCAGATCGACAAGTTCAACATCGGCCTCTTCCCGCCGGGGGCGCCGCCGACGGTCATGCCCAGCCACTTCGAGCAGGGCTACGCCATCGCGGTGGACCGGCGGGTCAAGATCGCCGACTGGCTGGAGTACTTCGAGGACTGCGGCGGGAAGGTGGTCATCCACGGGGTCACCGTGAGCGACCTCGACTACTTCTCCCGCATGTTCGACCTGATCGTGGTCGCGGTGGGCCACGGTGAGCTGGGGGCGCTGTTCGACCACGACTCCTCCCGGTTCAGCGGGGCCCGCAAGCGGGGCACGGCCCAGGCGCTGCTCTACGACGTCGAACCCGAGCAGGGGGAGAAGGAGAGCATCGGCTGGGCCGGGACCGCGCCCGCGCTGGGCTGCTTCTTCCTGGTGCCCTTCCTCACCCGGGAGGGGCACTGCCACGCGCTGTTCATGAGCGAGCGCCCCAGTGAGGGGGGCAGCCAGTGGCCGGTGCGCCCCCGCCCGCACGAGCAGCTGGCGTGGATGAAGGAGAACCTGCGCATGCACGCGGCCCCGTACTACGAGCGGGTCCGCGACGCCGAGCTGATCGACGGCAACAGCACCACCGCGGGGGTCATCCGCCCGCAGGTGCGCAACCCCGTGGGGGTGCTGCCCTCCGGCGGCCTGGTTCTGGGCATATCCGACGTGGTCATCTCCATGGACCCATACGTGCTGCAGGGCTGGAACCATTCGGCCCGGTGTGCCAAGAGCTATCTGGACAGCATCATCGCGCACGGTGACAAGCCGTTCGACCGGCCGTTCCTGGAGCAGACGTTCGAGACGTTCTGGGAGTACGGGCACACCGCCCAGCACTGGTCCGAATGGGTGTCGACGATGTGGGACCAGGACCTGCCCGACTGGGTACAGGAGATCTTCGGTGCGATGGCGGAGGTGCCCGGGGTGGGCGACAGGCTGCTCAAAGGGTGGAACTACCCGCCGGACTTCTTCACCTGGCTCTACGACGAGCGGGGCGGCCGCAAATGGCTGGAGGAGATCCGCGCGATGCGCGCACGGATGTAGAGCCGGGCTGCCCCGTGGTGCGGCGGGTGCCGCGGGCGGGGCCGCCGGGAGCGGAACAGGGCCCGGACGCCGATGAGATCGGCGTCCGGGCTTTTTGTCGCTTGTGGCACATGTGCCACTTTCGTCCCCTCTGTTCGGAGGGCATCTCCGCCTCCTGAGCCCCATGTCCGAAATGAGCTTGCATATTGCCGTGCTTATGCACGGGAGTTATGATCACCCCATTGTCAGGAGAAGGGGACACCTATGCCCGTCTGTGGGGAACGCATATTTTGACGGTTTTCGGGTCGTTCCCGAAGACGCTTGTCCGCCCGGCCGCTCAACCGTGAGGATCGCCATGGCCCGGTACGAGCTCCGCACTTCGGCCGCCGCCCCCTGGGAGAGAGCCGCGCCGCTTCGACGGCGGCGCCGACGCCCTGCGGTGCCCGCCGCGGCCTGAGGCGCCGGAACCTCCCCTGACTCCCGCGCCCGCCGGAGGCGGCTCCCTTTCCTTTCCCCCTCGATGGACGTCGCGATCCTGGAGTGGATTCCCATGCGGTCGAGTGCCCGGTTCCCTGATGCCCACACCGAGAGCGGCGTTCCGGATTCCACGACGGTCGATCCCGCCACCCGCGCCGAGCGCCGGGGCCGGGGCCGTCCGATCGCGATCGTCGGCATGGCCTGCCGCCTCCCCGGCGCGCCGGGGCCGGACGCCTTTCGGCGCCTTCTCGCCGAGGGACGGAGCGCGGTGGGCGCCGTCCCCGGCGACCGCCCCTTCGCCGGGGACCCGCAGGCCGGCCCGGCCGGCCGGTTCGGTGCCTTCGTGGACCGCCCCGACCTGTTCGACGCCGACTTCTTCGGCATCTCCCCGCGCGAGGCGGCCGAGACCGACCCCCGCCAGCGCCTGATGCTGGAGCTGGGCTGGGAGGCCCTGGAGGACGCCCGCATCCCCGCCTCCGCGCTCGCCTCCACGGCCACCGGGGTGTTCGCCGGGGCGTTCGGCGACGACTACGCCCTGGAGCGGCACGAGCGCGGCGGCCCGCCCACCGCGCACACCATGGCCGGGCTGCAGCGCACCATGATCGCCAACCGGCTCTCCTACATCCTGGGGCTGCGCGGGCCGAGCCTGGTCGTGGACACCGGTCAGTCCTCCTCGCTCACCGCGGTGGTGGAGGCGGTGCGGGCGCTGCGGGCGGGCACCTGCACGGCGGCGTTCGCGGGCGGGGTGCACCTGCACTTGTCGCGACACAGCGCCGCCGCGGAGGCGGGGCTGGGCGGGCTGTCCCCGCAGGGCCGCTGCCGCCCGTTCGACGCGGCCGCCGACGGCTACGTGCGGGGCGAGGGCGGAGGCCTGGTGCTGCTCAAGACGCTGGAGGCGGCGCTCGCCGACGGCGACCGGGTGCACGCGGTGATCCTCGGCGGGGCGGTCGGCGGAGAGGGGGCGACCCGGGGGCTGACCGTGCCGGGACGCGGCGGGCAGGAGGCGGTGCTGCGCGAGGCCTGCCGCGACGCGCGGACGGCCCCCCACAGCATCCGCTACGTGGAGCTGCACGGCACCGGCACCCCCGTCGGCGACCCGGTCGAGGCCGAGGCGCTGGGTGCGGTCCTGGGGCCCAGGCGCGCGCGGGACGAGCCGCTGCGCGTCGGGTCGGTCAAGGCCTCCATCGGACACCTGGAGGCGGCCGCCGGGATCGCGGGCCTGATCAAGACGGCGCTGATGGTCCGCGACGGGGAGCTGGTGCCGACGCTCGGCCACACCGAGCCGAACCCGGACATCCCGATGGAGCGGCTGCGGCTGCGCGTGCAGACCGAACGGGAGCCGTTCCCGGGCCGGGGGACGCCGGCGGCGGGCGTGTCGTCGTTCGGGATGGGAGGCACCGACTGCCACGTGGTGCTCGCCGGGCCGCCGCCCCCGCCCCGGGCGGCCTGGGCCCGCCCGCGTCCCGGCGGGCACGGCGCGGAGGAGGGGCCGCCCGGCGGCGAGAGCTGGTGGGTGCTGTCCGGCGCCACCGAGGCGGGTCTGCGCGCGCAGGCGGCGCGGCTGCACGTCCGTCTGACCGAGGAGGGGAGCGCCCTGGCGGGCGCATCCGACGCCGACATCGGGCTGACGCTGGCCGTCGGGCGGACGGCGCTCGCGCACCGGGCGGCGGTGCGGGGCCGCGGCCGCGATGAGCTGCTTCGAGGGGTGGCGGCCGTCGCGGAGGGGAGGGCCGCCGAGGGGGTCGTCACCGGTCGCGTGCGCACGCCGGTCGCGCGCGGGACCGATCCGGAGGGGCCGGACGGGCCGACGGACGCGCAGACGGGCGCGCCGACCGGGGAGGGGGCGCGGGGCGCGACCCCCGGCGAATTGTTCTGCGCGGGCGCCGAGCGGCGGGTGGACTGGCGTGCCCTGTTCGGCTCGGGGGCGCGGATGGTGGACCTGCCGACCTATGCGTTCCAGCGCCGCCGCCACTGGTTCGAGGACGCGGCCGACGGCGGGCCCGGCGGGGACGCCGGTTCCCCGGCGCCCCGGACCGCCGTCGGCGCCGCCTCCCTCGACCTGGTGCGCGAGCACGCCGCCCGGGTGCTCGGCCACCCCTCCCCGGACGCGGTCGACCCCGGTGCGGCCTTCCGCGACCTCGGCTTCGACTCGGCGCTCGGCACCGAGCTGCGCCGGGCGCTGGAAGAGGCGCTGGGGCGGAGGCTGCCCGCCGGGCTCGTCTACGACCACCCCACGCCCGAGCGCCTGGCCCGCTTCCTGGAGCGCGGACGCGAGGACGGGCGGGCCGGGGAGCGGCGGCCGACCGCGCGGTCGGCTGCGGGGCCGGGGCCGGGAACGGCGGCCGGGCCCATCGCGATCACCGCCATGGCCTGCCGGTTCCCCGGCGGCGCGGACACCCCCGAGCGGTTCTGGGAGCTGCTGGCCGACGGGCGCGACGCCACCGGGCCGTTCCCCGTGGACCGGGGGTGGGACCCCGCCCTTTCGCGTGGCGGCGCGGGCTCCGGAAGCTACGTGAGCAGGGGCGGGTTCCTGCACGGCGCGGCCGAGTTCGACGCGGCGTTCTTCGGGATCAGTCCGCGCGAGGCGGCGGCGATGGACCCGCAGCAGCGGTTGCTGCTGGAGGCTGCCTGGGAGGCGGTGGAGCGGGCCGGGACGGACCCGACCGCGCTGCGCGGCACCCGCACCGGCGTGTTCACCGGGGTGACGGCGTCCGGGTACGGGACGGCGGGCGACGGCCGGGGGCACGAGGGGTACCTGATGACCGGGTCGGCGCCGAGCGTGGCGTCGGGGCGCATCGCCTACCTGCTGGGGCTGTCCGGGCCGCCGGTGACCGTCGACACCGCGTGCTCGTCGTCGCTGGTCGCGGTGCACCAGGCGGTGCGGGCGCTGCGCGGCGGCGAGTGCGACAGGGCCCTGGCGGGCGGGGCGTGTGTGATGGCGACCCCCGAGATGTTCACCGAGTTCAGCGCGCAGGGAGGGCTGGCTCCGGACGGCCGGTGCAAGCCGTTCTCCGCCGACGCCGACGGCACCGCCTGGGCCGAGGGGGTCGGGCTGCTCATGCTGGAGCGGTTGTCGGATGCGGTGCGTGGCGGGCGTCGTGTGCTGGCGGTGGTGCGGGGGTCGGCGGTGAATTCGGATGGGGCGTCGAACGGGTTGACGGCGCCCAGTGGTCCGGCGCAGGAGCGGGTGATCGCCGATGCTCTGGCGGATGCGGGGTTGGGGCCGGGCGAGGTGGATGTGGTGGAGGCGCACGGGACGGGCACCAGGCTCGGCGACCCCATCGAGGCCGACGCCTTGGCGGCGGCGTACGGGCGCGGGCGCGAACGGCCCCTGGTGGTGGGGTCGGTGAAGTCGAACATCGGGCACACCCAGGCGGCGGCCGGGGTGGCGGGGCTGATCAAGTGCGTGCTGGCGATGGAGCACGGGCGCATCCCGGCGACCCTGCACGCGGGGGAGCCGACGCCGCACATCGACTGGGAGGAGAGCGGCCTGGTCCCGGCGGCCGAGGCGGTGCCGTGGCCGGAGACGGGCCGTCCGAAGCGCGCGGGGGTGTCGTCGTTCGGGGTGAGCGGGGCCAATGCCCACGTGGTGCTGGAGGAGGCGCCGCCCGGGTCCGGGGCGGCGCCGGAGGCGGCCGCCGATGGGGAGGAGGGCGCCGAAGGGCGGGGGCGCACCTGGCCGTTCGTGCTGTCGGGCGCCGACCCGCAGGCATTGCGGGAGCAGGCGCTCCGCCTCGCGGACCACGTGCGGGCGCATGAGGGGTACCGGTTGCGGGATGTCGCCTACTCCCTGGCCACCACCCGTACCGCGATGGCACGGCGCGCCGTCGTCCTCGCGGACGGCCGCGCCGCGCTCCTGGACGGTCTGGGCAGGGTGGCCCGGGGCGAGGAGGTGGTCGCCCCCGGGGGAGAGGGAGCCCTCTCAGAAGGGGACGACGGCGGTGAGGAGGCGACCGCGCCGGAAGTCCCGGGACGGGCGGGGCCGCCGTCGCCGCCGGAGACGGTGTCCGATTCGCGCCTTGACCGCGGCGGCGAGCCGGGTCCGTCCGGGGCCGGTCGAGGGACGGCTCCCCTGCGAGCGGCGGATGGAGGTGCCGCGTCGTCCCTGAAGTCCGGTACCGACGCGGGGCACCCGGCCCAGGCGTCGTCACCGACGCCCGGCCCCACCCCCCGCCACGATCCCGACGGGCCCGTGTTCGTCTTCCCCGGGCAGGGGACCCAGTGGGAGGGCATGGCCGCCGGGATGCTCCGCGACTCGTCCGCCTTCCGGCGGGCCGCCCACGCCTGTGCCGACGCCCTCCGCCCGCACGTCGACTTCGATCCCCTCGCCGTCCTGCGCGGCGACCCCGGGTCGGCCCCGCTCTCGCGGGTCGATGTCGTCCAGCCCGCCCTGTGGGCGGTCATGGTCGCCCTCGCCGAGGCGTGGCGCGCCGAGGGGGTCGCCCCCTCGGCCGTCGTCGGCCACTCCCAGGGCGAGATCGCCGCCGCCTGCGTCGCCGGGGCCCTCTCCCTCGAGGACGGCGCCGCCGTGGTCGCCAGGCGCAGCGCGGCCCTGGTCGGGCTGGCGGGCACCGGCACCATGGCCGCGCTCGCCCTGCCGGAGGAGCGGGTGCGGGCCCTGCGCGCCCCGGTGCACGTCGCCGCGCTCAACGGCCCCGGGTCCACCGTCGTCTCCGGCACCGTCGAGGCCGTCGTCGAGGCCGTGGCCGAATGCGAGGCGGCCGGTGTCGACGCGCGCCGCATCGACGTCGACTACGGCTCCCACTCGCCGCTGGTCGAGCCGGTGCGCGAGCGGGTCGAACACGCCCTGGCGGGCGTCGCCCCCCGCCCCCCCGAGGTGCCGTTCCACTCGACCCTGCTCGGCCGCCCGGTGGACGCCGAGCCGCTCGACGCCGCCTACTGGTACCGCAACCTGCGCGGCACGGTCCGCTTCGCCCCCGTGGTGCGCGCCCTGGCCGAGGCTGGGAGCGGCCTGTTCATCGAGGTCAGCCCGCACCCGGCGGTCACGCCCGCGGTCTGGGCGACGCTGGAGGCGGCCCACGCGCCCGGCGCCGCCGTCGGCACCCTGCGCCGGGGCGAGGGCGGCGGGGCCCGCTTCACCGAAGCCGTGGGGGAGGCACTGGCCCGGGGCGCTGCCGCCGACCCGCGCCGGGCCGCGGGCGGCGGGCGGCTGCTCGCCGCGGCCGCGGCGGCCTTCACCCGGGGCGCCCGCATCGACTGGGGCCGCTTCTTCACGCACGGGGCACAGGAGGACGCCCCCGGCACCGGGCCGCGCACGGTGCCCCTGCCCACCTACCCCTTCCAGCGGCGGCGGTACTGGCTGGCGCCCGCCCGCCCCGGCCCCGCCGCCGGGCCCGCGGAGGGCGCGGACCCCGCCGACGGCGCGTTCTGGGAGGCGGTCGACCGTGAAGACGCCCACCGCATCGCCGAGGCGATCGGCGTGGACGGCGGCGAACCCCTCAAGGCGGTGCTGCCCGCGCTCGCCGACTGGCGCCGCCGCCGCACCGCCGACCGGGAGCAGGACGCGCTGCGCTACCGCGAGGAATGGGTGCGCACCCCCGTACCCGAGCGGCCCGCCTTGGAGGGCACCTGGCTCCTGGTGGCCGAGCGCGGCGGCACCGGGGTGGCCATGGCCCGTGCCTGCGCCCGCCGGATCGAGGCGCACGGCGCGCGCACCGTCCGCATCGAGGTCGACCCCGGCACCGGCCGCGCGGGGCTGCGCCGCGCGCTGGCGGGAGTCCCCGGTCCGTTCGCCGGGGTGGTCTGCGTGCAGGCCACCGGGGCGCAGCGGCCCGCCGTGCCGCAGGGCCCCGCCGTGCCGCAGGGCCCGGCCTCTACCGCGGCGCTGCTGCAGGCGCTCGGCGACGCCGCCGTCCCCGCACCGCTGTGGTGCGTCACCTCCGGGGCGGTGGCGGCCGCACCCGGGGACCGCATCGGCGACCCGTGGGACGCGGCCGTATGGGGGCTGGGGCGCGTCGCCGCCCAGGAGCACCCCGACCGGTGGGGCGGGTTGGTCGACCTGCCGCCCGGCCCCGGCGAACGCGATCTGGAGGTGCTGTGCGCGGCGCTGGCGCGGCCCGGCGGGGAGGACCAGTTCGCGGTCCGCCCGCAGGGCCTGCTGGCGCGGCGGCTGGTGCGGGCGCCCCTGGAGGGGGCCGCCCCGGTGCGGCGGTGGCGCCCGTCGGGCACGGTGCTGATCACCGGCGGTACGGGCGCGCTCGGCGCGCAGACCGCCCGCCGCCTCGCCGCCGCGGCGGATCCGCCGCACCTGCTGCTGGCGGGGCGGCGCGGTCCCGATGCGCCCGGCGCCGCCGACCTGGCCGAGGAGCTGCGCGCCGCGGGGGCGGCCGTCACCGTGGCCGCCTGCGACGTTTCCGACCGGGAGGCCCTGGCCCGCCTGCTGGACGGGATTCCCGGCGAACGGCCGCTGACGGCGGTCGTGCACGCCGCCGCCGAACTCGACGACGCCCCCGTCGACGCGCTCACCCCCGACCGCATCGAGCGGGCGCTGCGCGCCAAGGCGGTCGGCGCCCTCAACCTGCACGACCTCACCCGGGACGCGGAGCTGGACGCCTTCGTGCTGTTCTCCTCTGCGGCGGCGCTGGTCGGCGTCTCTGGTCAGGGCAACTACGCGCCGGGAAACGCGGTGCTGGACGCGCTCGCCCACCACCGGCGCGGGCTCGGGCTGGAGGCGGTGGCGGTGGCCTGGGGGGCCTGGGCCGACCAGGGCATGGCGGCCGACGGCACCGGGGACCGGCTGGTCCGCCACGGCCTGCCCGGGATCGACGCGGCCACCGCGGTCGAGGCACTGCGCCGGGCCGTGGAGCACGGCGACACGGCGGTGGCGGTGGCCCGCTTCGACTGGTCGCGATTCCCGGCCGCCTTCACCGCCGTGCGGCCCTCCACCCTCCTCGACCGGATCCCCGAGGCGGCCGCGGAGGCGGGCGGCGCGGACGGCCCCGAAGGCGCGGACGGTCCCGGCACCCTGCGCGGGCGGCTGGAGGCCGCGGACCGCGCCGAGCGCAGGCGCCTGCTCCTGGCGGCGGTGCGCGCCGAGGCCTCCGCCGTGCTGGGGCACCGCGCCCCCGGCGACCTCGCCGACGACCGCAGCTTCAAGGACCAGGGCGCCGACTCGGTCACCGCCCTGGAACTGCGCAACCGGATCGCCGCCGCGGTGGGGGAGCGCCTGCCCGCCTCGGTCGTGTTCGACCACCCGACACCCGCGGCGCTCGCCGCCCACCTGGACGGCCTCCTGCCCGGGGCCGCCGACCACCCCGCACGGGAAGGAGACGAGGAGAGGCTGAACCGTGCCCTGGCGGTACTGGAGGAGGTGCTGCCGGGGCTGAAGGAGGGGGCGCCCGCGCGGGCCGCGGCCGAGGGGCGGATGGAGGCGCTGCTCACCGGCGTGTCCTCGGCCACCCGCGACGAGCTGTTCGCCCTCATCGACGAGGAAATCGGCGGCGCATGAGCCGCGCCGCACTCCCCCCGACATCCCCGAACGGAGACGCCGCATGGCCGACGATGCGAAACTCCTCGACTACCTCAAGCGCGCCACCGCCGACCTGCGCCGCACCCGCGGGCGCCTGCGCGAACTGGAGGAGGCGCGCCGCGAGCCGATCGCCGTCGTGGCGATGGCCTGCCGCTACCCGGGCGGCGCGGACACGCCCGAGGACCTGTGGTCCCTGGTGCGCGGCGGTGCCGACGCCGTCACCCCGTTCCCGGGCGACCGGGGATGGCGGGACGTGCGCGGCTACGCCGACAGCGGGGGCTTCCTGGGGGGCGCCGACGCCTTCGACGCGGCGTTCTTCGGGATCAGTCCGCGCGAGGCGGCGGCGATGGACCCGCAGCAGCGGTTGCTGCTGGAGGCTGCCTGGGAGGCGGTGGAGCGGGCCGGGACGGACCCGACCGCGCTGCGCGGCACCCGCACCGGCGTGTTCGCGGGCGTGAGCCACCTGGACTACCGGGAGTGCGCGGCCGGGGCCGAGGACGAGGCCGAGGGGTACCTGCTGACCGGGTCCGTGGGCAGCGTCGTGGCCGGGCGGGTGGCCTACGCCCTCGGGCTGGAGGGGCCCGCGATGACGGTCGACACCGCGTGCTCGTCGTCGCTGGCCGCGGTGCACCTGGCGGTGCGGGCGCTGCGGAGCGGCGAGTGCGACGGGGCGCTGGCGGGCGGCGTGACCGTGATGAACGGGCCCTCGCTGTTCGAGGAGTTCTCCCGGCAGGGGGCGCTGTCGCCGGACGGGCGGTGCCGCGCGTTCGCGGCGTCGGCGGACGGGACGGGGTTCGCCGAGGGGGTCGGGCTGCTCATGCTGGAGCGGTTGTCGGATGCGGTGCGTGGCGGGCGTCGTGTGCTGGCGGTGGTGCGGGGGTCGGCGGTGAATTCGGATGGGGCGTCGAACGGGTTGACGGCGCCCAGTGGTCCGGCGCAGGAGCGGGTGATCGCCGATGCTCTGGCGGATGCGGGGTTGGGGCCGGGCGAGGTGGATGTGGTGGAGGCGCACGGGACGGGCACCAGGCTCGGCGACCCCATCGAGGCGCACGCGCTGATGGCCGCCTACGGGAAGGGGCGGGAGCCGGGGCGGGCGCTGCGGATCGGGTCGGTGAAGTCGAACATCGGGCACACCCAGGCGGCGGCCGGGGTGGCGGGGATCATCAAGACGGTGATGGCGCTGCGCCATGAGGAGCTGCCGGGGTCGCTGCACATCGACGCGCCGACGCCGCATGCGGACTGGGACGGCACGGTGCGCCCGGTCGCGGAGAACGAGCCGTGGGCGCGCGACCCGGGGCGGCGGCGCCGCGCGGGGGTGTCGTCGTTCGGGGTGAGCGGGACCAACGCCCACGTGATCCTGGAGGAGGCGCCCGACCCGGACGAGACCGGCGAGGGCGGCGGCGCGGAGGCGGGCCCGGCCCGGGCGGGGCGGACCGCCGCCGCACCGGGCGGCCGAGCGCCGGGCGCCGAGGAGCGCTCCGGGGAACCGGCCCGGGAGCCTGCGGGGGCCGGTGCGGTCGACACGGCCACCGGTCCCGGCGGTGCCCCGGGGGGCGTTCGGGGCGACGGCGGACGTCCCGTCGCCCCGGCCGGGGCCGGGGGAGTGCACGGCCGCAGCAGCGGAGACGCTGATCCCGGCCGATCGGGCCCGGCTCCGGGCCGAACCCCGGGGCGGCCGTCCTCCGGCGGGCCCACCGACCCGCTCCCGTTCGCGCCCCGGCCCGGTCGGCCGCTGCCGTGGGTGCTCTCGGCCCGCACCTCCGACGCCCTGGCCGCGCAGGCCCGCAGGCTCGCCTCCCACCTCGCCGGGCCCGGGGCGGCGGAGGACCCCGCGGCCCTCGGGCGGGCGCTGGCGCAGTCCCGCACCGCCTTCGAGTACCGGGCGGCCGTCGTGGCCGGGGACACCGACGCCGCCCGCACCGGCCTGCAGGCCCTCGCCGAGGGGCGCACCGGACCCGGCGCGGTCCCGGAAGGGGGGCGGATCGTGCCCGGCGGGCGCGCCGGGGCGCCCGGCCGCACGGTGTTCGTCTTCCCCGGCCAGGGCCAGCAGTGGGAGGGCATGGCCCGCGACCTCCTGCGCGAGTCCCCCGCGTTCGCCCGCCGGATGGGCGAGTGCGTGGAGGCGCTGCGCCCGCACGTGGACTTCGAGCCCCTCGCCGTGCTGCGCGGCGACCCGGGCGCGCCCGCCCTCGACCGCGACGACGTCGTGCAGCCGGTGCTGTGGTGCATGATGGTCTCCCTCGCCGCCCTGTGGGAGTCGTGCGGCGTGCGCCCCGACCTGATCATCGGCCACTCCCAAGGGGAGATCGCCGCCGCCTGCGCCGCCGGGGCCCTGTCCCTGGAGGACGCCGCGCGGATCATCGCCGTGCGGGGCCGCGCACTGCTGGCCCTGGCCGGACGCGGCGCGGCCACCTCGGTCGGGCTGCCGGTCGGGCGGATCGAGGAGTGGATCGCCGACAACGGCGCCGAGCTGGCCCCGGCGGCCATCAACGGCCCCGAGTCCGTGGTGGTGAGCGGCGCCCAACGCGACCTGGAGCGGCTGGAGGCCTGGTGCTCCGCCCAGGGCGTGCACAGCAGGCGGCTGGCGGTGTTCTTCGCGGCGCACGGCCCGGCCGTGGACGAGGTGCGTGCGGACTTCCTCGCGGGCATCGCCGGGGTGGCGCCGCGCACCGCCCGGGTGCCGCTGGTGTCGTCGGTGACGGCCGGACCGGTGGACGGGGCCGAGCTGGACGCCGAGTACTGGTTCCGGAACCTGCGCCTGCCGGTGCTGTTCGCCCCGGCGGTCGGCCGCGCCGCCGAGGAGGGGGCGGGGCTGTTCGTCGAGGTGTCGGCGCACCCGGTGGCGCGGGTCGGGCTCGCCCAGACGCTGGGGGAGGCCGGGGCGGCCGTGGGCACCCTGGCGCGCGGGGAGGGCGGCCCCGACCGCTTCCAGGCGTCGTTGGCCGAGGCCCACCGGCACGGGGCGCGCCCCGACTGGGACCGCCTGTTCCCCGAGGCGTGTGGGCCCCACCCGGACCTGCCCACCTACCCCTTCCAGAGGCGGTCCTACCGGCTCCGGCCCGCGCGGCCCCGGGGGGACCTGGCGGCGGCGGGGCTGGAGGACGGCGGCCACGCCATGCTCGGTGCGGCGGTCGACGGTCCGGGGAGCGGGCGCATGGTGCTGACCGGGCGACTGGGCCTGGCCGACCAGCCGTGGCTGGCCGAGCACGGCACCGGCGGCAGGCCGCTGCTGGCGGGGACGGGCCTGCTCGACCTGGCCCTGCACACGGCCGCGGCGGCGGGGGCGCCGACGGTGGAGAGCCTGGAGCTGCTCGCGCCGCTGTGGATCCCCGCGACCGGGGACGTGCGCCTGCACGCCGAGGCCGAACCGGGGCCGGAGCCGGGGGCGTGGCGGCTGAGGATCCACTCCCGCGAGCGCGACGGCGACTGGCGCCTGCACGCGGAGGGCGTCGCGGTCGAGGAGGAGGCGACCGGCGGCGCCGAGGCGAGCGGGGCCGGTGGGGCGAGCGTGACGGGGGAGGCTGGGGGCCGTGGGCCGGGGGCGGTGGCCGACGACCGGCGGCAACCTGGCGCTTCCCGCCCTCCGGCGCCTGGGGATGGGGGCGGGCAGGCGCGGGCGGGTGCCCCGGCGGAGATCCCGCCGCCGCGCAGCGGCCCTGCCGATCCCGCCTCCGCCGTGTCAGGAACCGTGCAGGACGGCCCGTCGGAGGAGGCCGCACCGGTCTCTCCCGGTGACAGCGCATCCGCCCGCGGTGAGGCTGAGGGTGGTGCCGGGGCCGGTGTGCCGGGTGGTCGGACTGTCGCGTCCGCCCCGGCTGGCGCGGCGGGCGCAGAACGCGACGCGCACGCGCAGACGGCGCGGGCGGCATCCTCCCGGGGCCCGCATCCTCCGTTCCCTGAGCAGTGGCCGCCTCCCGAGGCCGACGAGATCCCCCTCGACTCCTCCTACGCCCGCATGGCCGGGATCGGCTACCGCTATGGACCCGCTTTCCGCGGCCTTCGGCGCGCGTGGGTCCGCGGGGAAGGCGTGGGGGCCGACGTCTACGGCGACGTCCGTCTTCCGGACAGTCTGGAAGTCGACGGCTACGGCCTCCACCCCGCCCTGCTCGACGCGTGCCTGCACGCCATGATCGCCGTCCTCCCCGAAGTGCGCGGCCCCGGCCGTCCCGGTGCGCGGGTGCGGATGGCCTTCTCCTGGGAGGGCGTCCGCCTGCACGCGGTCGGCGCCCGAGCCCTGCGGGTGCGCATTACCGAGACCGCCCCCGGCGTCCACCGGGTGACCGCCGTCGACCCCGCCGGTGCGCCGGTGCTCACCGCCGACGCCCTCACCATGCGGGAGGCGGCCGGTACCTCGGCGGCCGAGGCCGCGGGCGCCGCCGCCTACCGGCTGGACTGGCGCCCCCTGTCCGAGACGGAGGGTGCCCCCGCGCCGGGGGCGGAACACGCGGCGGGCCCGACCGGCCCGCCGGACCTGGCCGTCCCAGCGGTCCTCGGCGGGCTGCCCGCCCCTGTGGGCGCGACCGCCCACCCCGACCTGGCGGCCCTCGCCGCGCACATCGACTCCGGCGCCCCCGCCCCCTCCGTCGTCGCCGCGCCGGTGCCCGCCCCCGACCCCGGGATACCGCGCCCCCGCGGCGGCGCGCGCCCCGACCCGGGCGCCGAGGCGCGCGGCGCCGTCCGGCGCACCCTGCGCCTGATGCAGGCATGGCTCGCCGACGAGCGCTTCGCCTCCTCCCGGCTGGCCCTGGTCACCTGCGGCGCGGTGGCCACCCGCCCCGGCGAGCACGTCCCCGACCTGGCCGGGGCCGCCGTGTGGGGCCTGCTGCGGGCGGCCCAGACCGAGCACCCCGGCCGGTTCCTGGTCGTCGACACCGACCCGGCGGCCCCCGGCGTCCCCGACCCGGCCCCCGCGCTCGCCTCCGGGGAGCCGCAGGCCGCCGTGCGCGACGGCCGGGTCCTCGTACCGCGCCTGGCCCCGCCGCACCAGCGGCCCCCCGCCGACCCGGCCGACCGCACCTGGCGCCTGGTGCCGGACGGCAGCGGGCGCGTCGACGGGCTGGAGCGCCGCCCGCACCCGGGCGCCGACGGCCCACTCGCCCCTGACCAGGTGCGCATCGACGTGCGCGCCGCCGGGCTGAACTTCCGCGACCTGCTGCTGACGCTGGGCTACTTCCCCGGCGGGGAGCCGATCGGGTTCGAGGCCGCCGGGGTGGTCACCGCGGTCGGCGCCGACGTGGGCGACCTGGCGCCCGGCGACCGGGTCATGGGCCTGGTGGTGGGCGCGGTCGGACCCGTCGGCACCGCGCACCGGCGCACCCTCGCCCGCGTCCCCGACGGCTGGACCCTGGCGCAGGCCGCCACCAGCCCCGGGGTGTTCCTGACCGCCTACCACGCCCTGGTCGGCACGGCCGCCGTCCGCCCCGGCGAACGGGTGCTGGTGCACGCCGCCACCGGCGGCGTCGGCATGGCGGCCGTGCAGATCGCCCGCCACCTGGGCGCCGAGGTGTACGCCACCGCCGCCGCGCACAAGCGGCACCTGCTGCGCGCCGCCGGGCTGCCCGAGGAGCGCATCGCCGACACCCGCACCCCCGGCTTCGCCGACCGGTTCCTGCACGCCACCGGCGGGCAGGGCGTGGACACGGTGCTCAACTGCCTGACCGGGGAGATGCTGGAGGCGTCACTGCGCCTGCTGCCGCGCGGCGGACGCTTCGTCGAGCTGGGCCGCACCGACCTGCGCGACCCCGCCGAGGTGGCCGAGTGGCACCCGGGCGTGCGCTACCACTCCCTGGAGCTGCCCAAGGTGTCCCCCGAGCGCATCGGAGACATGCTCACCGACCTGCTGTCCCTGTTCGAGCGCGGCTACCTGCGCCCGCTCCCGGCCGCCTGCCTGCCGGTGGGGGAGATCGGGGCGGGCATGCGGCGGCTGCAGATGGGCCTGAACACCGGCAAGCTCGGACTCACCGTGCCGAGGCCGCTGGACCCGGCCGGGACCGTCCTCATCACGGGAGGGACCGGCGCTCTGGGCGGCCTCGTCGCCGAGCACCTGGTGCGGGGGCACGGGGTGCGGCACCTGCTGCTGCTGAGCCGGAGCGGCCCGGACGCCGACGGGGCGCGGCGGCTGGTGGACCGGCTGCGGTCCCTGGGGGCCGACGCCGCCGTCCGGGCGTGCGACGTCGCCGACCGGGCCGACCTGGAGCGCGCCCTGGCCGAGGTGCCGCCGGACCGCCCGATCACCGGTGTGTTCCACGCGGCCGCCGTGGTGGAGGACGCCACCGTCGAGGCCGAGACCCCCGGGCGGTCCGGCCGCGTGCTCGCCGCCAAGGCCGAGGCCGCCTGGGCGCTGCACGAGCTGACCCTCGGCGACGACCTTGCGGCGTTCGTGCTCTTCTCTTCGGCGGCGGGCGTCCTCGGCAGCGCGGGGCAGGGCTCCTACGCCGCCGCCAACGCCTTCCTCGACGGGCTCGCCGCACACCGGGCCGCGCTCGGGCTGCCCGCGCTCTCCCTGGCCTGGGGCCTGTGGGACGTGGAGAGCGGGCCCGCCGGGCGCCTGGGCCGCGCCGACCAGGCGCGCATGGCGCGCGCCGGGCTGGTGCCCATGCCCGCCGACGCCGGGACCGGCCTGCTCGACACCGGCCTGGCGGGGGAGCGCACCCATGCGGTGCCGATGCTGTTCGACCCCTCGGGGCCGCGCGAGCACGCCCGCCGCACCGGGGCGGTGGCCCCGCTGCTGGGCGACCTGGCGGCCCCGGCGCGCCCACGGCGGCGGGCCCTGCGGGCCGCGGCCTCCGAGCGGGCGCGCACCCGGCCGGACACCGCCGCGCTGGCCGCGCTCCCCGAAGGCGAACGGCGCGCCGCGCTCCTTGAGACGGTGCGCGGGCACGCCGCGGAGGTGCTCGGCCACGCCGACCCCGCGGCGGTGCCCGCCGACGCCGAGTTCCTGGAGTCGGGGTTCGACTCGCTGACCGCGGTCGAGCTGCGCAACCGGCTCGCCACCGACCTGGGGCGGCGGCTCCCCGCAGGGCTGGCCTTCGCCCACCCGACACCGGAGCGGCTGGCCGCGCACCTGGCGGAGGTGCTGGCCGCCGACACGGCCGCCCCTCCCGCCCCCGCCCCGCCGGCGGCGGGCGAGGGGAATCCGTCCCGGGAGGGGCACGGCCTGGTCGACCTCATGCTCCGTGCGTGCAGGACCGGCCGGGCGGCCGAGGGGATTCGGATGCTGGAGGCCGCGGCGGCGCTGCGCCCGGTGTTCGAGTCCGCCCTCGACGCCGGGGACGTGCCGCCGCCCAAGCGGCTGGCGGCGGCCGGGTCCGACTCGGCGCCGGTGCTGGTGTGCGTGCCGTCGCTGCTCATGAACTCCGGACCGCACGAGTACGCGCGCTTCGCGGCGGCCGTGGAGGGGCGGGCCGAGGCGGTGTGCCTGACCCATCCGGGGTTCTCGGCGGGTGAGCGGCTTCCGGCGGCGGTGGACGCGCTGGTCGAACTGCACGCCCGCAACCTGCGCGAACGCGTCGACGGGCGCCGGTTCGCGCTGGTCGGGCGGTCGTCGGGGGCGTGGGCGGCGCACGCACTGGCCGCGCAGTTGGAGAGCACGGGCGTGCGCCCGGCCGCTCTGGTGCTGGTGGACCCGCCGATGCCGGACGACGAGCGCCTGTACGAGGTGGCGGCCCGGGTCCTGCTGGAGGGCGAGGAGGAGATGCGCCTGGCCGACGACGCGCGGGCGACCGCGAGCGGCGGCCACCTGGCGCTGTTCCGGGGGTGGGTGCCCGAGCCCGTGGCGGCGCCCGCGCTCGTGCTGCGCCCGGAGGACGGCGCCCCGGGGGATGAGGGACGGAGCCACCGGTTCACCTGGGAGCCCCCGCACGAGGAGGCGGTGACCGGCGGCGACCACCTGACGATGCTGGAGGGGCGCGCCCAGGACACGGCGGCGGCGGTGCTGCGGTGGCTCGAAACGGTGGAGGACGACGGCGCGCAGTCGCCGCGCCAGTGCGAAGCGGTCCGCTAAGGAGGGGGAAGGGACCGGTGGCGGAGGTGGGCCTCCGCCACCGGTGCCCGGTGATCGGTGTCGCGCGGACCGTCCGCCCGCGGCCGCCGGAGCGGAGCGACAGCGGCTCAGCAGATCCCCCGCTCGCGGGCCTCGGCCGGGCGGCGGGCCGCCGGAGTGTGAGGTGGAGAGCGGCGACGGCGGAGCAGGCGGTGCCCCGCTCCCCGGCCCCGACCGGGCGGC
>NZ_ANBH01000119.1 GCF_000341185.1 Nocardiopsis chromatogenes YIM 90109
CCTACCTGGCGGAGCTGATGCGCTCCCAGGGGGTGACGGTCTGCCACTTCGTCCCCTCCATGCTCACGGCGTTCCTGGAGGACCCGGCCGTGGCGGACGCGGCACGGCCGACAGGGCTGCGCCGGGTCTTCGCCTCCGGCGAGGCGCTGGGCGCGGACACGGCCGGGCGGTTCCGGTCGGTGCTGCCCGGTGTGGAGCTGCACAACCTGTACGGCCCGACCGAGGCCGCCGTCGACGTCACCGCCTTCGACGCGACGGAACCGGGCCCGGATGCGGGATCGGCGGCGGACACCTCCGTGCCCATCGGGCATCCGGTGTGGAACACGGGGGTGTACGTCCTCGACGCTTCGCTCACCCCTGTGCCCGACGGTGTCGCCGGGGAGCTGTACCTGGCGGGGGAGCAGTTGGCGCGCGGGTACGTGGGGCGCCCGGACCTGTCGGCGGACCGGTTCGTGGCCTGCCCCTTCGGGGCCCCCGGCGAGCGCATGTACCGCACCGGCGACCTGGTGCGGCGCGGTCCCGACGGCATCGTGTACCTGGGCCGCACCGACTTCCAGGTCAAGATCAGAGGCCTGCGCATCGAACTGGGCGAGATCGAGGCGGCGCTGGCCCGCCTGCCCGGGGTGGCCGCCGCGGCCGCCGCCGTGCACGGGGGCGCCTCCGGGGCACCGCGCATCGCGGGGTACGCCGTCCCTCGCCCGGGGGCGGCACTCGACCCGGACGACCTGCGCGCGGGGCTGCGGTCGGCTCTGCCGGAGTACATGGTGCCCGCCCAGACCATGGTCGTTGACGCGCTGCCGCTCAGCCCGAACGGCAAACTGGACCGCAAGGCGCTGCCCGCGCCGGAGCTGCCCGGGGCCGGGGCAGGGCGTGCGCCGGCCGATGCGGCCGAAGAGACGCTGTGCGCGCTGTTCGCCGAGGTCCTGGGGCTGGACTCGGTCGGTGCCGACGACGGGTTCTTCACCCTCGGGGGCGACAGCATCCAGGCGATCGCCCTGGTCGGCCGGGCACGGGGCCGCGGGATCGCGCTGACCCCCGCCGACGTGGTCACCGAGCAGACGCCCGCCGGGCTCGCGGCGGTCGCCGGCCGGACCGAACCGGACGGCGGGGAGGGCACCGGGGGAGCGGACGACACCGGCGAGGTGCCGTTCACACCGGTGATGCACTGGATGCTGGAGCAGGGCGGGCCGTTCGACAGGTTCAGCCAGGCGATGGTGCTGCACACCCCGCCGGAGGCCGACGCCGCCCGGATCGAGCGGACACTGCAGGCGGTCATCGACGCCCACCCGATGCTGCGCGCGCGGGCGGAGATCGGCGCCCCGTCGGCCAGGTCCGCGGCCGATGGCGCCGCCGACGGCACTGCGCAGGCCGCGGACAGGGCCGAATCCGGGGGCCTCCATGGGGCCGACGGCACGGCCGTCGCCGAAACAGCGGTCCCCGGCGGCACCGCCGGTACAGCCGTCGCCGGCGATGGCTCCGATTCTGATTCCGCCTCGGTGAGGGCGGCCGGGAAGCCTCCCCGCCTCGTGATCACCGCCCCGGAGGACGTGCGCGCCTCGGACCTTCTCCACCGCCGGGACGCGTCCGGCATCGGCGGCGACGACCTGGCCGCCGTCGCCGCCGAAGAGGTGCGCGGGGCGCAGGCCCTCCTCTCGCCTGGTGACGGGGCCGTGCTCCGGGCCGCGTGGCTGGACCGGGGCCCCCGCCCCGGCCGCCTGGTCCTGGTCGTCCACCACCTGGCCGTGGATGGGGTCTCCTGGGGCGTCCTGCGCTCCGACCTCGCCGCGGCCTGGCAGGACGCAGCGGAGAAGGTGCCCGCGCTCCCCGCGCCCCCGGTGAGCTTCGAGACGTGGGCCCGCCGGATGGTCGCCGACGCCGCGTCCCCCGAGCGCCGCGCCGAGCTGGCCGACTGGCAGCGCATCACCGCGCCCGCCGAGGTCCCCGAACCGTCACCGGACCCCGAGCGCGACACCGCCGCCACGGTGCGGCGGACGACGGTCCGGCTCGGCGCCGCCGACACCGCCGAGGTGCTGGGCGGACTCCCGGCCCTGTACAACGCGGGCCCGGACGATGCCCTCCTCACGGCGCTGGCCCTGGCCTTCGCCCAGTGGAGGGCCGACCGGTCGGGCGCCGCACCGCAGCTCCCCCTGCTGCTCGACATGGAGCGGCACGGTCGCGACCCGGAGGACGCGGGGGGACTGGACACCTCCGGCACCGTCGGCTGGTTCACCGCCGTGCACCCGGTGCGCCTGGAGCCGGGCGTCGACCCGGAGCGGGCGCGCACCGGCGGCCCGGAGGCGGGCCTGGCGCTGAAGGCGGTGAAGGAGCAGCTGCGCTCGGTCCCAGGGAGCGGGGCGGGCTACGGCCTGCTGCGCCACCTGTCCGGGGCCGGGACAGCGCTCGCCGGAGGGGCGCGGCCGCAGGTGCTCTTCAACAACCTCGGGCGCATCGCACCGGCCCCGGAGTCCCAGGCGTGGGGCCCCGCCCCCGAGACGGGGGCGCTGCCTCCGGGCGCCGACCCCGACGCGCCGGTGCGGTACGCGTTCGAGGTGATCGCCTCGACGCGCGAGGGCGACGGCGGGGCCGAGCTGACGGCGACGTTCGCGTGGCCGGAGCACCTGTTCACCGAGGAGGAGGTGCGAGCACTGGCCGAGGAGTGGACGGCCCAGCTCGCGGGGCTGGCGACCCACGCCCGCACCCCGGACGCGGGCGGGGCGACCCCGTCCGACATGGCCTTCGAGGGCCTGGACCAGTCCGAGATCGAAGAGTTCGAAGCGGAGTGGGACCTGTGAAGGCTTCCCCGCCTGAAGGGGCGATCCCGGCCTCCACGGCGTGCACGGGGATTCACGGCTCAGGCCGCCGCCCGGACCGGCGGACCGGGCGGTCTCACACCCTCGACACCGTCCGGGGTCCAACCCGCCCGGACCGGCATCACACGCGCGGAGTTCTTGTCCCTGGGGGACACCGCCCCGCACGCGGTGCAGGCATAGGTTCCCTCGGAAAGGGGAAGTGCGTGCCTGGTTCTCGCTCCGCACTCCGCGCAGTCCATCGTGGTGTGCCCAGGGTGCACGAGACGGACGTCCCGCGCGTGCTTGCGGTCCACCTCCATCAGCGCCGCCCTGGTCGCGCCGATCGCGGCGTCGGCCGCCTTGCGGGCCGCGGTCGACCTGGCCAGGCACCAGGGCTCGAAGTCCTCCACCGCGATCCGGTCGTGGTCGGCCGCGACGCGCTCGGCCCACGTGCGGCCGGTGTCCCGGCGCTGCCGCGCGACCCTCTTGTGCGGCTTCGCCGCCCGGTGGGCGGCGGCCCAGCAGGTACCCCGCTCACGGGCCCCAGCCGGGCGGAAGGCCACCGGGTCTCCGCGCCGTCCGCACCTCGGCGAACGGTGACCGGGCATGACCGGCATCTTCCCTCGGGAGGACCTCCGGACGGCGCGATCGGAGCGCGGGCGGCGGCCCCGGCCATCGGCCACCGGGACGTGCCCGCGCGCCGGACCCCCGAGGCGCCGGTATGACCGGCGATCCACTCCATCAAGGACTTCCGGTCCGCCCAGGCGGACCCGGTACGACGCACGCTTCAGAAAGGCGGACACGAGTGAGCAGCGCATCCGGGCTGGAGGACATCCTCCCGCTGACCCCCCTCCAGGAGGGGCTGCTGTTCCACAGCGGTCTCGGCGACGGCGCCGCCGACGCCTACAACGTGCAGGTCGCCCTCGACCTCGACGGCCCCCTCGACGCCGATCGGCTGCACCGGGCCGCCGACGCGCTGCTGGTGCGCCACCCGCACCTGCGGTCGGCGTTCCGCCGCCGCCGCAACGGCCAGCCCGCCGCCCTCGTCGGCAAGTCCGTGCCCGCGGCCTGGCGGCACACCGACACCACCGAGGACGCCGTCCCGGACCTCCTGGAGGCCGAGCGGGCGGCCCGCTTCGACCTCGCACGGCCGCCGCTGATCCGGTTCGTGCTCGCCCGTACCGGCCCCGACCGGCACGTCCTGGTCCTGACGCACCACCACATCCTCCTCGACGGGTGGTCCCTGCCGCTGCTGGTGCGCGACCTGATGCGCATCTACGCCGCAGACGGCGCCGCGTCCCTGCCCAAGCCCGCCCCCTACCGCCACTACCTGGCCTGGCTGGGCTCCCGTGACACGGCCGCCGCCGAGAAGGCCTGGGCCGAGGCCCTCGCCGGGGTGCCGGGGCCCACCCGGATCACCGAGGCGGCGCAGGCCGAGCGCCGGGCCCTCGCCGCCGGAGCCGACACCGCCGGAGCCGACGCCCTCGGGGCCGAGACCGCCGCGGACGCAGCGGCCGCCGCGGACGACGCCCCGCACGGTGTGACCGTCGACCTTCCCGCCGACCTGACCCGGCGCGTGGAGGCCCTGGCCCGCGAGTGCGGCGTCACCCCCAGCACCGTCCTCCAGGCCGCCTGGGGCCTCCTCCTCGCACGGCTGCTCGACCGGGACGACGTCGTCTTCGGCACGGCCGTCTCCGGCCGCCCGCCCGAGCTGCACGGCGCCGACGCCATGATCGGCCTGTTCATCAACACGGTTCCAGTGCGCGTGGCCCTGCGGCCCGGCGAGACCGCCGCCGGGCTGCTCACCCGCCTGCGCGACGAGCGGGCCCACCTGCTGGACCACGACCACCTCGGCCTGGCCGACATCCAGACCGCGGCCGGGGGCGGCGAGCTGTTCGACACCCTCCTGGTCGTCGAGAACTACCCGCTGGAGGGCGCCGACCCCGCCCAGGACGTCCCGGGGCTGAGCGCGCGCGTGCGCGGGGCCGCCGACGCCACCCACTACCCGCTGTCCGCCGCCGCGATCCCCGGCGGCGCCCCCGACGGCGGGCTGCGCCTGAAGTTCGGGTACCGCCCGGACCGCGTCCCGGCCTCCCTCGCCGACCGCATCGGCGGCTGGATGGCGGGCCTGCTCGGGGCGGTCACCGACGACCCCGGCGCCCCGGTCGCGGGACTGGCCCTGCCCGGCGCGGCGGAGCGGGAGCGCTTGGAGACCCTGTCCTCCGGCGGCCCGGTCGAGGAGCCCGCCGCCACCTTCCCCGACCTGTTCGAGCGCCGTGTCGCCGCCGCCCCCGACGCCCCCGCGCTGGAAGGGCGGGGCTCCGACGGACAGGACACCGCATACACCTCCGCCGAGGTGCGGGACCGGGCCAACCGCCTCGCCCGGGCGCTCATCGCCCGGGGAGCCGGTCCTGAGCGGACGGTCGCCGTGGCCGTGCCGCGCTCGCCCGAGCTGATCATCGCCCTGGCGGCGGTCATGGCCTCCGGCGCGGCCTACTTGGCCCTGGACCCGGCCCACCCCGACGAGCGGTGGGCCACCATGCTCGGCGACGCCGCCCCGGTGTGCGTGCTGGCCTGCGACGACCTGGCGGGGCGGGTCGGCGGCCTGACCGGTGCGCCGCTGCTGGTGCCCGACGGCCGCGACTCCGCCGAGATCGCCGACGCCTCCCCGGAACCGGTGGCCGACACCGACCGGACCGCCCCGCTGACCCCCGGAAACGCCGCCTACGTCATCTACACCTCGGGATCCACCGGCACGCCGAAAGGGGTCGTCGTCCCGCACGCCGGGATCGCCAAGCTCGCCGCCACCGCCGACCGGCGGATCGGCGCCGGGCCCGGCGCGGTGATCACCCAGACGGCGTCGCCCGCCTTCGACGTGGCGTTCTGGGAGATGTGCATCGGCCTGCTCGGCGGCGGCCGCCTGGTGGTGCTCCCCGACGACCTGCGGGTGCCCGGCCCGCCGCTGGCCGACTTCCTGCGCGAGCGCGCCGTCACGCACGCCGCCCTGCCCCCGGCCCTGCTGTCGGCGATGCCCGAGGGCACCGACCTGCCGCCGGGGATGACCGTGCTCGCCGGGACCGAGGCGGTGCCGCCCGCGCTGGTGCGCCGGTTCGCCTCCCGCGGGCCGATGTTCAACTGCTACGGGCCCACCGAGGGCATCGTCAACGCGACGATCGGGGTGTGCCCGCCCGACTTCGCTCAGGTGCGGGTGCCCATCGGCCGCCCCGACCCGGGGGTGCGCGCCCGGGTGCTCGACGGCGGGCTGCGGCCGGTGCCCCCGGGTGTGCCCGGGGAGCTGTACCTGGCCGAGGAGCCCGGGCCGGGCGGCGGGCGGGTGCTGGCCCGCGGCTACCTGAACCGGCCGGGGCTGACGGCCGGGAGGTTCATCGCCGACCCGTACGCCGCCGAGCCCGGCGCCCGCATGTACCGCACCGGCGACCTGGTGCGGTGGAACGGCGACGGGCTGCTGGAGTTCCTCGGCCGCACCGACAACCAGGTCAAGATCCGCGGGTTCCGGGTGGAGCCGGAGGAGACCGAGGCCGCGTTGGCGGCACGGCCGGAGGTCGCGGCGGCCGCCGNNNGGGGGCGCCGATGCTGGTCGGCTACGCCGTCCCGGCCGGGGACGGGAACGGTAGGCGAGAGACGCCAGCCGACCGGAGGGACGGCTCCCGGGCGCGGACCGATGCGACCGCCCCGAACGGCGACCGTGTCGGCCCCGAGCCCGCCGGTCCCGCTGTAGGGAGTGGTCCCGTCGGGCGCGGTCCCGGTGTGGATGCGGCTGGTGGTGGGGTGACTCCTGGGCGTGGGGGCGATGCCGGTGCGGATCGCTCGCGTATGGGTGGGGCCGAGCCACCCGCCGACGGTGTGGGTGCCGGTCCGGCGGGGTCTGCCGAAATCGGCGGTTCCGCCGGGCGCGGGGCCCGTGCGGACGTCCGCACGGGCCCC
>NZ_ANBH01000120.1 GCF_000341185.1 Nocardiopsis chromatogenes YIM 90109
GAGCGCGATCGACGGGCCCGACCGCGCCGAGAACCCGGTGCGCGCCGGTGCGCGGGCCGATGCCGCTCCCGCAGGCGACGCCGCGGATGCCGCTCCCGCAGGCGGCGCCGCGTCCGCCTTCGACCCCGCCGCCCTCCGGGCGCGGCTCGCCGAGGTGCTGCCCCCGGCCATGGTCCCGGCCGCGATCGTGCCCATGGCCGCCCTGCCCGTCCTGCCCAACGGCAAGGTGGACCGCTCCGCCCTGCCCGCGCCCGACTTCGCCGCGCTCGCCGTGCGGCGTCCCGCCCGCGACCCCGGCGAGCAGCTCCTCTGCGACCTGTTCGCCGACGTGCTCGGGGTGCCCGAGGTCGGCATCGACGACGACTTCTTCGCCCTGGGCGGCCACTCCCTGCTCGCGGGCCGCCTGGTGGCCCGCATCCGCGGCGCCCTGGGCCGCGAGGTCCCCCTGCGGACGGTCTTCGACGCGCCGACCGTCGCCGGGCTCGCACGCCGCCTCGGCGGGGAGCGGGCCCGACCCGCCCTCCGCCGCGCCGAGCTCCCCGCGCGCCCGCCGCTGTCCTATGCCCAGCAGCGCATGTGGTTCCTGTACCGCCTGGACGGGCCGTCGGCCACCTACAACATCCCCTTCTGCGCCCGCCTCACCGGCGACCTCGACCGCGCCGCCCTCCGGGGCGCCCTCGGCGACCTCACGGACCGGCACGAGACGCTGCGCACCGTCTTCCCCGAGGACGACGGCGTCCCCTACCAGCGCATCCTCGCCCCCGAGGAGGGCAGGCCCGCCCTGCCCGTCACCGACGTCGGCGCCGACGGCCTGGACGCGGCGCTCGGCGCCGAGGCCGCCGCCGGGTTCCGCCTGGAGGACGAGCCGCCGCTGCGCGCCCGCCTCTTCCGCGTCGGCCCCGACGACCACGTGCTGCTGCTGGTCATCCACCACATCGCCGCCGACGGCTGGTCGGCCCGCCCCCTCCTGCGCGACCTCGGCCGCGCCTACACCGAGCGCCGCCGGTCCCGGCGCGCCCCCTCCTGGACGCCGCTGCCCGTCCGCTACGCCGACCACGGGCTCCACCAGCGCGCCGTCCTCGGATCCGAGGACGACCCCGGAAGCGAGGCCGCCCGCCAGGCCGCCTACTGGCGCGAGCGGCTGAGCGGCCTGCCCGAGGAGCTGCCGCTGCCCACCGACCGGCCCCGCCCGGCCGTCGCGCGCGGCGCCGGGGGGTCGGTCGGCACGGTGCTCGGCGCCGACCTGGAGGCCCGCCTGCGCGCGCTCGCGCGCTCGGCGGACGTCAGCGCGTTCATGGTGCTGCAGGCCGCCGTCGCGGCGCTGCTCACCCGTCTGGGCGCGGGCACCGACGTCCCCCTCGGCACCCCGGTCGCCGGGCGCGACGACGCCGCCCTGGACGAGATGGTGGGCTTCTTCGTCAACACGCTGGTGCTGCGCACCGACACCTCCGGCGACCCCGCCTTCCGCGAGCTGCTCACCCGTGTGCGCGACACCGACCTGGAGGCGTTCGAGCACGACTCCATCCCCTTCGAGCGGCTGGTGGAGCTGCTCAACCCCGCCCGGTCGATGAGCCGCCACCCCCTGTTCCAGGTGATGGTGGCCTACCAGAACGGCGGCCCGACCCCGCCGGAGATGGAAGGGCTGCGGGTGGCCCGGTACCCGGTGCGCGCCGACGCGGCCAAGTTCGACCTGGCCTTCGAGTTCGCCGACCGGGGCGCCGGTGCCGGGCCCGGAGGCGGCGCCGACGGCGGCGGTCTGGAGTGCACCCTGGTGTACTCGACCGACCTGTTCGACGCGGACACCGCCCGCAACATGCTGCTCCGCCTGGAGCGGCTGCTGGACGCGGTCGCCTCGGCGCCGGACACGCCGCTGAGCACGGTCGGGCTGATGGCCCCGGAGGAGGAGCGGGCGGCGGCCGGGGCCGCATCCGGGCCCGCGGTGCCCGCCGGCCCGGTGACCCTGCCGGAGCTGTTCGAGCGGCAGGCGGCGGACGGGCCCGACGCCCCGGCGGTCTCCTGCGCCGGGCAGGAGTGGACCTTCGCCGAGCTCAACGCGCGCGCGAACCGGCTGGCCCACGAGCTCATCGCCCGAGGGGCCGGGCCGGAGCGCCTCGTGGCGCTCCTGCTGCCGCGCTCGGCCGACACCGTCGCGGCGATCCTGGCCGTTCTCAAGTCCGGCGCGGCCTACCTGCCGATCGACCCGGCCTACCCGGACGGCCGCATCGCCGGGATGCTGGAGGACGCCGGTCCGGCCCTGCTCATCACCGCCCCGGAACTGGAGGAACGCGCCTCCGGCCTGGTGCGGCAGGCGCAGGGCGGCACCGCCGCGGACCAGGGACCGGGGGCGGACGCCCCGGCCGCCGCCGAGACGCGCCCGCCCGGGGACGCGGCCCGAGGTGACGGAGCCCCGGCGTCGGCGCTCATGGCGGCGGAGGGCGACACCGATGTGCCGACGACGGCCATCGATCCGCGGTCGGAGGCCGCCGACGGCGGGCGGCCCGCACCCGTCGGCGCGCGTCGCGCGGACGGGGCGGCGGAGGGGGCGGCCGGGAACGGCGCCGACCCGGCGCCGGAAAGGGACGCGCGCCCCAAGGCGGGGACCGCCGACGGCGGCCCTTCGGCCCCCGGCGGTGCTCGGCCCGCACCCACCGGGAACGACGGCCCGAACCCGCTGCTCGTGCTCCGCCCGGACACGGCCTCCGGCCGCCCGGACACCGACCCCACCGACGCCGACCGGACGGCGCCGCTCACCCCCGGCTGCGGGGCCTACACCATCTACACCTCCGGCTCCACCGGGCGCCCCAAGGGTGTACAGGTCGAGCACCGCAGCATCGCCAACCTGTTCGCCAGCCACCGCGAGACCCTCTACCTGCCCACCCGCCGCCGCGCCGGGAGGGACCGGCTCCGCGTGGCCCACTCCTGGTCGTTCGCCTTCGACGCCTCCTGGCAGCCGCAGCTCTGGCTGCTGGACGGCCACGCCCTGCACATCGCCACCGAGGAGGAGATGCACGACCCCGAGCTGCTGGTGCGGCGGCTGCGCACCGAGCGGATCGACTTCGTCGAGGTCGCGCCTTCGCACGCGGTGCAACTCCTGGCCGCCGGGCTCGACCGCCCCGGCGAGGACGGCTCCCGCGCCCACCCGCTCACCATGGGCGTCGGCGGGGAGGCGGTGCCGCGCACCCTGTGGTCGCGGCTGCGCACCCTGCCCGGAACCGAGGTGCACAACCTCTACGGCCCCACCGAGGCCACGGTCGACGCCCTGTCGGCGCGGCTGGCCGACGGCGAACGGCCGGTGATCGGGCACCCGACCGCCAACACCCGCGCCTACGTGCTGGACGCGCGGCTGCGCCCGGTCCCGCCGGGCGTGGTCGGGGAGCTGTACCTGGCCGGGGCCGGGGTGGCCCGCGGCTACCTGGGGCGGCCCGGCACCAGCGCGGAGCGGTTCGTCGCCGACCCGTCCGGCGCGCCCGGCGCGCGCATGTACCGCACCGGCGACCTGGTGCGGCGCCTGCCGAACGGGTCCGTGGACTACATCGGCCGCTCCGACGGGCAGGTGAAGGTGCGGGGTTTCCGCATCGAGCTGGGCGAGATCGCCGCCGCGCTGGAGGCGCACGAGAGCGTCGCGGCGGCCGCCGTCGACACCTGGGAGCCGGTCGCGGGCGACCGGCGCATCGCCGCCTACGTCGTGCCCGCCCCCGGGGCCGACGCCCCGGAGGCGGGCGGGCTGCGGGCGCACCTGGCCGGGCGGCTGCCCGACTACATGCTCCCGGCGGCCTACGTCGCGCTGGACGCGCTGCCGCTGACTGCGCACGGCAAGCTCGACCGGGACGCCCTGCCGGTGCCCGACGCCGCCGCGGCCCCGACGCCGGGCCGCCCGCCCCGGGACGGAGCCGAGGCCGTGATGTGCGCGCTGTTCGCCGAGGTGCTGGGCGCCGACGGGGTCGGCGCCGATGACGACTTCTTCGCGTCCGGAGGGCACTCGATGCTGCTGGTGCGGCTGCGCTCGCGGATCGCGGCGGAGACCGGGCAGGCTCCCGCGGTGTCGGACCTGTTCGCCCACCCGACCCCGGCCTCCCTGGCCGCGTTCCTGCGGGGGCGCGGCGGCGACCCGCAGGGAGTGGTCACGCTGCGCGCGGGGGCGGGGGAGGAGCCGCTGTTCTGCGTGCACCCCTCCGGCGGGATGGCGCTGCCGTTCGCCGGGCTGCGCGGGCACCTGCCGCCGGAGCGGCCGCTGTTCGGGATCGAATCGCCGGACCTGGCGACGGCGGCGGGCGGCGGGCGGCCCGGGTCGGTGGAGGAGCTGGCCCGCGCCTACGTGGAGCGGATCCGCTCCGTGCGCCCGGTGGGCCCCTACCACCTGGCCGGATGGTCGTTCGGCGGGGCGGTGGCGCACGCGATGGCGGGCCTGCTGGAGGCCGATGGCGAGGAGGTCGGCCTGGTGGCCCTCCTGGACGCCCCGCTTCCGGGGGCGGCGGGGCTCCGGGGCGACGACGGCGTGCCTGGGGCCGCCGATCCCGCCGATCCCGTCGACGCCGCTGACGCCGCTGACGCCGCTGACGCCGCCGGGGGCGCCGGGGGCGCCGGGGGCGCCGACGGTGACGACCCGCTCGCCGCCAACCACCGGCTCGCCGCCCGGCTGCTCCGGGCCGATCCCGATCCGCGGGCCCCGCGGTACTCCGGGCCGGTCCTGCTGCTCACCGCCGAGGACACCCCCGCCGGGGCGGTCGACGCGTGGAAGGGCTTCACCGCCGGACCGCTGGAGACGGCCGAGGTCCCCGCCCCCCACCTGCGGATGCTCGACGGCGACGGGGCGGAGGCGGTCGGCCGCGCCCTGCGCGACGGGCTCGTCCGCGCCGGTTCCGCCGCACCGGGGGAAGGTCACGATCGCGAATCGGGCGCACCCCGGGCGTTGCGGACGGACCACTGACCAGTAAGGTAAGCCTGGCCTATCTTGGCAGGACCCACGATTTCGGAACGGAGCAGGAGAACCATGGAGGGACGCGCCGCAACCGCACATCCCCTGACCCTGGCCAGGCGCCTGGCCACCGGTGCCGCCGCCGCGGTCCTCGCCCTGGCGACGGCCGCCTGCGGAAGCGGCACGGACGCGGCGGACGGCCCGGACGCCGCCACGCGCGCCTTCGCCAGCGACCACACCGACGGCGAGGTGGAGATCCCCGAGTCCCCCGAGCGCATCGTCGCCATCGGGTGGGCGGTCCCCGCGCTGATCTCGGTGGAGGAGGCCGAACTGGTGGGCGTCTCCCGCGGCACCCAGGACACCAGCCTGACCCCGGAGGAGCTGGAGAAGGTCGAGTCCCTGCCGTCGGTCGGCACCGACCTGGAGATCGACGTGGAGAAGGTCGCCGAGCTGGAGCCGGACCTCATCGTGTCCGGGCTGGCCTCGGCGATGGACTTCGACTACTCCGAGCTGGAGCAGGTCGCCCCGGTCGCGGTCGCGGCCATGGACGCGCCGGTCCAGTGGAAGGAGACGAGCCAGAGGATCGCCGACGCGGCGGGGGTGGCCGACGCCCACGCCGAGCTGATCGAGGAGTACGACGCCCGCGCGGAGGAGCTGTCCCGGACCTACGCCGACGAGCTGGACGGGATGACCTTCGCGTCGGTCGCCGCCTGGGGCGACGGCACCTGGGTGCTGGAGCACCGCGAGGCGCACGGGCCGAATGTGCTCGCCGACGCGGGGCTGGAGTTCACCGAGGAGGCCGAGGACGGCGCCTTCAGCGAGAACCTGTCGCCGGAGGAGCTGGACCGGCTGAACGACTACGACGCGGTCATCGTGCGCGCCGAGGAGAACGGCGACCCGGAGGCCGAGGTCCAGAAGATCATGGACCAGGGGCCGTGGGAGGAGACGGCCCCGGCCGAGGCGGACCGCGTCTACCCGGTGCCCTACGTGGGGGCCATGAGCTACACGACCGGGCTGCTGGTCTTCGACGAGCTGGAGGAGCGGGTGCTCAAGCAGCTCTGAGCCGGGCCCGCCGGCACCGGCAGGGGGCTGCGTCGGTTCGCCTCTGCCGGTGCCGGCCGGTTCTCATCGGTTGCGCCCGGGCCGCCCGCCCGGCCCGTTCGCTCGGAGCGCCCCCCCGGAGCGGCGCCGCCGGAACCGGCCACTCGCCTGCTGCGGGGCGATGGAGAAGTACTCGGGACCCCCGCACGTCCCAAGCCGCCCGAGGGGGTGGAGCGCGTCGGCACTTCCGATACAGGGCCGGGATGCCGGGCCGGACGGACTCCGCCGGAGCGGTGGAGACGTCGGCGCCCTCCGGCCGGACCACGGTCCGCCGATCCGGCGGACACGACCAAGGACCGGGACCGGTCCTGTGACCGCAGCCCGCCTCGGCCCCCTTCGGGGGCGCCGGGGCGGGCGCACGCGCGCGGCGGACCGTCGCGCCTGACAACGGAGGTGACCCAACGGTGCCCGACAGCACCCGAGCCCCCTGGCGCTCACCGCGGGAGATCCCCGCGGGCCCCGACGCCCTCGCCGCAGGGCCGCCGCCCGTCCCCGCGTCGGCCGGGCCCTTCGCTCTGCGCGTCGCCCGCCCGGAGGGGACGGACCTGGAAGTGCTGCACGCGTGGATGAACCGCCCGCACGTGGAGCGCTTCTTCGAGCGGTCCTGGACCAGGGAGCGCTGGGCCGAGGAGATCGCCGGGCAGTGCTCCGGGACGTTCTCCCGCCCCGTCCTGGTGTCCGAGAGCGGCCGCGACGTGGCCTACATCGAGCTGTACCGAGCAGCCCGTGATGTGGTGGGGGAGTGCTACCGCTCCGAGCCGCACGACATCGGCCTGCACATCGCCATCGGGGAACGGCAGGACACCGGGCGCGGGCTCGGGGCGCGCGTCTTCGCGGCGGTGTCGGCGGCGGTGTTCGCCGCCNCGAGCCCGACGCCGCGAACTCCGCGGCGCGCAAGGCCGCCGAACGGGCGGGCCTGCGCTTCGAGGGCGAGGTCGACCTGCCACACAAGAAGGCGGCCCTGTTCTTCGCCGACCGTCCCGAAGGGGACCATGGGGAGGAGTAGGAGGAGGAGTAGAGAGCGCCGCGTGCTCGGTGCTGCCCCGCTGAGCGCATGGTCGACGTCCCCGCCGGGGCGCCACCCCCTCCGGCGTTGCGGCGGCCGCCCCCGGACACCGCTCGCGAGGAGCGCGGTCCGTGCGCGGCGTCCCCGGCTCGTGAGCGGCCGGTTCGCCCGCCGCGTCGGTCCCAGGGCGGTCGGCGCCGCGCCCGCCGGTACGGTCCCGGTCCCTGCGGGGGCACGACGGGGTCGGTGCGCGGGGCACGAGGCGGCGACCCCACGAGGGCCTTTCGCCGTGTTCGGTGCCGAGGACACCGGCGGCCCCGGCCCTGCCGCCTGTCCCGGTCCTGGCGCCGTGCTCCGCGCACACCGCCTTTCCGGGAGCGGGCCTCGCCGGGACGGGCCGCTCCCGCGCCTCCTCGCCGAGGCGCGCCCCGGTTACCGGCACCTGCACCGGCCACAGGTCCCGGTGAAGCGGCGAGCGGCGACGCGCGGCCGCACACCGTCCGCGACGCCCGCCGGCCGGACCGGAGGCCGCCGGTGACCGCCTCCTCCTTCGCGATGGACCTCAGCCCCCTCCGTGCGCCCGGCGGGTTCCGGGTCCTCTTCGCGGTCCGCCTGGTCTCCCTGCTCGGCGGCGGCTACCGGATGGTGGCCCTTCCCCTGCAGGTGTACGCGCTGACCGGGTCCTCGGTGCTCGTCGCCAGCGTCAGCGTCGTCAACGGGCTCTCCAGCTTCACCGGGACGCTGGTCGGCGGCCCCCTCGCCGACCGGGTCGACCGGCGCCGCCTGGTGCTGGCCGGGGCCGTCGCCGAGGCGGCCGTCGTCTCCCTCTTCGCCGCGAACACCGTGCTCCCCGGAGGGGCCCGCCTCGAACTCATCTACATCGGCGCGGCGGTCAGCGGGTGCGTGGGCACCACCGGCCTCATCGCCCAGCAGTCCATGGTCCCGGCGCTCGTCGGGCCCGCCCGGCTGCCCGCCGCCGGGGCCCTGTTCGCGCTCACCGCACAGGTCGGCGCGGTGGCCACCCCCGCCCTCGGCGGCCTGGTGGTGGCCGCGTTCGGCGTGGGCGCCGGGTTCGCGGGCACCGCGGTGATCGCCCTGGCCGCGATCGCCGCCTCGCTGTTCCTCCCGCCGGCCCGGCCCGAACGGGGGGAGGAGACCGGGGGCATCGGCCGGGCCCTCGGCGGCGCCCTGTTCGCGGTGCGCGACCCGGTGGTGCGGCCGCTCATGGTCCTGGGGTTCTCCCAGGCCCTGCTGGCCATGCCGCTGGTGCTGATCCCCGAGTTCACCGACACGGTGCTGGGAGCGGGGCCCCGAGAGGCGGGGCTGCTCTATGCGGCCCCGGCCGCGGGGGCCATCGCAGCCTCGCTCACCAGCGGGTGGACCGGGCGCGTCCCGCGCCCGGGGGCGGTCGTGTGCGCGGCGGTGGGGTTGTGCGGCGCGGCGGTGGCCTGCCTGGGGCTGAGCAGGTCGGTGCCCCTGGCCTTGGCGGCGCTGCTCCTGCTGGGCTGCGGCCAGGCGCTGGAGGAGATCCTGCGCTACGCGCTCGTCCAGTCCCGCACCCCCGACGAGCTGCGGGGGAGGGTGAGCGGCGTGTGGCTGGCCCAGGCCACGGTCGGCGGGTCGCTGGGGGTATCGCTGATGGGCGCGCTGGCCGGTCTGCTGGGCCCGGCCGCGGCCCTGGTAGCGGCGGGGGGGGGGGGG
>NZ_ANBH01000121.1 GCF_000341185.1 Nocardiopsis chromatogenes YIM 90109
GCCTGAGGGAGGACGGCGGGCACGCGGAAGGGGGCGACGGGAAGCCGTTTCCGGATTCCTCTTCATAGGCGATCGGAAAGGGAAATCAACGGGGGCGGTGAAGGGGCCCGCCGCGCCAGGGGATCGGGGCGGTGGTCCGGTCGCTGGAGGGCCGGGTGGGGCTGGGGCGCCGTGCCGGGTGCACCGCCGGGGGCTCATGGGCCGGGGGCCGGAGGGGGCGCGCTCTATGCTGCGATCGGGCACGACCGGCTGACCGGTGCCCCGGCCGAACGGTTGCCGGTGGTGGCCTACGACCACTGACCGGGGCACACATCTCTCATCAACGATCCAGTCCCATCAACGATCTGGCCGCGCATCCCGCGGGCCCGCCCGTTCCCGCTTTCCGGGCCGCCGGGATGTCCGCGCCGAGCCGTCGGCGTGGGAGGGGCCCCGCCCGGGCGGGTGCGGGCGGCGCAGGCCACACATAAATCCATAAGGCAAGGCTTGCCTAAACCGTCGATGTGCGGGAGGGTGGCCCGTGGGCGGGAACGCCCCGTGCACCGTGGACACCGAACCATCGAGGACCGGACCATGACCAACCCCTTCGACGACCCCGAGGGCACCTTCCTGGTGCTCGTCAACGACGAGGACCAGTACTCCCTCTGGCCGGAGTTCGCCGAGGTCCCCGCGGGCTGGACCACCGTCTACGGGCCCGCCGACCGCACCTCCGCCCTTGAGCACATCGAGGCCAACTGGACCGACCTGCGGCCCCGCAGCCTGCGCGAGGCGATGGAAGGCGCCGGGGCCACCGGCGCGGCGTGAGCGCGCGCGGCCCCCGGCTGCGCCGGGCAGTGGGCCGCGCGGCCATCGACCTCACCCCCCTCAAGGCCAGCCGCCCCTTCCGGAACGTCTTCGCCGCGCGCACCCTGTCCGTCTTCGGGCTGGGGTTCGCGCTCGTCGCGCTCCCCCTCCAGGTCTACGGCCTGACCGGGTCGTCGGCGATGGTGGCGCTGGTCAACGCCGTCAACGGGGTCTCGGTGCTCGGCGGCACCCTGGTCGCCGGCGTGCTGGCCGACCGCCGCCCCCGGCGCGGCCTGATCGTCACCGGCCGACTGGCCGCCACGGTCGCCTTCACCGGCCTGGCACTGGGCGCCCTGTGGCTCGACGGCACGGCCGCCCTGGCCGCGATCGTGCTGTGCGCGGCCCTGAACGGGTTCCTGGGCACCTTCAGCCAGGTCGCCCTGCAGGCGGCGGTCCCCGGGCTGCTCCCGCGCGACCGGCTCCCGGCCGCCGGGGCGCTGCTGGCGCTCACCGGCAAGCTCGGCAGCGTGGTCGCCCCCGCCGCCGGGGGCGCGCTCATCGCGCTGCTGGGCTACCCCGTCGTCTACGGCATCACGGCCGCAGCCTCCGCGGTGACGACCCTGATGGTCGCCCGCCTGCCCGCCATGGCGCCCGAACCCGGCCCCGGCGACGGGACGGGGGCAGCCGCCGCGCCGTCGCCGCTGGGCGCCATCGCCGAGGGCCTGCGCTTCGCGGTCCGCGACCGCGTCGTCGGCCCCATCCTGCTGCTCGGCTTCGTGCAGCTGCTGTTCGCCACCCCCTACGTGCTCATCCCCGAACTGACCGACCGGGTCCTGGGCGGCGGGGAGCAGACCGCCGGGCTGCTCTACTCGGCCTCGGCGGCCGGTGCCGTCGCCGCCTCGCTGACCAGCGGCTGGACCGCGCACCTGCGCCGCGCGGGGGCGGTGCTGCTGGCCGCGGTCGCCCTGTGCGGGGCGGCCGCCGCCGGGCTCGGCGCCTCCACCGCGCTGGCCGCGGCCGTGCTGGCCCTGGCCGCACTGGGCTTCGCCGAGATCATCGAAGAGATCCTGCGGTTCGCCCTGCTGCAGTCGCACACCCCGGACACGCTGCGCGGACGGGTCAACAGCGTCTGGACCGCGCAGAACACCGTCGGCGGGTCACTGGGCGGGGTCGTGCTCGGCGTGCTCGCCGCCGCCGTCGGCCCCGGCGCCGCCGTGCTCGCGGGCGGCGCCGCCACCGCGGTGCTGACCGCCGCCATCGCGGGGGCCTTCCCCGGCCTGCGCCGGGCCCGCCCGCCCGGAGCGGGGGCGCCCCCGCCCCGCACCCCACCCGAGCCAGAGAAGGAGCAGGCCGCATGACCGCCGCACTCACCGAGCCCAGGCTGGAGTGGTACCCGCTGCAGCCGCGCACCCTGCGGGTCAGCGAGGTCGACCGGGTCACCCCGCGCATGATCCGCGTGGTGCTGACCGGCGAGGAGCTGGACGGGTTCCGCACCGACAACTTCGACGACCACGTCAAGGTCTTCCTGCCCGGGGAGGGGGAGCGCACGCCGCGCCTGCCCGACATGGACGAGCAGGGGCGGTGGAACATGCGCGCCCCCGGCCTGACGTACCGCGACTACACGGTGCGGCGCTACGACCCGTCGGCCGCCGAGCTGGTGCTCGACTTCGTCGCCCACGACCACGGGCCCGCCGGGCGCTGGGCCATGGCCGCCCGCCCCGGCGACGAGCTGGGGGTCCTCGGGCCGCGCGGCACCCTGCACATCGACCACGGCTACGACTACCACCTGCTGGGCGCCGACGAGACGGCCCTCCCGGCGGTGGCCCGCCGCCTGGAGGACCTGCACCGCGACGCCCGCGTGTTCGCGTTCCTGGAGGTCGCCGACGCGGAGGAGGAGCGCTACATCGACGCGCCCGAGGGGGCGCGCATCACCTGGCTCCACCGGGACGGCGCGGAACCGGGCGCCACCGACCTGCTCGACCGGGCCCTGGCGGACTTCACCCCGCCCGAGGGGACCGGCTTCGCCTGGTTCGGCGGTGAGGCGGACTCGCTCAAGCCGGTGCGGCGCCGGCTGAAGGAGATGGGGTTCGTGCGCAACTCCACCTCGGTGGTGGACGGCTACTGGCGCAGGGGCACCGCCAACCACGACCACCACGACGACTGAACGGGTGAGGTGAGCGGGGCGGACGGCCAGGTCCGCGGAATCCCCGTCCGAGCGGGTCGGCGCGTCCGTCGCGGCCTCGGGGCGGCCCCCTCTACGTGTGCCCTGACCGGCACCCCGCCTATCGGCGGGGGGGGGGGGGGGGG
>NZ_ANBH01000122.1 GCF_000341185.1 Nocardiopsis chromatogenes YIM 90109
TTCAGCGGACACCATCGGCCGGGGGCCGCGGCGGCCGCCTCCCCCGCCGGACCCCTCCGGCCCCGCCCGGGAACACCCGGGCGGGCCCCCGCGTTCTCGGTGGTCGAGCGGGCACGCCATCATGGGAGCCGCACGGGACCTCTCCGAGGCCTGTAGACGGCGAGAACGCGAAACGAGGACCGAGAACGTGCAGCGCACTCTCATCAACGGCAAGATCCACCGCGCCACGGTGACCCAGGCCGACCTGCACTACGTGGGGTCGATCACCATCGACGCCGACCTCATGGAGGCGGCCGACCTCGTCGACGGCGAGCAGGTGCACGTGGTCGACATCGACAACGGCGAGCGGCTGGTGACCTACGCGATCACCGGCGAGCGCGGCAGCGGTGTGATCGGCATCAACGGCGCGGCGGCGCACCTGGTCAAGCCGGGGCACCTGGTGATCATCATGGGCTACGCCCAGGTGGACGAGGCCGAGCGCGGGCGGCACACGCCCAGCATCGTGCACGTCGACCGGGAGAACCGCATCATCGAGCTCGGAGAGGACCCGGCCGAGCCGGTTCCGGGGTCCGAGCAGGTGTCCGGCAGGCAGGCCGCGGGCGTCCGCTGACGTCCTCCGGCGCTCGCTGACGCCTGAGTTCGTTCGTGAGCGCGGAGAGCGTTCGTCGATGAGACTCGACAGCGCCTCCGCTCGCCGCAGGGCTGTGTCGATGAGTCCTGACGGCGCCGTGTGCGACGGGGTGCGCCTGCCCTTCTCCGGCGGCCGCCCCCAATGCCGTCAGCGAAGCCGCAGGCCAAGGCGGAGCGCTGCCCGCAGCGAAGCGGGGCCGGACGACCTTGAGGTGCGGCGAGCGGCCGCCACGCCCGGCGACGAGGAAGGCCGTGGCGGTGCCGGAACCCGCCGACACCGCGTCGCGCCGAGCCACCAGAGCGCTGTCAGCACCGGCGAACAGGCGCTCTCACTTTCCGTCGGCATACTCAGGCGTCCGGCTCCGACGCCCGGCCGGGGCCCTCGGGCCCGGCCGGGCGTCGGAGCCGCCCCGGCGTCGGCCGCGGTACCCGCGTCGGCTGGAGCGCCCCCTCCACCCCGTTTCCGGGAGCGGACGCGCGCCCGGTGTCCAGAGGGGAGGGCCGTCCACTTTCGGCCCTTTCGCCCGTCATGCGTGCGGGTATGGCGTCCCCTGCGATGGAGGATGAGGACGAGGACCGCAGGCGCGTGGCCGCTCACATCGAGTGGCAGAAGCAGGGCGCGTGGGTGGTGGTGTGGGGTGCCTACACCCGCCGCTACTGGGCGTTCGCGCGCTGGCCCGTCCCGCCCGGGGGAGCGGTCGTGCACGCGACCGACCCCGAGGCGCTCTACGGGGAGATGCGCAAGACCGAGCGCGAGTACGACTTCCTGAGGTGGCGGTACGGCGGACGGTAGGCCCCCGGTTCCGGCCTCCGGCCGTTCGGCGGGTGACGAGGATCGGCGGCCCCTGCGGTCGCGCGGTCGGGTGCCGGAGGTGCAGAAGGCCGCCGTTTTCGGCGGTGACGTCCGACGCCGGAGGGGTTCCGGCCTCGCCCGCCGGGCGGCGGCCCCCTCTCGGACCGGGAGGCGGCGAAAGGGCAGGTCCCCCGCTCACGGGCTCCGGCCACGGGCACCGGCCGGGTCGGGCCGCCGGGGCGCGGGGCGGATGGGCAGCGACGACAGAGGTCAGCGCTCCTTCCGGCAGTGTTGTCGGCCGCCGGGCGTGTGCATGGTCACCGATGTCGGCGGCGATGGGGTCGGCTGGTACCCGGCTCCGGGCTGCTTGCCGGGTGGCAGGCCGCCGGAGTGCCAGGTGAAGAGGCGGCGACGGCGAAGTTCAGCGGGCCGTACATGCGGACGGTCAACGTGATGGGCGGCGACGGCAGGACTGGTGCCCCGTTCATGGGCTCCTGCCGGGCGCCGGGCCGCCGGAGCGCAAGGAAAGGCAGCAGCGACGACGGAGGTCGGCCGCCTTCCCACCTCACACCCCGACGGCCCGCAGGCGGCCGGGGCCCGTGAGCGGGGCACCTGCTCTGCCGTCGTTGCCCGCTACCTCACACTCCGGCGGCCCGCCGCCCGGCAGATAGACCCGGGGAGCCGCCCCGCATGTGCCGTCGCCGCTCATCACGGTGACCACGCACACTCCGTGCGATCGTCAACGCTGCCGCGAGGGCCGCCGACCTTTCCTCGTCGCCGCCTGCTTCCTTGTGCTCTGATGGCCCCGCGTCCGGCAGGGGCCGGTGAATGGGGGGTCGCCGATGCCGTCGGCACCATCCCGCCGCCCTCGCCCTTCCCGTGTCCTCGCCCCTCCCGCGCGGGCGCGCGGTGGCCGAGCCCCAGGGGCGCCTCTTCGGTCCGTCACCGGCGCCGCATAGCATTGCCCCGGTCATATGACGATTTGACGCGCCGTGCGACGGCATCGGGCGCGCCGGGCGAGGGAAGCGGCGGTGGACGCGCGATGACGACGGCCGAGGAGGCGCGCGGCGGCGGACAGACCCTGGCCGGGAGCGGACACGACCCTGTGCGGGTCCAGCGGTGGGCCGTCGGCGTCCTGGTGACGATCCAGGTCATCGGCGGTCTCGGCGTCGGCGCGGCGCTGTCCGTGGGCGGCCTCATCGCCGAGGGCCTCACCGGCTCGCAGAGCTGGTCGGGCATGGCCACCACCACCATCACCCTCGGGGCGGCGGTCTTCGCCCTGCCGCTCGCGGGACTGGCGGCGCGCCGCGGGCGGCGCCCCGGTCTCGGCACGGGGTGGCTGATCGCGGCCGTGGGCGGCGGGGTCGCCATCGGGGGCACCCAGGCCGGGCTGTTCCCGGTCTTCCTGGCGGGCATGGCCCTGTACGGCGCCGGGACCGCCACCAATCTGCAGGCCCGGCACGCCGCCGCCGACCTCGCCGCCGACGCGACGCGCGGGCGCGACCTGTCGCTCGTCGTCTGGGCGACGA
Organism: Nocardiopsis chromatogenes YIM 90109; assembly: GCF_000341185.1. Classification (GTDB taxonomy): domain Bacteria; phylum Actinomycetota; class Actinomycetes; order Streptosporangiales; family Streptosporangiaceae; genus Nocardiopsis_A; species Nocardiopsis_A chromatogenes. The sequence continues at coordinate 2,953 of NZ_ANBH01000122.1, forward strand.
CGGTGGGGGCGGTCGCGGGGCCCAACCTCACCGGTCCCGGGGCGGCGGTCGCCCGCCCCCTCGGCCTGGAGCCGCTGCTCGGGCCGCTGCTCTTCTCCAGCACGGCGTTCCTCCTCGCCGGTGTGCTGACGTTCGTGCTGCTGCGCCCGGACCCGCTGCTGGTGGCGCGCGAGGTCGGCGGGAACACGGCGGCGAGCGCGGGCAAGGAACCGCCGCTGGAGTCGTTGCGCCTGATCGCCCGCACGCCGCGCGCGCTGCTGGCCCTCGTCGGAACGGTCGCCTCGCACACCGTGATGGTGGCGGTGATGACGATGACGCCCGTGCACATGTCCCACGGCGGGGCGGCGCTCACCGTGATCGGGGTGACGATCAGCCTGCACATCGCCGGGATGTACGCGCTGTCCCCGCTGGTGGGGTGGTTGTCGGACCGGATCGGGCGGATTCCCACGCTGGTCACGGGGCAGGTGGTCCTCGTCGTGGCGGTGGCGGTGGCGGGCACGTCCGACCACCGCGAGCCGCTGGTGATGACGGGGCTGGTGCTGCTGGGGCTGGGGTGGTCGTTCGGGCTGGTGGCGTCGTCGGCGATGCTCGCCGAGGCGCTGCCCGCCGAGCGCCGCCCGGGGGCGCAGGGCGTGACCGACCTGGCGATGAACCTGGGCGGGGCGTCGGCCGGTGCGATGTCGGGGGTGCTGCTGTCCGTGGCCGGGTTCGGCGGCCTGAACGCGTTCGCGGCGGTGTTCGTCCTGCCGGTGGTCGTTCTGGCGCTGTGGGTGCGGCGCTCGGGGCCGGTGCCCGCGTCCTGAAGCGGCCGGGGCCGACCTCCCCGACCTGTTTGCCCAATACGCACAGTGAGTGGAGTTTGTCTCTTCCGTAACTCCGGGTAGCACTTCTCGCGTTCGATGCGATGGCGGCCCGGGGGGAGCCGAGTCCGGGGCCGCCCTGCGAGCGGGGGCGAGGCGATGACCGAGAGGGATCCGGACGCGGGCGGACACCCGTCCGAGGAGGGGGACGAGGCGAGCGGCCGGGGGCCGTGGCCCGACGACGCGCCGCCTCCGCGCGAGGGGGCGGGCGAGGCGGCGAGGCCGGATGAGCCTGTCGGGCGCGGTGCGAATGCCGGTCGGGGAGAGGACGTCGAAGACCCCGGTGGCTACAGGGCGCCGGGAGGTGGTCCGTCCGATTCCTTCGGTCCCGCAGCAGGGGCAGAGGGTGCCGCTCCTGAGGGAACCGGGCCTGCGCAGATGCCGTCGCCGCCACCCGCTCCGGAGACCCCTCCGACCGGTGTGCCCGGGGCGGGCGGTCCGGTCGGCGGCCCACCGCCGTCGGGGGAGCGGGGCGGCCCGAGGTTCGCCCCCGCGTACGGCGAGCCGGGCCCGTACGGACCACAGGGTGGGGCCGCGGGCGGCCCGAACGCTCCCGGTGCCGCTGGCGGCGCGGGTGAGCCGAGCGCGTCGGGCGGAGCGGCAGGGGCCCCGGGAGCCGGGCCTCCGGGGTACAGCCCGCCGCCGTCCGGCGGTGAGCCTCCGGGGCACGGAGGCCCTGGCCCCGGCCCCGCTCCTGGGCCAGGGCCCGACGGCGGCTACCCGACCGGGGGACAGGCGCCACCCGGACCGATGAACGCGGGCCCGCCCCCGGGCGGCGCACCTCCCGGCGGGCCGCCTCAGGGAGGACCGCCTCCGGGCGGGTGGGGAGGACCTCCGCCCGGAGGGCCGCCTCCGGGACAGGGGCCTCCTCCACCCGGGGGAGGTGTGCCTCCGGGCGGCGGCTATCCGCCTCCCGGAGGTGGGTACGCGCCGTACCCGCCCCAGGGGCAGGGGAAGGAGACACCGTGGGGCAAGATCATCGGCATCGGCTGCGCGGCGCTGGCCGTTCTCGCGATCCTGGTGGTCGTGGGGTGCACGGTGCTGGTGAACCGGTTGTCCGACAGCGGCGGTGGCACGTCCGGTGGCGGTGAGGACGGCGGTCCTGTGGGCGTCGGTGAGCCCGCCATGTCGGGCGGGTTCGAGTTCACGGTGACGCGGGTCGAGGACGATGTGGACACGTTCGGGGAGCCCCCGTTCTCGTCCGAGCCGAAGGGGCGGTACGTCGTCGTGTCGGTGGAGGCGCGGAACGTCGGGAACGAGCCCGAGTACTTCGCCTCGACCGATGCCCGGGTGATCGACACCGACGGCAAGGAGTACTCGCCCGACGAGTCGGCCAGCGTCCTGGCCGAAGAGGGCGGAACCCTCTTCGAGGAGGTCAACCCGGGGAGCACCGCTGAGGGGAAGATCCCGTTCGACCTACCGAGCAGCGCCGTGCCGGAGAAGGTCGAACTGAGCGGCTGGACCTCCTTCGAGGACCCGGCGGTCATCCTGATCAGCGAATAGAGGGCTTCAGCGAGCGCTTGTGCGGGTGGGGCGGTAGATTTCCGGGACGCACGAAGGTTCGGACATCGCCCCTCTGAGTAAGCGAAGTGGTTCAAAACAAGAGTTTGCTTGGTGTGTCGTCCCAGGTCAACAAGTCTGCTCCCCGCGCACGCGGGGATGGACCCACGAAGAAGCGGAGCAGCGCTTCGTCCGATGACTGCTCCCCGCGCACGCGGGGATGGACCCCAGTCGTCGATCGTGGCGATCATCGGTTCGCGCTGCTCCCCGCGCACGCGGGGATGGACCCACCGACCCCCGCGATAATTACTGCAATCCATCCTGCTCCCCGCGCACGCGGGGATGGACCGCTTCGGCGGCTGCGCAGGCGTCGGCGTCGGTGCTGCTCCCCGCGCACGCGGGGATGGACCCTGCGGGAACCGGCTGGCGCGGTACAGGGCGTCCTGCTCCCCGCGCACGCGGGGATGGACCCGTGACGCGGTCCTGCACCGGCATCATCGCGCCCTGCTCCCCGCGCGCGGGGATGGACCCACCAGCAGGCGCTTGTCGCGGGTGAGTGAGCGCTGCTCCCCGCGCGCGCGGGGATGGACCCCACTCGTTGCGGTGGCCCTTGGGGTCTCGGCACTGCTCCCCGCGCGCGCGGGGGAGTGGGGCACCGTGACCCCCATACCGCTACCGACCGATGCCCACTTCCATGAGCCCAGTAGCGGGCGCGGCCGGATAGGCCGCCCACGAGGCATGGGGAGACCCGCCGCTTCAATGGTGTGACGGGCTACCCCACCGGTGCTGATTTGTCTCGGTGATGACTCCTTCCCGGGTCGTCACTCTCGGTGCTAATTTCCTCACCTGTGAATGGGAGCGCTCCCATTTCGCGAACGTTCATCCGGCCCCCAGGAGGAGCGACATGGAAGCGGAAGGACATGGGCCCCACCACCCCGGTCGCCCCCGCGCGCGGTACCCCTCGCGGTTGCGGCGGTGGTTCGGTGCCGGGGCGGCGGCCCTGCTCGCCGGTGCCGTGCTATTGGTCCCCGCCCCCGCCCACGCCGACGCACCGCTTCGGGAGCACGCCGAGGCCCGAGGCTTCGAGATCGGGGCCGCCCTCGGCGCCGACCACCTCAACAACGACCCCGATTTCGCGCGGCTCGCAGGCACCGAGTTCAACGCCGCCACCGCCGAGAACGCCATGAAATGGGATGCGCTCCAGCCCTCGCGGGGGCAGTTCAACTGGGGCAACGCCGACGCCTTCATGGACTTCGCCGAGGCCCGTGGCCAGCGCGTACGCGGTCACACGCTGGTCTGGCACAGCCAGCTCCCCTCCTGGGTGTCCAACGGCGGGTTCGGCCAGGACGAGCTGCGCCAGGTCATGCGCGAACACATCGACGCGGTCGCCGGACGGTACGCGGGCCGGGTGGCCTACTGGGACGTGGCCAACGAGATCTTCCTTGAGGACGGCTCCTGGCGGGGCTCGGTCTTCTACGAAACCCTCGGTGAGGACTTCGTCGCCGATGCCCTGCGTATGGCCCATGAGGCCGACCCGAACGCGAAGCTGTACCTGAACGACTACAGCATCGACGGGATCAACGCCAAGAGCGACGCCTACTACAACCTGGCACGCTCCCTGCTGCAGCAGGGCGTCCCGCTCGACGGCATCGGCATGCAGGCCCACCTCATCAACGGTCAGGTGCCCGGCGACATGCAGCAGAACATCCAGCGCTTCGCCGACCTCGGCCTGGACGTGGCGGTAACCGAGCTGGACGTGCGCATCCAGACGCCCGCCGACCAGGCCGAGCTGGAGCAGCAGGCGCGCGACTACCGCCAGGTTATGGATGCCTGCCTCGCGGTGGACCGCTGCATCGGCGTCACGGTCTGGGGCATCGTCGACAAGTACTCCTGGGTGCCCGACGTCTTCCCGGGGTACGGCGCGCCCCTCCTCTTCAGCGACGACTACAACCCCAAACCCGCCTACGGCGCGGTCCACGACGCGCTCGCGGAGGGAGGGGCCTCGGACTCCGAGCCACCGACCGCCCCCGGACAGCCGCAGGTCGGCGAGGTCGGGTCGTCCTCGGTGGAGCTGTCATGGCCTGCGGCCACCGACAACGTCGGTGTCGTTCGCTACACGGTGCACGCGGGCGGTGAGCAGGTCGCGAGCGCGACGGGCACCTCCACGACCGTCACCGGCCTGCAGCCGGAGACCGAGTACTCCTTCACCGTGGTCGCCCACGACGCCGCCGGGAACGCCTCCGACCCCTCCCTGCCGGTCGCGGCCACCACAGGGGAAGGAGCGGCACCCGGAGCGTGCGAGGTCGACTACTCGGTCCCGAACGAGTGGGCCGACGGCTTCACCGGTGAAGTCACCGTCACGCACAACGGGTCCTCCGCGCTCGACGGGTGGGAGCTGTCCTGGGACTTCCCCGCCGACCAGCAGATCTCCAACGGCTGGTCGGGCGACTGGTCGCAGTCAGGCTCCACGGTGAGCGTGTCCAACGCGAGCTGGAACGGGAGCATCCCCTCGGGTGGGTCGGTCAGTGTCGGCTTCAACGCCTCCCACAGTGGGAGCAACCCCGAGCCGACGGCTTTCACGCTCAACGGCCGGTCCTGCACCGTCCTTTGACCGCCGCGGTCGCGGCCGCATCCGCGGTTCGAGCGTCGCCCCGGCCTCCCACGAAGACGGGTGAGGGAGTGCCGGGCGACGGTCGTCAAGGTCACCGGCTCCGCACACGCTCACGGAAGACGTAGACGAGGACGATCCCGACGACGCCGAGGGCGAGTATCGAGGTGAGCGCCCGCCCGGTGGTCGGCGGCCTGAGAAGGCCGCGGTCACGTTCCCCAGCGTGGTGTGTGCGAAGCGTGAAATTATGCGATAAAGAGTGGCCGGTGGGGCCGGGGAGAACGATCATCAGCGACTCTGCATGGCGGTCATTTTGCCCGGAAGGGACCAGGGGGAGGGGGAGCGGAAGTGGTTCAAAACAAGAGGTTGCTTGGTGTATCGTGCCAGGTCACGGAGACTGCTCCCCGCGCACGCGGGGATGGTCCCCGTGGCCTGCTAAACATTCTACTCTTTGGGGTACTGCTCCCCGCGCACGCGGGGATGGTCCCCATTGGCCGCTGTTGCAGAATCTATTACTGATCTGCTCCCCGCGCACGCGGGGATGGTCCCGGTATCCACGTCCGCAACCCGGTACTTGAGCTCTGCTCCCCGCGCACGCGGGGATGGTCCGGCGTGCCACCGGTAGAGGGTGCGGGTGGGGCGCTGCTCCCCGCGCACGCGGGGATGGTCCCAGGAACCCCTTCCCGGGGATCGGCAGGAACCGCTGCTCCCCGCGCACGCGGGGATGGTCCCCACCAGCCCGAGGTCAAGACCGGCGGCACGTCCTGCTCCCCGCGCACGCGGGGATGGTCCCTCTGTGACCAGCGAAAACGCGCGGGTGTGCCTCTGCTCCCCGCGCACGCGGGGATGGTCCCGGCCACCCCGAGCACCTTGGTGACGCCCCACCCTGCTCCCCGCGCACGCGGGGATGGACCCCCCGGGAGAGATGTCCGAGGCGGTCTGCTCTCCGCTTCTGCGGGGGAATCCGCCCCCCGGGGCCCACCGATTTGCGCTCGGTCCGGCTCCTATAGTCGAGGCTCGACGCTCTTGGAGAGGCGGCCTTGATGGAGTCTGAGATCTCGGCGTTCTCGACCGACCAGCGCTATCGCTGGTTCGCTCACCATGAGGCCTGCGCCACGTCTCCCACTTACTCCGTCCTCGCCGATGGCATCGCTGTCGACCCGGACCTCCTCGCTCTCATCGAGCGGTTGCCCCTTCCCAAGCGGCAGCCCAACCTCCTGCTCGCCGCGGTGCGTCTCCACGGCGGGCCGATCGGCGACTACCCCGCCTTCCGCTCCTGGCTCCTCGACCACTGGGACCGGGTCGAAGCCACGATGCGCCGCCGCAGTATCCAGACCAACGAACCCGCCCGCTGCGCCGCGCTCCTCCCGATCCTCGCCGCCCTTCCTCAACCCCTCGCCCTGATCGAGGTCGGTGCCTCCGCCGGGCTCTGCCTGCACCCCGACCGCTACCGCTACAGCTACGACGCCGGCCCGCCCATCGGCGCCCCCGACGCCCGGCCGCTTCTGGAGTGCGCGACCAGCGGGCCCGTCCCGATCCCCGATGGGCCGCCCCGGGTCGCCTGGCGTGCCGGGATCGACCTCAACCCCCTGGACCCCTCCGACCCTGACGACGTGCGCTGGCTGGAGTGCCTCGTCTGGCCCGGTCGGAACGACCGGCTGGAACGCCTCCGCGCGGCCTTGGAGACCGCCCGCAACCACCCTGCCCCGGTCATCCAGGGCGACCTGACGCAGGCGCTCGCGTCGCTCCTCCAACAGGTTCCGGACGGCGCCACCCCTGTGGTCTTCCACAGTGCCGTGCTCCCTTATCCCGCCGAGGAGAAGCGCCGGGAATTCGTTGCGCTCGTGCAGGACGCGCCGTGCCACTGGATCTCCAACGAGTCCCCCGGGACCCTCCCCGACGTCCGGCGCGCTCTTCCTTCGACGGCACCCTTCCAGACCGGTGACTTCGTCGTGGCCCTCGACGGGCGTCCCAAGGCCGTCGCCGCTCCGCACGGGCAGTATCTGAAGTGGGTGGACTGAGGCCCGGCGGCGGCCTCTAGGAGGCCGCGCCCCCCTCCGCCGGGGCGGGCTGCAGGTGGACCGTCATCACCAGCTCGCACGTCCGGCCACCCGCCCCCCGGTACCCGTGGGAGACGTCCCCGGCGAACGCGGCCGTCTGGCCCGCCTCCACGCCGTACTCGTCGCCGTCGACCACCAGCACCATCCGGCCCGAGGTCACGCTCACCGTCTCCACGACCCCCGCCTGGTGCGGGTGGCTGGGGTACTCCTCGCCCGGCTCCAGGCTCCAGCGCCACACCTCCGTCGGCGCCGGGCCCGAGGTCGTGAGCATGAGCCGGGCCCACCCGCCCCGCTCGCCCTCCCAGAGGGGCGCCACGCCCCCGGCGTCCACAATCCGCACGCTGTCCTCGGGCGGGCCGTCCAAGAGGTTCGACACCGGGATGCCCAGCGTGTCCGCCAGCCGGACCAGGGTCGCGAGGTTGGGGTTGCCCTGTGCCTTCTCCAGGCCGACCAGGGCCCCCTTGCTCACCTGCGCGCGGCGGCCGAGCTCCTCCAGGGACAGCCCCGCGCGCAGCCGGGCCACCCGGACGTTGCGCGCCACCGTCCTCAGCGCCGCTTCCTCGGCCATGCCGCCGCCCTCCTCCGCCCGTCCCGGACCGGTCATGGCAATGCGCTCTTCGGTCGTTCGGTTGACATGTGGCGGTCGATCCAATGTACTTTGAAGTCGTTCCATTGAATCCTACAGCTCCGCACCCCCGGGTGCGGATCGGAGAACCGCCCATGACCGCCTTCCGCCTGGCCCCGGGGGTCGCCCAGGCCTTCCCCGACACCCTCGTCGCCCTGGTCACCGCCGACGGCCTGCGGGGCCGTGAGCCCTGGCCCGCCGCCACCGCCGCCCTCGACGACCTGGAGCGGCGCGTCGCCGACGGCACCTGGGCACCCGCCGACGAGGCCGACCCGCGCATCGAGGCCTGGCACGCCGCCTACCGCGCGTTCGGCACCAACCCCCGCCGCCTCCGCCCCAGCGTCGACGCGCTCGGCCGCCGCCTGGCCAAGAAGGGGGTCCTTCCGCGCATCACTCCGGCCGTCGACGCCTACAACGCGGTCTCGGTCGCCCACGGCCTGCCCGCGGGCGCCTTCGACCTGGACCGGGTCTCCGGCGGCGTCGCCATCCGCCACGCCGAGGGGACCGAGGCCTTCACCCCGCTCGGCCAGCCCGACACGGTGGAGGCCCCGCGCCCCGGGGAGATCGTCTACGCCGACGAGGCGGGCGTGCTCACCCGCCACTGGAACCACCGCGACGCCCACCGCACCCGCGTCACCGAGGACTCGGCGCGGGCGGTGTTCATCCTGGAGACCGTCCGCGGGGGACAGGACGGGGCCGAGGTCAAGAGCGCCGTGGCCGACCTCCGGGAGCTCCTCGCCCCGCACTGCGACCGGACCGGCGTGCACCGCCTCGACGCCGGGAACCCCGAGGCGGTCGTCTGACGGGCGTCGGCGGATCCGGTGGTCAGTCGGCCCCCGCGGCCTCCCCGCCCGGACCGCCGAACCACTCGTCCGACGCGTCGACATTCGCCAGGACCTCCCTGACACGGTCCCGCTCCTCCCCGTCGAGGTCGATCCGCCGCAGTTCCACCTCCCACTCCGCGCGCCTCCCGTGCTCACCGAGCGCCACCGCCAGCTCGATCAGAGTCGCGTACACCAGCGCCCGGTCGACGTCGGAGGCGCCCTCGGACCGCCTGCGCAGCGCCGAGACCAGCGACCTCATCGCCGCGCGGTCGTCGTTCTTGAACTCCCGCAGGATCCTCGCGTTGTCCAGGGCGCGCTGCAGCCCCTCCAGCTCCTTCGAGCCGCCGTACTCCAGCTCCTGCGGCTCGTCGCGCTGGATGAAGATCAGCGAATTGCCCGACGGGTCGACGAGGGTGAACCGCGACGCCCCCGGCCGCAGCCGGGTGATGCGCGGGCACCCTTTCGCCAGGACCTTGCCGTAGGCCTCGCGCATCGCCCGGACGAACGCCGCGTGGTAGGGGGCCACCGCGTCCACCATCACCAGGCACCCGCCCGTGTCCTGGTTCTCCGGGGCGAAGACCTTCGGCGGGCCGAAGTAGTGGACGTCGATGCCGCTCCAGGAGAAGGCCAGGTACAGGTAGGGCCTCCGCTGCCGGTAGGCGACCGTGAACCCGAGGGCCGTGTAGAACTCCTCGGTTTCCTCGGGGGCCGCGCACGGCAGTGTCGGGACCAGTTTCTCGTTCGGCCGGATGCCGTCGCTCCGCTCGGCCGCGCCGTCGGTGACCGTCTCCATTGCTTCGCCCCTTCGTCCTACGCCGGAATCGGGAGGCCGATTCTCCCGCCGGAGGAGGGGGAGGCGCCCATGGATTCTTCGGCGGGCCGATAGGGCACATAGAAGCCGGATTCACAACAGAATCGGCGTCGCGTGAACGAATCGCGCACGCAGCCGTGCGCTGTGGCGGCGGACGGCCCGTCATCGGCCGCCCGGGCCGGAATCTGCGCGCCACGGCGACCGGCCGGGGCCGAGGCCCTTACCCGCCGGGAACCACGGTGCTACCCGGCGGCGGTGGCGGCGGCCAGACTGATGGCGTTGCCGGACACGACCGCCGCTCCGGCCCCGGTGACCGTCTGGTCCCGCAGCGGAGCGCCGCCGTGCCGACGGCGGCCGCGGCGCGAGGGAGGGGACCAGGACCATGGGCATCACATCCGACGGGGGCGGCTCCAACGCGGACCCTGCGGCCGACGCCGGCCGAGGGGACGTCGTCGTAGGGGTGGACGGCTCCGCACCGGGGCAGGCGGCACTGGAGTGGGCGGCCCGCGCGGCCGTCGAACGGGGGAGCGGCCTCCTCATCCTGCACGCCCTCAACATGCCCCTGGTGTCGGTGCCCTTCGGGCACCCGGTGCGGCTCACGCCGACCCCGGAGACGGCCGAGCGGGCGGCGCACCTGCTGGAGCGGGCGCTGGCGCACCTGCACGACCGGTATCCCGGACTGGAGGCGCGCACGCAGGTGTCCTCCGCCGACGCCGTCCACGCGCTCCGCGCCGCAGCGCGCACGGCCGCCGTGGCTGTCGTGGGATCGCGCGGACTGGGCGGGCTCGGATCGGTCTTCCTGGGCTCGGTGAGCATCCGGGTCAGTGCCTGCGCGCCGTGCCCGGTGGCGGTCGTCCCCGGGCCGAAGGAGGAGGACGACGGGGAGCGCAGGGCCCGGCGGCGCGGCCGTGTGGTGGTGGGGATCGACGGCTCGCGGGACGCCGACGCCGCACTGCGCTTCGCCCTGGAGGAGGCCGCACGGGTCGGCGGAGAGGTCCTGGCGCTGCACGCCTGGCAGATCCCGGCCCCCATCGACACCGGAGCGCTGTCCGGCCCTTCGTACGTCGTCGAGCACCGGTTCGCCGCCCACACCGCCGAGAAGCACGTGCAGGGCATGGTGGAGGAGGCGCGCACCGAAGCCACCGCCGACGTCCCCGCCCGAGCCGCCGCCGTCGAGGACAACGCCGTGCACGCGCTGCTCCAGGCGGGCGCCGACGCCGACCTCATCGTCGTCGGCTCCCGCGGCCGGGGCGGGTTCGCGGGACTGCTGCTGGGCTCGGTGAGCCAGGGCGTACTCCACTACGCAGACGTGCCGGTCGTGGTGGTGCGCAGCCGGGAGCAGGAGTCGGACGGCGCGGACCGACCGGGGTCCGCACCCCGGTGACGACCTCGGCGAAGGTGCCGCCTGAAGTACGGGATCAGTGCGGGGCGTCGGCGGCCTCGGAGGCGGGGACGCGCCACACCAGGCGGGTGCCTCCCTCGGGGCGCCGGTGGGCCGTGAACGCGCCACCGTGGCGGGCGGCGCGTTCGGCGAGGTTGTCCAGCCCGCTTCGGCGCCCGTCCTCCGGCAGGCCCACCCCGTCGTCCCGCACCTCCACCGTGAGGTCCCCGCCGACCACGGCGTGGACCTCCACATCGACGCAGGACGCACGCGCGTGCCGGGCGGCGTTGGACAGCGCCTCGTTCAGCACGGCGACGACCTCCTCGCACAGCTCGTCGGAGACCGTGCCGTCGATGGGGCCCTCCAGGCGGAGGGCGGGCGGGAAGCCGAGATGATCGGTGGCGGCACCTACCGCGTCCAGGATCCGGGCGCGCGGCCACAGCCGCTCCTCGTCCGCGTGCCGGAGCTCGAAGACGGTGGAGCGCGTCTGCCTGATCGTGTCGTCGAGGTCGTCCACGGCCTGCTGCACCCGCCGGGCGGGCTCCGGGGCGGATATGCGGTCCACGCAGCCCATGAGCGACAGCGCGACGGCGAACATGCGCTGGATCACGACGTCGTGCAGGTCGCGGGCGATGCGGTCGCGGTCCTCCAGGACGCTCAGCCGCTCGGCCCGGCCGCGCGCCTTCGCCAGCTCCAGGGCCAGCGCCGCGTGGCCGAGGAACGTGTGCAGTGTCCGGGCGGCCGCCGACGGGAACGGCGGGGCGCCCGCACGGCGGCCCAGGATCAGCACGCCGTGCGCGTCCTCGCCCCCGGTGAGGGGCGCCAGCAGCACCGGGCCCAGGCCGAGCCCCTCCAAGAGCGGTGACGGCCCGCCGTCCCCCCGGGCCATGTCGGCGCTGACGGGCGCATCGCTGCGGAAGGCGCGCCCGGCGAGCGTGCCGTGGACGGCGGCGGTGCGCCCCCGGACCACCCCGGCCCCGTGCCCGTCGGCCGCCCGGACGGCCAGGGTCCCGCCGGAGGCCTGGGGCGCGGCGACGGCCACCAGGTCCGCGCCGGTGATGGCACGCACCCGCTCGGCCAGCAGGCGCAGCACATCGTCGATGTCGTCCCCGGTCAGCAGCCGGGTGGTGATCTCGTCGGAGGCGCTGAGCCACCGCTCGCGCTCCAGGGACCCCTCGTACAGGCGGGCGTTCTCCACGGCCACGCCCGCGGCGGTGGCCAGAGCCGCCACGACGGCCTCGTCGTCCTCGTCGAAGTCGGCACCGCCGGCCTTCTCGGTGAGGTAGAGGTTGCCGAACACCTCGTCGCGCACCCGCACCGGCACCCCCAGGAATCCGCGCATCGGCGGGTGGCCGGGCGGGAAGCCGCGCGACTCGGGGTGCTCGCCGATGTCCCGCAGCCGGAGCGGTTGCGGGTGCTTCATCAGCACCCCGAGGATCCCGAGCCCCTCGGGCCAGTGGTCGATGGCGGCGATCTCCCCGTCGTCCAGGCCGACGGGGATGAACCGCTCCAGCTCGCCGGAGGCCCCGATGACGCCCAGAGCCCCGTACCGGGCGTCGACCAGGTCCATGGCGGCGCCGACGAGACGCCTGAGCAGCGTCTCCAGGTCCAGGCCGGACCCGATCAGCACGACCGCGTTCAGGAGCGAGTGGACCCGGCCGCGGGCCGAGGCGACGCTGCCGAGGCGGTTCTGGAGTTCGGCGAGGAGCTGGTCGAGCCGCATCTGCGGGACCATCGTCCGCGCGGGGTCGGGTCGGGCGTCGTCGGACACGGCCCACCTCCGGAGCGACGTGCCCACGGTTGCATGGGCCTCCCGTCGCACACGGGATTCTACCCTCGGCAGCGGCGGCCGTCCCGGTGGGGACAGGCCCGTACACGCCGACCGCCGGTGGTGCGTCCCCCGCACCGCCGGCGGTTCTCCGGACGGCGTGTCCGTCGCCCCTCCGGGCGGCGCCGTTCCGGGCCGCTACACCCGGCCCGGCATCGTGCTGTACGGCGGCAGCAGGTCGTCGACCTCCCATGTGAGCCGGTCGTCAACCGAGACGACCCCCTCGATCCGGTTGATCAGCCGGGTCAGGGCGTGCGCCGTGCTGCGGTAGCGGACCGACCCCGTCAGGGTGACGGTCCCCTCCGACACCGAGTGGGACAGGTCGGCCCCTCGAACCGCACGGCTCAGGTGTCCGATCTCCTCACCGACGGCGTCCGAGACGGACTTGTCGTCCTGGAGGAACATCCGGAGCAGGTCGCGGCGCCCGACGATGCCCACCAGCCGGCCGCCGTCGTCGACCACGGGGAGCCGCTTGACGCCGCGCAGCTCCATGGTGCGGGCGGCCTCCACGACCGTGGTGTCGGGTGCGACCGTGATCGCGGGACTCGTCATCAGCTCGGCCGCCGTCGTGGCCGCGGCCTTCTCGTCGGCCCGCTCGACCAGCACACCGGACCCGGTGAGCCGGGAACGCAGCCGGGCCCGGAGCGGTGGCCGGTAGTCCCCGCCCTGGTCGGTCTGCTTGAACTCGGCCTTGTGCAGCAGGTCCTGCTCGGTGACCACTCCGAGCACCTGTCCGTCGCGGCCGACCACGGGAAGCGCGCTGGTGTTGCGCTCCAGCAGCCTCTCCACGATCTCCCGGTAGCCGGTCTCCTCGGTGACCGAGGCGGCCCCGGCCGTCATGACTTCGGCGACGGTCCGTGTCATCGTCTTCTCCTCTCCGCGTGCGGCGGCAGGTCGGTGCGGGTCGGTCAGTGCGGGTCGGAGGGGACGATCGCGACCGGGACGGAGGCGTGGGCCAGGGCCGACTGGCTCACCGAGCCGAGCAGCATCCCCGTGAACCCGCCGCGCCCGCGGCTTCCGACGACCAGGAGGTCGGAGTGGGCCGACGCGTCGGCGAGGACCTGGGCCGGGTGGCCGGGGACCGCCGACTCCTCGACTTCGACCTGCGGGTGGTGTTCGCGCAGGCCCGCCAGCGACTCGGAGAGGAGCCGGCGCGCCTCCCGCGCGGCCTCCTCCAGCTCCGCCTGCTCGGACCCGTCGCGCACCGGGGCCTCCCAGCGGCCCATGAGCCTGTGGGAGACCGGCTCGTGCGCGATGACCGCCCGAAGTGCGGCCTCGCGCCGGGCGGCGGCGGCGAACGCCCACGCCGCCGCCGCGCGTGCGGAGGCCGAGCCGTCCAGGCCGACCACGACGCGCCCGACCGGCGGCTCGGGCTCGCGGTCGGGGACCACGACGACCGGGCAGCGTCCGGCGACGGCCAGTTCCATGGCGGTCGACCCGAAGATGAGCGCCCCGAGCCGGGACTGCATGCGCGACCCGATGACGGCGAGTTCGGCTTCGGCCGACTCCGCCAACAGGATCGGGGTGGCGTCGCCGACCTTGTAGACCGCCGCCGTCGTCAGACCGGGGGCGCGCTTCTCGGCCCGCTGCGCGGCCTCCTCGACCACGTCCCGTGCCAGGCGCTCCGCCGAGAATTCCGGGACGCTCTGGGGCACCCGGTGGTACAGCGGCCAGTCGAAAGCGTAGACGAGGCGCAGGCTGCGGCCGCGCATGAGCGCCTCGTCGGCCGCCCAGTCCAATGCGCGCAGGCTCGCCTCGGTCCCATTGACCGCCGCGAGCACCGGCGCGTCCGGTCTCGTGCCCATGGTCGCTCCATTCCCCTCGACTGAACCCCCACAACCGACGCTACGGCCGCCGGAGCCTTACGGGCAGCGTCCAAGGGCAGGGGGGACCGGGACCTTGGGACCGGGACGAAGGGATCCGAGGACGCCGCCCCGCGCCCGTCAGTAGGTTCCGCCGCCGGACTCCTCGGACTTGAGGCGGGCGGCGTACACGGCGGCCTGGGTGCGGCGCTCCATCCCGAGCTTGGCCAGGATGTTGGTGACGTAGTTCTTCACGGTTTTCTCGGCGAGGAACACGCGCTCGCCGATCTGCCGGTTGGTCAGCCCTTCGCCGATCAGCTCGAAGACGCGCCGCTCCTGGCCGGACAGGGCGGCCAGCGGGTCCTTGCGCTCGGCCTCCTCGCGCATGCGGCGCATGATCCGCGCGGTGCTGCGCGGGTCGAGGAGGGAGTCGCCCGCGGCGACGGTGCGGACGGCTCCGACCAGGTCCGCGCCGTGGATCTGCTTGAGGACGTACCCGGAGGCGCCCGCCATCACGGACGCGTACAGGGCCTCGTCGTCGGCGTAGGAGGTCAGCATGAGGCAGGCGAGCTCGGGCCGCTGTGAGCGCAGCTCGCGGCAGACCTCCACCCCGCTGCCGTCCGGCAGCCGGACATCGAGGAGCGCCACGTCGGGCTCGACCGCGGGGATCCTCGCGAGCGCGCCGGCCGCGTCGGCGGCCTCGCCCGCCACCTCGATGTCGGGTTCGGACGCGAACAGCGCGCCGACGCCACGCCGGACGATGTCGTGGTCGTCCACGAGGAATACCGTGATCGTGCGCTGCTCCGCGGGCATGGTGCCTCATCTCGCCGTCCGGCCCCGGCGATGCGGCTCGCGGTGCCTCGCGCCCGGGGCCGCTGCGCGGGACCCGCTGCGGGGCGGGCACCGCTCCGGGGGCCCGGTTCCGGCCCACCCTCTCGGTCCCAGGCTACCCCCGGGACGCCTCCGGGCCCAGTGCCGTCCCGTCGGCGCGCGGCGTCGCAGGGAGTGCGTCGGGCGGGACCTTTCTCGCTCCGGCCCCGATCGGTCGCGGCCGCCGCCCCCGCGGAGGCGGGGTGCCCCGCGAGGGGGCGTGTGAGGAGAGAGCGATGGCCGTCCGAGTACGCGACATGATGACGACGGATGTGGTCTGCGTCCAGGCCGGTGCGAGCATGAGGACGATCGCCCTCGTACTCGGCCGCTACGCGATCTCGGCGGTTCCCGTCGTGGACGATGACAGGCACGTCCTCGGCGTGGTCTCCGAGGCGGACCTGCTGCACCGGCTGGCGGACGGGGACGGCCGGGCCTCCGGGGCCGACCGCACCAAGCGGTCGGCGGTCACGGCGCGGAGGCTGATGACGGCGCCGGCCGTGACCGTCGCCGCCCGTACGGAGATCGCCGAGGCGGCGCGCCTGATGCAGGAGCACCGGATCAGGCGCCTTCCGGTCGTCTCGGACACCGGGGAGCTGGCGGGCATCGTCAGCCGCAGCGACCTCGTGAAGGTCGACACCCGGCCCGACTCCTGGGTCCTGCACCGGGTGGGGCGCCTGCTCATGGTCGAGTTGGACCTGCCCCACGTCCGGGCCGAGGTGCGGGACGGCATCGTCACGCTGACCGGTCGGGTGCGGCTCCGTTCGAGCGCGGTGTCCGTCCGCCGGGCCGTGCGCAGCATCGAAGGGATCCTGCACGTCGACGACCGCATCGGGTTCGACGCCGACGACCTGTCGCCGTTCGCGTTGCACGCGGACTGACGGCCGTCGGCGGCACGGGGCGGGCGGCCGCGGCCCGCCGGGGCGGTCGGCCCGGTACCGGCACCGTGCCGTGTGCGGGGACGGGGCCGCCCGCCCCCGCGGCGGCCTTCGGCCTGCCCGGTCAGACGGTGTAGGCGGTCCAGCCGACGGTCTCGGCGGTGTGGACCCCGTCACCGGTCACGCCCGCGCCGAACAGCTCGTTCATCCGGATGAGGAATCCGGACTCGCTCACCTCGTGCAGCCGGATCCCCGGGGTGTGGGGCCCGTTGAAGGTCTGCACCGTCGTCTGCACGATGACGGTGGATCCGGCCGGGAACGGGGTGGGGAAGTCGACCCGCGTGAAGGTGTGGGTCTGGCCGCCCTTCTTCTCGACCGGGTGCTCCGAGGTCAGTTCGACTTTGCCCGTCTGGATCATGCTCATGCTGGTGCCTCGTTCCGCTCGGGGTAGGTACGGCGCTCGACGACCCGTGGGGGACGGGGCGTCGGGCACCGCCATCGAGGATTCCCCGGCGGCCCGCCGCCTCCTAGCGACGGAGGCCCCGACGACTCAGCGCATTGGTCCCGGACGCTGAGTGATGGCGGATGTGCACGTGAGGCGGGCGGGGTGAAGGGGTGGGGTGGATGGCCGCGTCCGCTGGTGTGGTGGCGTTCCCGTCCATCCCCGTGACGACTCGGCGACGGTGCCGTCCAAGCGGTGGTGGTGACGGCATCGGCGCCGAGGCCCGCGCCGAGGGCGCCCGGTGTGCGGCGTGGACGGCGGAACCGCCCCGGCGGACGCCGTCGGGAGGGAGGCCATACGGCCGTGCGGCCGCTGCGCCCCCGCTCAGCGGTGGCCGCTCACGGTGCCAGCGCCGGGTTCCTGATCCACTCCTGCAGCTCGTCGCGGCGGTCGTTGTCGCACTTGAGCGGGCACGTGGTGCAGAACCCGTGCTCGGGGTCGCCCTTGTAGTCGAAGCAGCACGTCCCCCGCACCGCCCATGTGCCGCGCGGGTGGTCCTCGCGGAAGGGGAAGAGCCTGGGCCGGGCCCGCGTCACCGCGCCCGCCTCGATCAGCGCGTCGCCCAGCGCGCGCGCCAGCCGCCAGGCGTCCTCGGCGTCGCGTCCCAGGAACCGCGCCGGGTTGAGCATGTAGAAGTGCGAGGTGTCCAGCACCCACCCCCACAGCGTGCGCAGCCCCACCCGGGTGTGGGCGTGCAGCGCGTCGATGATCGGGGTGAAGGCGGCCACCATGTGCTCGGCGGCGAGCCGGACCAGCTCGTCCTCGTCGGCGCAGACCACGGCGGAGGGGTGGCGGGCCGCCGGGTCGTCGGCCAGCACGGCGGTGCGCCCGCCGGTGACGGTGGGGGTGCCGAAGCCGCCCGCCGACCACCAGGGGAACCACAGGCGGTCGGCGTCCAGCAGGGCGGCGCGGCGGGTCAGGTAGGTGCCGGCCGACACCAGGAAGGCCGGCTCGCGCAGGGTGGCGCGCAGGAAGTCGGTGACCGCGGGCAGCCGGTGGCCGCGCCCGCGCAGCGCGGTCAGGCGCTCGAACAGCACCGGGACCTCGCCGTCGGCGACCATCAGGTCGGTGCGGAACCACTGGTCGGCGACCGGGTCCCCCGCCCCCGCCGACATGCCGGGCGCCCGCAGCGCCGGCAGCGGGGAGAACTTCAGCGGTGCGCAGGCGTCGACCACCGCCTGCAGCGGGACCGGGACCTCAGGCATGCGCCGGACGACCTTCCTCGTGACGCCGGTGTGCGCGACGGAGCGGGCGCGATCGCCGCGTTCCACGGACGCCCCGCCGTCTTTAGCTGAGGCTACCCTAATGAAATCTCCGGGGGCAAAGGTCGGCCTCCCCGGTGTGTCGGGTCGCCCCGCGGTTCGGACGGTGTGCGGGGGGTCTCCGCGGTGCGGCGGCCCGCCGCGGGATGCCCGATATGTCCTGTGAGGAATGCTACAAACCCCAAGAGAGTGGAAAGTCAGGAATGACACAGGGTGTACATTCCTTGACCAGGACGGACGTCCACGACCCTGGACGTCCCCGGCGGGGCGGCCCGACGCCCGCCGACCGGAGACCCGATCGCCGCAGGCGCCGCCCGGCCCGCCGCACCCCCGGCCCCCACGAGGGGTGCGGGGACCACCTGTGCCGAAAGCCGGTCCGCCCGGCCGCGCCCGCGCGCCCCCTACAAGGGCGCGCGCGGGCACACGCGAACGACGGGAACACCGATGCGGAACCACCCCAAAGGGCTGATCACCCTGGCCGGGACGGAGATGAACGAGCGCCTGTCCTTCTACGGCATGCGCGCCATCCTCGTCCTCTTCCTCGCGGCGGCGGTGAGCGAGGGAGGCATGGGCCTGGGAACGGGCACCGCCACCGCGGTCGTCGGCCTCTACCTGGCCATGAGCTACTTCACCGCGCTGCCCGGCGGGTGGATCGCCGACCGACTGCTCGGCCAGCGCCGCACCGTCCTGGTCGGCGGCGCGGTCATCATGCTCGGCCACATCAGCCTCGCGCTGGAGTTCGGTTCGGCGTTCGTCTGGTTCGGCCTGGCGCTGGTGTGCGTCGGCACCGGACTGCTCAAGCCCAACATCTCCGCCATGGTCGGCGAGCTGTACAAGGACGCGCCCGACGCCCGCCGCGACGCCGGGTACTCGCTGTTCTACATGGGCATCAACATCGGCTCGGCCATCGGCCTGTTCCTGGTGGGCTACCTCGGCGAGCACTACGACTGGCACGTCGGCTTCGCCGTCGCCGCCGTCGGCATGGCCCTGGGCCTGCTGCAGTACGTGCTGGGCCAGAAGAACCTCCAGGGCGCCGGGGACGCGCCCGGCAACCCCCTCACCGCCCCAGAGCGCGGCCGCCTGCTGCGCAACCTGGCCGTCGCCGTGGCCGCGGTCGCCGCGGCCTTCGCCGCCGCCGCGCTGACCGGCACCCTCAGCGTCGACAACGTCACCTACGTGCTGACGGCCTTCTCGATCGTCGTCCCGGTCCTGTACTTCCTCTACATGTTCGTCGTGCGCCGCGACGACATCACCGACGAGGAGCGGCCCCGGCTCAAGGCGTTCATGTGGCTGTTCGTCGCCTCGGCCGTGTTCTGGATGATCTTCGACCAGGCCGCCGGGCCGCTCACCCTGTTCGCCAAGGAGCACGTCGACCTGCACATCGGCTCCTTCGCCGTGCCCGCCGGGTCCACCCAGGCGGTCAACCCCGTGATGGTGATCGTGCTCGCCGGGGTGTTCGCCCTGGTCTGGAGCAAGCTGGGCGACCGGGTCAGCACCGGCATGAAGTTCGCCTTCGCCCTGGTCGTGTGCGGCTTCTCGTTCGTCGTGATGAGCTGGGCGACCGCCGCCACCGACGGCGGCACCGTCAAGGTGGGCCTGATGTGGCTGGTCGGCGTCTACCTGCTGCAGACCATCGCCGAACTGTGCCTGTCCCCGGTGGGCCTGTCGATGACCTCCAAGCTGGCCCCGCAGGCGTTCAAGGCGCAGATGATGGGGCTGTTCTTCCTGTCCATCACCGCCGGGGACGCCGTCGGCGCCCAGGTCAGCCGCCTGCAGCCGGTGCTCGGCGGAGACTACTTCCTGCTGCTGGGCCTGCTGGCGGTGGTGTGCGGCATCGCCCTGTTCCTCTTCGTGGGCAAGCTCCGCGGGCTCATGGGCGAGCAGCACCCCGAACGCCAGGCGGCCACCGCCTGACAGGACACCCCGCCCGAGGGCGCCGCCCCCGACATCACCTGACCCGGGGGCGTCCGGACGCCCTGTTCCACCCTCCGGCCCCCGGCCGCGCACTGCGGCCGGGGGCCGGAGGCGTCCCAAGGCCCGGTCGGGACCGGCGGAGCCGACGCAGACACCGGGCGCCGACCGCCCCTCGCGCGGCGGACCGGGCGGCCCGCTTCCGGCCGGCACCCGCGAGGCGGCGCGTCAGCGCAACACGACCAGGTGGTGCCGGACGAATGCGCGCAGCACCGCCGCCACCGTGTCGAAGCCCGCCCCCGACCGCTCGGCCAGCTCGCCCGCGGTGAGGCGGCGGTCGCGCGCCAGCACGCTCAGCACCGGCTCGGCGGCCGCCGGGAAGCGGTAGCGCCGCCCCGACACCGTCACCGACGCCTTGCCGCCCTCCACCGCGACCGGCGGCGCGATCAGCGGCACGAACTCCACCGCCGTGTCCTCCTCCGGCACCCGGCCGTCCTCCACCGCCCACCGCAGCGCATAGGAGTGGCGGCGCGGGAAGCGGGCGTCGCGCTCGGCGAGGAAGGCGTCCACCCCGTTCTCCTCGGCCAGCGCCGAAAGCACCCGGACCAGCTCGTCGTGGCGCTTGCGGCGCTCGTCCGGCGAGGCGAAGCGCGGCAGGTCCCGGCGGAACACCTCCTCGTCGTAGAGGCGCTCGACCAGCGACCGCGCCCAGTCCACCCCGGTGGCGCGGGTGAAGCCGAACGTCAGGTGCATGCTCACCCCGCCCGTCCCGGTGACCGTGTGCCACCACCCGCGCGGGACGTGCAGCACGTGCCCCGGCCGGAGCACGCCCTCCCACACCGTGCCCTCCGGCGGGGTGTGGGAGTGGTCGGAGTCCACCTTCATCGGGTGGGGGCGGCTGCCCGGCCCGTGCACCTGCCAGGCCTTCTCCCCGGCGACCTGCACGATGAAGGTGTCGTGGTCGTCCCAGTGGGTGGCGAAGCCGTGCGAGTCGCCCCAGATCAGGTACAGGTTCGCCTGGGCGCGCTCGCGCACCAGGCGCATGAGGTCGTCGGCCGCCTCCCGGACCGGCGGGTGCAGCCGGTCGACGCTGTCCAGCACCAGGCTCGCGCCCTCGCGCAGCTCCCGGTAGAGCGCCTCCGGGCGCACCACCCGGGCGGCCTCGCGCGAGACCTCCCCGGCCTCGGTGTAGCGCTCCACCGGCACCGCGGAGCCGGTGCGGTGCAGGCGCAGCCGGGGCGGCGCCAGCGGCCGGGTGGCCAGGACCTCGTCGAGCGCGTCGAAGTCCAGCAGGCCGCGCACCGCCTCCTCGCCCACATCGGCGAAGAGCACGTCCTCGGACAGGCGGCTGCGCAGGGCGTCCTCGCCGATCGCCGCGCGCACGGCTCCGGTGAACAGGGTGTGGGGCTGCAACACGGTGGCGGTGACCTCCCGGGGAAGGGGCGGGGCCGCCGGGGGCCAGTGGCGAACCCCCGGCGGCGCTCTATCGGGCGGTCACCCCGGCGGGGGCGCCGCCGCACGGTGACCGGTGCATCGGACGGTCGGATCGGATGGGGGTCAGATGAAGTCGGAGCTGCCGTCGGTGCCGTCGTTGTCGCCGCCGCCGGCGGTCAGGTCGCGCGAGGTGACCTCGCCGAGGTCCTCGACCTCGACCTCGAACTCCATGGGGTCCATGTCTCCTCCTGTCCTTCGTCGGGGTTCCCTGCCCGGTGGGGCAGAGCTTCAGCGCCCGCCCGGCCGCGGGCGCAGCCCGGTCCGCTCGGCGGCGAACGCGTGGGCGTCGGCGGCCAGGGCGACGGCACGGGACACGGCCCGCTGGCCGTGCCCGACGTCGCGCTCGTAGCGCAGCAGGGCGGGCGCGCCGGCCCCTTGAAGGGCGGCGCACATCTTGCGGGGGTGGGCGGCGCCGGTGCGGGTGTCGGAGTGGAACCCGGTGAGCAGCACCGCCGGACGGCGGCCGCCCGCCCCGTCCAGCGCCAGGTGGTAGGGGGAATAGGAGAGCAGCGCGGCGAAGTCGTCCGGGTCGGCGGCGGTGCCGAACTCGCGGGTCCACATCCGGCCCAGGCCCATGCGCTCGAACCGGGCCATGTCGGTCAGCGGCGCCGAGGAGATCACCGCCGCGCACAGGTCGGGCCGGAGCCCGGCGGCGGCGAGCACCAGCATGCCCCCGGCGGACCCGCCGGTCAGGCACAGCCGCGCGCGGTCGGCGTGGCCGCCCTCCACCAGCGCGTCCGCGGCGGCGACCAGGTCCTCCACGGCGCGGGGCTTGGCGCGTCCGGCGCCGCGCCGGTGCCAGTCGCGGCCGCCGTCGCCGCCGCCGCGCACGTGCGCCACCGCGTACCGGCCCCCGGCGCGCAGCCAGGCCAGCACGGTGGCGCTGAAGCCGAACTGGCGGGGGCGGCCGAAGCANGCCGTCCTCGTCGGGGTCGGAGCCGGGCGCGGACAGCAGGGTGACGGGCACCCGGGTGCCGTCGGCGGAGCGGCACCGCAGCACCCGGCGGCGGATGCGCGCGGCGGGGGCCGGAGGGCGGCCGCCGCCAGCGGCGGAGGGCCAGGGGCGCGGGCGCGCGGCGCCGGGGTCGAGCAGCAGCACGCCCTGGGGGGTGGCGACGTCGGCGTAGCAGAAGTGGGCGGTGCCGCCGGGGCCCTGCTCCAGCCGGGTGACCATGCCCTCGCCGGGCAGGTCGACGGCGCGCAGGCGGCGGCCGTCGCGGGCGTCGTGCACGTCGAGGGAGCTGACGCCCAGGCGGGTACGGGTGACCAGGAGTTCGGGGCGGTCGGGGGTGCCTGCGGCGGTGAACCCGTCGAGCGGGGCGCCGGGGTCCTCGGGGACGACCTCGCGCCAGTGCCCGGGGTCGGCGGGGTCGGCGGGGTCGGCGGCGCAGACGCGGCGGCGGGGGGCGTCCAGGGTGGTGCGGAGATAGAGGACGCCGTCGGGGCCCAGGTCGGCGGTGGTCTCGGCCTCCACGCCCTCCTGGACGGGGACCCAGGCGGGGGCGTCGGGGGGAGAGGCGTGCAGGTCGGCGATCCACACGTCGTTGCGGTGGCCGGTGCCGTGGCTCTCGGTGGCCAGCAGCCAGCGGCCGCCGAGCACCCGCACACCGGGCACGGTCCGGGGGCCGGTGCAGGCGCGCACCAGGGTGTCCGGGGTGCCTCCGGCGGCGGTGCCCCCGGCCGCGGCGCCTCCGTCCGCGGCCACCCGGTGCAGCCAGAGCCCGCGGCGGCCGTCGGCGCCGTCGCGGCGGGCGTAGAAGAAGGCGGGGCCGCCCAGGTCCGGGGGGAGCCAGGCGACGTGCGAGTAGCGGACGCCCGCGATGCCCGGCTCGACGGGGGCGCCGTCGGAGGTGCGCAGGATGTGCAGCTCGCCGTGCTCGGTGCCGCCGGTCGAGGTCTGGACCGCGACGAGGGAGCCGTCGGGGGAGGGCTCCCAGGCGTCGAGGGTGGTGCGCCCGCCGGGGTCGGCGGCGACCGGGTCGAACACGGTCCGCTCGATGGCGCGTGCGCCGCCCTTGGCGTGCCTGCCCTTCCCGGGACCGTCGGCGCCCCCCTGGCCGTCGACGCCGATCCCGCTGAGGGCGACGATGCGGGGGTGCTCGTCACCGGGGGAGCGGCGGGTGGCGAAGGCGGTGCCGCCGCGCAGGAGCGGGGGCGACCACAGGTCGTGGTCGAGCAGGCGGGTGATGTCGGCGGCGAGGCGGTCGCGCATGGGCCAGGCGCGGGCGGCCTCGGCGAACTCGCGCTGCCGCGCGTCGAGCCAGCGCCGGGTGGCGGTGGACTCACCGTCCTCCAGCCACCGGTAGGGGTCCGGGACGGTGCGTCCGTGGACGGTGTCGAGGACCGACGCGGTGGGCCCGTGCGGTTCGGTCCGGGCGAACGGAACGTTCACCGGGCGGCGCGGGGTCGGCGGCGGGGGTTGCTCCGGGCGGACACGTGGGCAAGTCGGCTGCACACGTTGACATCGTTCAAGCGCGCCGCGACGACGGTCAAGGGAGGAGTGACTGTCCGAAAGGCAAGCCAGGTGTGCCGGTGAGGCGAGTTGTACCTCCCGATCCGCCAGGTGACGGGTGGGAAGCGGAGGGTGGGCGGGGCGGTTCCCCGGGGGTTCGGGTCGTCCGGCGGGCCTCGGGCGGCGCGGGAGGTGGCGGGTCCGGCAGGTACCCCGCTCGTGGTCCCCGGTCCTGACTGCGGGGCGGCAGGTTCCTCGCGGTCCGGGTGGGGGCGGGGCGGCTCGTGTCCTGCTCCGCTGCGGCCTTCCGCCTCACAACCCGGGGCCCGCCGCTCGGTCGGGGGCGGTGAGCGGGGGACCTGGTGGACCGGCCACCTCCCTGGTTCGCGAGGGGCCCGGCGGACGGCAGGCGTGGCCGGGAATCCGCTCCGCTCTGGCCGTCGGCGCCCGTCACGGCGACCACGCACACGCCTCCCGCCCGACAGCGCCGCCGAAAGGGAGGAGCCTTCGTCGTTGCCGCCCCACCGCTCTCACTCCGGCGGCCCGCCGTCCCGCCGGGCCCGTGAGCGGGTGGCCGGCTCCGCCGTCGCCGCTTGGCCGCCCGGACATCCACGCGCCCGACACCTGACGACCCTGCCGCGCGGGGCGTCGCCCTACCCCGTCTCGGCCGAAGCGTCCGGGGGCAGCAGGGGGCCGCCCTCCCATTCCTGGAAGACCAGCATCGTCTCCACGTTGTGGATCTCCGGGCGGGAGGTCAGTTCGTCGACGATCAGGCGCTGCAGGGTCGCCACGTCCGGGCAGGCCACCAGGACCAGGAAGTCCGATGCCCCCGCGATGTTGTACAGCGCCCGCGTCTCCGGCTGCGCCAGGATGTGCTCGGCCAGCGGCGCCAGCACGTCGCGGCTGTGCTGGGTGCGCAGCGTCAGGAACGCCTGGATCGGGCGCCCCAGCGCCTCCGGCGACACCTTCAGGCGGTAGCCCTCGATCACCCCCGACGCCCGCAGCCGGTTCACCCGGTCCAGGCACGTCGACGGCGCCACCCCCGCCTCCTCCGCCAGATCGCGGTTGGTGATCCGTGCATTGTTCTGCAGGATGCGCAGAATCCGCAGATCGACCGAATCCAGATCGACTCGTTCAGTCATACGCCGAATATATCACGGTGATTTGGTGTAGTTTTCGGAGATCCTCCATAATTAGCGGGACAAGTTCGTTGAATGACCGGGCGATGCCCGGTCGTTTCGCAGTTCGTTCCGCCGTGCCGCCGTGCTCCCGGAGGGGGTGAGGGGGCTGGGCCCCGTCCGGGGCGCGGGCACGGCGGGTCCCGACGCAGACGAGGGGGTGCGCTCGTGCCGATCCCGGAGCACATGGGCGGGTTCATCGCGGCAGCGGTGCTGGTCACGGTCCTTCCCGGACCCGATTTCGTGCTCATCACCCGCAACACCGCCCGCGGCGGGCGGCGCGGCGGGCTGGCGACCGCCGCCGGGTCGGTCACCGGCATCGCCGCGTGGGCGCTGCTGGCCACCGCCGGCCTGTCGGTGCTGGTCGCCTCGCACCCCGCGGTGCTGCACGCCCTCCGCCTGGCCGGCGCCGCCTACCTCGTCTACCTCGGCGGCAGCACCATCCTCGCGCTATGGCGTGCGCGCCGCTCAGGGGCCGGGGGCGCCGACGCCGCCGCCCACCACGGGGGTGCGGACCGGTCCGGGAGCCCCTACCTGCAGGGGCTGGTGAACAACCTGCTCAACCCCAAGCTGCCGGTCATGTTCGTGACCGTGCTCCCGCAGTTCGTCTCGGCGCCCGAGGCGGCGGTGCAGCAGACGGCGCTGCTCGGAGCCGTCCTGGTGGCGATGGTCGTGGTCTGGTGGCTGGTCTACGTGCTGGGAATCAGCGCGCTGTCAGAGATCATGCGGCGCCGCCGCGTCCGGCAGGGAATCGACCTGGCCGGGGGTGTGGCCCTGACGGCCTTCGGGGTGGCCCTCGCCCTCGCCGCCTGAGGCGGCCGCCGCCAGCAGCGGGCCCGCGGCGCGCACC
>NZ_ANBH01000123.1 GCF_000341185.1 Nocardiopsis chromatogenes YIM 90109
CGCGTCCAGGTCGACCAGGCGCACCCGCCCGGGCGGCGGGGCGCCGGGCGAGGCCCAGGCCACCACCCGCCCGGGCGCGGCGGGGGAGGACACCTCCACGGAGGTCAGACCCGCGTAGATGCCTTCGCCGCTCGCCTTGAGCAGCGCCTCCTTCCGGGCCCAGTAGGTGAAGAAGCCCTCGGCCGCGCGGTCGGCGGGCAGTGCGGCGAGCACCTCCCGCTCCGCGGGGGCGAGCGCCATCTCGGCCAGTGCGGAGGTGTCGCGCCGGGAGGAGACCTCCTCGACGTCGATGCCGACCGGCACCCCCCGCGCCACGGCGAGCGCCACCCGTTCGCCCGAGTGGCTGATGGAGACCTCCAGCCCGGCGGCGGGACCGGCGGGAACGGGCTTGCCGTGCGGTTCGCGGTCGGCGCCGTCGCAGTTGCGGCAGTGCAGGTCGAACTCGACCGCCTCCGGCGGACAGCCCGCCTCGCGCGCCACGGCGAGGCGGGCGAGGGCGTGCGCGACGATGTAGCGGTCGCGGTCGGCCTGTCGGCGGAACCGGGCGTGGCGCTCGCGCTCGCGCGCGTCGAGGAACCGTCCGAGGTCGGGATGGGCCTGGGCGGGCGTGGCCCACCATACGTCGCAGTGCACCCGTGCGTCGCTCACCGTCCCATTGTGGCGGATCAGGGCGCAATGTCGTCCGATCAATTTTCGTGTTCGTTGAATTGCGAAACGAACATCAATGGTGTTTGAATGTGGCCATGGACAGTGCGGAACGGGTGGACCTGGTGGTCGCCCGGCTGAAGGACGCCGGTGAGGTGGGCGTCGCCGAACTGGCGGAGGCCAGCGGCCACTCGGAGATGACGATCCGCCGCGACCTGGACCGGCTGGAGTCGCAGGGCGTCCTGCGCCGGGTGCGCGGCGGGGCGGTCAGCCTCGTCCCGCGCGGGCAGGAGCCGCCCTATGTGCTGCGCGAGCGCCAGGCGGTGGAGGCGAAGCGGCGCATCGCCGCCCGGGTGGCCGCCCTGGTGCCGACGGGGGCGGCCGTGGCCCTCGACAGCGGGACGACGGCGCTGGAGGTGGCCCGCGAACTCGCGGGGCGCCCGGTCACCGTCATGCCGCTGTCGCTGCAGGGGGCCGACGTGCTGGCGCGGTCGGCGGAGACGACGGTCCTGGCCGCCGGGGGCGAGGTGCGCCCGGGGGAGCTGAACCTGCATGGGCCCCTGGCCGAGGCGTCGCTGGCGGCGGTGCGCTTCGACGCGGCGGTGCTGGGGTGCTGCGGTGTTTCGGCGGGGGACGGCGTCACGGCGCACGACCTGCAGGACGTGGCGGTCAAGCGGGCGATGATGCGCTCCTCGCAGCGGACCATCGCGGCGGCGGACTCGACGAAGATCGGGCTGGTGACGATGGGGCACGTGTGCCCGGTGGGGGAGATCGACACGCTGGTGACCGACGCCGACGCCCCGGAGGACGCGGTGGCCGAGATCCGCGCGGCGGGCGTCGACGTGGTCACGGTGTAGGGCCAAGGGCCGCCGGAAGGGCCGGGGCGGCGATGGGCGGTGCGGTTGCCTCCCCTGTCGCCGGTCGGCCTCCGGATCACGTGCGGCCCAGGGGGACCGGCGGCTGCGGCGCGGCAGGTGCCCCGCCCAGGGCCTCCGGCCGGGCGGCGGGTCGGCGGCGTGTGCGGCAGGGGCGGCGACGAGGAACGGATCGTCGACCCTGGAGGCAGTGCCCTCGGCCGCCCTTGGTCCCCTGTACCGCCCCGGCGGCCGCCATCAGCGCGGGCGCCCACCAGTCCATCCGGCCGCGCCGCCCGTCCGGACCGCGAGGAACCCCGGAGGACGGCGGGCAGAGCCGGGGAACCACCCCCGCCTCCGCCGCCGGTCACGGTGCCCCCGCACGCCGGACGCCCGACGACGCCGCCGCAAGGGCCGCGGACCCCCTCCTCGGCCCCCTCTCCCTCGCCGCCTACCACCGTGGACTCCACCAGCCCGGCGCCCTGCCGGGGCCGCGGGCGGGGTGCCGGCCGTTCCGCCGTGCCCCGCCGCCCCCTCCCACCCCGATGACGTCGCAGGACCTCCCGCGACCGTGATGACCGAGATAGGAGAGACCGTGCCCGAGACCGGTGTCGACAGTGCAGCGGCCGCTTCCGGAGGCGCGGTGCCGTCTCCACGGACGCGCGCGACCCCCGACCGACGCCTGCGGCGGGCCCGTGGCGCCGTCGTGGTGTACTTCTTCGTCGCCGGGGTGATCCTGGCGACCTGGGCCTCGCGGGTGCCCGACATCAAGGCCCAGGTCGGCGTCGACGACGGCGCCCTGAGCGTGGGCCTGCTGGGGCTGGCCGTCGGAGCGCTCGCCGCCATGCAGGTCGCCGGGCGCGCCACCGACCGCTTCGGCAGCGCGGCCGCCACACTGCCCGCCGCCGTCTTCGGCTCCCTCGCCCTCGCCGCCCCCGCGCACGCCCACTCCCTGCCCGCGCTGTTCGCCGCCCTGTTCGCCCTCGGCGCCGGGCACGGCCTGATCGACGTCCCCATGAACGTGCACGCCGCCCGGGTCGAGCGCGCCTACGGTCGTCCCATCATGGCCTCATTCCATGCGGCCTTCTCCATCGGCGGCTTCGTCGGTGCCGGGAGCGGCGCGCTCAGCGCGCACATCGGCATGAGCGCCACCGCCGCCTTCTGGACCGTGGCGCTGGCCTGCACGGCCGCCTCCTTCGCCGCCCGTCCGATGCTGCTCCCCGGCCGCGACAGCGGGCCCGTGGACGCGGACGGCCGGCCCCACCGGAACGGGAAGGACGCGTCCGCGGGCGGCGCCGGGTCGGCCGGACCCGCCCGCCCCCGGCCCCGGATCGCCCCGGTGGTGCTCCTGTTCGGCGTCGTCGCCTTCGCCTCCTTCGTCGCCGAAGGGGCGGCCACCGACTGGACCAGCGTCTACCTGCACGACACCGCCGGGGCCTCCGACGCCGTCGCCGCCGCCGGGTTCGCCGTCTTCTCCGCCGCCATGGCCGCCGGACGCCTCGTCGGCGACCGCCTGGCCGCCCGCTTCGGCCCGGTGGCGCTGGTGCGGTCCTGCGGCCTGACCGCCGCCGGAGGCCTCGGCCTCGCCCTGGCCGTCCCCGTCCCGCCGGTCGCCCTGGCCGGGTTCGCCCTGATGGGGGCCGGGCTGTCCTGCGTGGTCCCGCAGGCGTTCTCGGCCGCGACCTCCTACGACCCCGCCCGCGCCGGGCGCAACCTCGGCATGGTCGCCGCCGCCGGGTACGTCGGCCTGCTCAGCGGGCCCGTCGCCATCGGCGCCATCGCCCACCTGACCGACCTGCGCGCCGCCCTGGCCGTGCCCGCGCTGCTCGCCCTGGCCGCGGTCGCCGCCGCCGGCGCCCTGCGCCCCCGCCGCCCCGTCCCGGCGGCCGGATCCGACCCGGCGGCGGGACCCGGCCAGGTGTAACCCGGAGGCGCAGCGGGAATCCGTCAGGTGACCGTCCGGCCCGGGCGCCCGCAGCCCCCGCGGGCCGAAGGCCGGACCAGCGCGCAAGGAGGCCACCGTGTCCCTCTCGGCCCTCTTCGGTCTCGGGTCCCTCGCCGTCCTGGCCGTGCTGACGCTCCTCTTCCTCGCCGCCCTGTTCGCCGCGGACGGCGCGGGCGAGACCACCGCGGACGAGGACGAGGAGTCCGTCGACGACGCCCTGCACACGCACGGCGTGCACGGCTGCTGATCCGGGCGCCGTTATCCTCGGGGCCGCGGCCGCAGGGCGCGGCCCGGGGAGCGGAGCACTGAGATGACCGACGACGGCAGGACCACGTTCGCGGCGGCACGCCGCGAACGGATCATGGAGCTGGTGCGCGCCAACGGCAGCATGGCCCTGCGCGACATCGCCACCCAGGTGCGCGCCTCGGAGGTCACGGTGCGCCGGGACGTGCGCGCCCTGGAGGCCGAGGGGCTGATCGACCGCCGCCGGGGCGGCGCCGCACTGCCCGGCCAGCTCGGCCACGACCAGAACTACGCCCAGATGACCGGGCACAACGCCCCGCAGAAGCGCGCCATCGCCGCCGCGGCGGCCCGGCTCGTCGACGACGACGACGCGATCGCCCTCGGCCCGGGCACCACCGCCGAGGCGCTCGCCCGCGAACTGGTCGGGCGGCGCAACCTGACCGTGGTGACGACCTCCCTCCCGGCCGCCGAGGTGCTGTCCGGGGCGCCGGGCGTGGAGGTGGTCATGCCCGGCGGCACCCTGCGCTCGTCCATCCGGGCCCTGGTGGGCACCGCCACCGAGCAGGCCCTGGCGGGGCTGCGGGTGCGGCGCGCCTTCGTCACCGGCAACGGGGTCACCGCCGACCGGGGGCTGAGCACGCCCAACCCGGCGGTGGCCGCCACCGACCGGGCGCTGGTCGCCGCCGCGCAGGAGGCGATCGTGCTCGCCGACAGCAGCAAGGTCGGCACCGACACCATGGTGCAGACGGTTCCGCCCGAGCAGATCGCCCACCTGGTCACCGACAACCGGGCCGACCCCGAGGTGCTGATGACCCTGGAGGACACGGGGACCCTGGTGCACGTGGCGGTCCTCGACACCGACCGGGGCGAGTGAGGCCCGGACCCGTCCGCGTGGCGGCCGACGGCCCCGGTCGGTAAGAATGTGGGGCCGACGGGGGCGGTGTCCGGTCCCCGCGCCCCCGAGAGGCCAGGAGGGCCGATCCATGCCGACCCCCGCACCCCTGCCCGAGCCGTGGGCCGCGTCCAAGGTGACCGTCGTCGTCCCCACCTACAACGAGGCCGACAACCTGCCGGTGCTCGTGGGGGCGCTGCTCGGACTCGACCTTCCGGGGCTGCGGGTGCTGGTCGTCGACGACGGCTCGCCCGACGGCACGGGCGAGGTGGCCGACAAGCTCGCCGCCGACGCCGGGGGCCGGGTCGGGGTGCTGCACCGGACCGCCAAGGACGGCCTCGGGCGCGCCTACATGGCGGGGATGGCCCGCGCCCTGGAGGAGGGCGCCGAGTACGTGGTGCAGATGGACGCCGACCTGAGCCACCCGCCGCGGTACGTGCCCCAGCTGCTGGGCACCGCGCTGGCGACGGGGGCGGGCGTGGTGATCGGCAGCCGGTACGTGGCCGGGGGGAGCCTGTCGGAGGAGTGGAACCTGCGCCGCCGGGTGCTGAGCGGGTGGGCGAACGCCTACGTGAAGGCGATCCTGGCGCTGCCGGTGCGGGACGTGACGGCGGGGTTCAAGATCTGGACCGCCGAGGCCCTGCGCGCGCTGGACCTGGAGACCATCGGCAGCGCGGGGTACAGCTTCCAGGTGGAGATGCACTTCCGGGCCTACCGGAGGGGGCAGAAGATGCTGGAGATCCCGATCCACTTCGAGGACCGCCAGGAGGGCGCCAGCAAGATGGACCTGGCGGTCCAGGTGGAGTCGGCCCTGCGCCCGTTCCGCCTGCGCCGCGACGAACGGGGCCACCGCCGCTCCCGTCCCTGAGCACCCGCCGGGCCGCCGCGACGGGACGCAGGTCCGCGGCCGCGAGGGGGCGCAGGTCCGCGGGAGGGGCGGCCCCTGCGCCTACCGGCGGCTCTGTGCGCGCAGCACCGTGTCGCGGATCAGCCAGGCCAGCCGTTCCGCCTGGTCCCGTGTGCGCGGGACGGTGTCCTCGACGGCTCCCCGGCGGACCGGGCCCACCGCGAACAAGCGGTGCTCCGCCCGCCCCTCCGGGCCGAGCAGGGCGCCGCGCGGGCAGGTGGCCAGCCCCTCCGCCGGGTCGCGCCCGGTCGCCACGGGCGGTGTGCGCACGCGCGGGTCGCCCGTGGCCACCACCAGGGCCCCCGCCGCGACCGGGGCGGCTCCGCCCGTCTCGACGCTGACCCGGTCGGCATCGGCGCGGGCGCCCGCCACCCGGGCGGGGCGCACCTCCAGCGACGCGTACGGGGCCGCCCACGCCGCCGTCGCCGTCAGCGTGTCCTCCAGGTAGTCCCCGTAGACGCGGCGCGGAAGGAACGTGGCAGGGGTGCACCGCAGCCCGCTCAGCCGGGCCCACTCCAGCAGGTGGGCGGGGCGGTCGGGGAACGCCGACAGCAGGCGCGCGGGCACCGGGAGCCGGTCGGAGGTGTGCAGGTCCGACCCGCGCCCGCAGCGGCCCTCGTCGTCGAGGACGACCACCCGGTATTCCAGGCGCAGCCAGGTGGTGGCGCGCAGGAGGGCGATGGCGGCCAGCGCGGTGCTCGGGCCGCCTCCGGCGAAGGCGACCAGCGGTTCCGCACCGCCGCCGGGCGCCGCGGATCCGTCCATGCCCGGGAGTCTAGACCTCCGCACCGGTCCGGCGAACCCCCGCGCGCCGGACACCGCCGAGTACGCGCGGGCAGGCGGCGCCGGGACGGGATCCCCGGGGCGTGCCCGGGGCGCGCAGGTGGCCCTTTGCCGATGGCCGTGCCCCGTCGCCGACGGTCGGGGCCCGTCCTCGCGGGGGCGCCGCACCGGGGGCGGCGCCCACCGGGGCGCGCACCGTGTACGGCCACGGCCGGTCGGCGGTCAGTAGACGGGCCGGAACCCTCCGATGAGGGTGATCCGGTTCCCGTCGGGGTCGGTGACCGCCGACAGGCGCACCCCCTTGTTCACCTCCTGGATCTCCTCGGGCGCCAGGCCGCGCTCGCCGAGGGCCGCCACGTGGGCGGGCAGATCGTCGACCGCCATGTTCAGCAGCGCCGTGCCCGCCCGCTCCGGGTCCACCCACACCTGGACCCACCCGGTGTCGGCGGCCCGCCACTCGGCGAGCGATTCCATGGGGCGGTTGTCGGGCGCCCGCCCGAAGAGCCGCTCGTACCAGGGGAGCGCGGCGCCGAGGTCCGCGACCGGGGCGACGGCGAGTACATGCTGGATGGCCATGGCTGGTCCTTCCGTCCGGGGAGGCGGTCCGTGCTGCCTCACATGGATGAGACCGTTCCCGCGGCTGGAAGTCATCGCTCCTCCCGGATCGCGGGAGCCCTCCCGGTCCTGTCCGTGATCGGGCGGAGGCGGGCGTGCCGCGGGCAGGGGAGGACGCACGGAGGCGGGGACGGGCACCGCGTCCGATCGGCCCGTCCGGTCACCCGGGCGGCCGTGGCCCGTCCGCGTTCTCCCCGCCGTCCTCGCCGTCGCCCGGCACCGGCTCGCGCAGCTCCATCGGAGGGCCGCTCACACCGCAGAACAGGCCCTTGTGCTGCTCCACATGCCGCGGCCGCTCACGCAGCAGGACGAACGCCAGCACGCCCCCGCCCACGCTCACCGCCGCCACGATCAGCATCGCCGCCGCGAATCCGCCCTCGATCCCGGCCGCTCCGCTCACGCCCGCCGCCGCCGGGACCGCCGCCACACCGATCAGCTGCGCCGCCCGCGCCACCGTGTTGTTCACCCCCGACGCCACGCCCGCGTGCCGCTCCGGCGCCGACGACAGGGCCGTCGCGGTCAGCGGCGCCACCGCCGCCGACAGGCCCAGCCCCACCACCAGCACCCCGGGCAGAACGCCGGTCGCATACCCCGCCTCGGGCGTCAGCCGGGACAGCAGCAGCATGCCGACCCCCACCAGCAGCGGGCCCGCCGTCATCTGCGCGCGCGGGCCGATCCGCTCGGCCAGGCGGCCCGACCGCCCCGACAGCAGCAGCATCAGCACCGTGATCGGCAGGGGCGCCGCCCCCGCCNCCCGCCGCCTCCTGCAGGTACAGCACCAGCAGGAACAGCAGCGGCCCCAGCGCCCCGTACATCAGCACCGTCACCAGGTTCGCCGCCGTGAACCGCGCCGACCGGAACACCCCCAGCGGCAGCATCGGCGACGCGCTGCGCGCCTCCACGGCCGCGAACGCCGCCAGCGCCGCCACGCCCACGGCCCCGCTCACCGCCACCGCGACCGGTGGGACCGCCCCCGCCCCGGCCTCGATCAGCGCGTAGGTGATCCCCGCCAGCGCCACCACCGCCAGCAGCGCCCCCGCGTAGTCCATCCGGGCGGGCGCCCCCGCGTCCCGCGACTCGGGCAGGTGGCGGCGGGCGATCAGCAGCACCGCCGCCGCCAGCGGCAGGTTGATCAGGAAGATCAGCCGCCAGGAGCCGATGTCCACCAGCCAGCCGCCCAGGAACGGCCCGACCGCCGCCGCCACCCCGGTCAGCCCCGACCAGGCGCCGACCGCCTGGGCCCGGTCCTCCTTGCGGAAGCCCGACTGCAGGACCGCCAGGCTCCCCGGGGTGAGCAGCGCGCCGCCCACCCCCTGCAGCACCCGCCCGGCCACCAGCAGCTCCAGCGTCGGCGCGGCCGTGCACAGCGCCGAGGCCAAGGCGAACCAGGCCACGCCGAAGGAGAACATCCGCACCCGGCCGAAGCGGTCCGCCAGCGATCCGCCCAGCAGGATCAGCGCCGACAGGGTGACCATGTAGCCGTTGGCGATCCACTGCAGGCCGGCCACCCCGGTGCCCAGGTCGTCCTGGATGACCGGCAGGGCGACGTTGACCACCGTGGAGTCGAGGAAGGCCATCCCCGACCCGAGCACGGTGGCGGCCAGCGTCCACCGCGCGGCGGGCGTCCCCCATGCGATGCCGCCGTCCCGATCCTGGTCGCTCCCCGTGTCCACGCGCCCCCTCGTCTCCGGCGCGTTCCCGGCGCCGTCGCGGCCGACGGCGGACCCTGCACCGCGCCGGGCGTCACATTACGCGCGCCG
This sequence comes from Nocardiopsis chromatogenes YIM 90109, assembly GCF_000341185.1. GTDB lineage: Bacteria > Actinomycetota > Actinomycetes > Streptosporangiales > Streptosporangiaceae > Nocardiopsis_A > Nocardiopsis_A chromatogenes. Next base: position 8,645 of record NZ_ANBH01000123.1, read on the forward strand.
GACCGGAGTTACGGGACAGCACGCCGGGGAGGACGAGCGCCGTGCCCGCCGGAGTGCCCGCTCTGCCCGGTCTTGCCGCTCCGTCCGGTCCTCCCGGTCCACCTGGCCCTGCCGGGGGCATGGGCGCGGCGGCAGGGGCGGTGCGGTCCTCCGGACGTAGCGGCCCGGACTCCGGGATCCCGCGGGCACCGGGAGCCCGTCGGGGAGGAGAGAAGCGCGGGGGATACGGACGGCGGGGGCGGGACGGGCCCCGAAAGACCCGTCCCGCCCCCCGCCCGGGTGAGGTGCCCTCGCCTGCGTTACTCGCTCGCGAGCGCCCCCGTGATCGACTGCCCGGCCGCCTTGCGGCCCGGCAGCACCGACGCCAGCAGGCCCGCGGCCACCGCGACACCGATGAACACCGCGATCTGCGCCACCGGCAGGGTGAACACCATGCCCGGCATGGCCGCGACGCCCGCCGCCCAGCCGAACACGACCCCGAGCACGATGCCCACGCCCGCGCCGATCAGGCACAGCACCACGGCCTCGATGCTCAGCATCCGCCGCAGCTGGCCCCGGGCGAGGCCGAGCGCCCGCAGCATCGCCGACTCGCGGGTGCGCTCCAGCACCGACAGCGCCATCGTGTTCGCGATGCCGAACACCGCGATGATGATCGCCAGGCCCAGCATGGCCGCGATGGCCAGGAACGCGATGTTGAGCACGTCGTCGAACTGCGCCTTCATCTCGGCCATCGAGTCCACGCCCACCGTGGGGGCGTCGGCGACCGCCTCGTACACCGCGTCGCGCACCTGCTGGGCCGAGGCGCCGTCGGCGCCGTTCACCAGCATGTCGGAGGTCCCGTCCACGCTCGGGAACGCCTTCTCGAAGTCCCGGGGGGTCAGGGTCGCGCCCCACAGGACCCCGCCGTCCTGCAGGACCGCGGCGATCTCGTAGTCCTTCTCGCCGTCCTCGGTGGCCAGCGCGAGCATGTCGCCGGCCTCGCGGTCGCCCGCGTACCCCTCCGACACGGCCACCTTGCCGGGGCCCACGTCGGCCAGCGAACCGGAGACGGCGTCGTTCTTGAGGTCGTCGCCGAGCGTGCCGCCGATGTAGGTGCTGACGGGCAGGTCGCCCGTGGCCTCGTCGCTCGCGATGTAGGTCTGCCGCTGCTCGATGACGGTGCCGGTCGCGTCGGACTCCTTCAGCGCGTCCACCGACGATTGCGGGATGACCGCATCCGGCTCGTCCATGGGTGCGCTGACCAGGTAGTCGGCCGGGAACTGCTCGGCCAGCATCTCGTCCATCGTGGTCTTGAGCGAGGCATTGACCACCGCGTAGCCGGTGATCAGCGTCGCCCCCACGGTCAGGGCGATCATCGCCGTCGCCGCCCGCTTGGGGCTGCGGCGCGAGTTGTCGGCGGCCAGCATGCTCGCCACCCCGATGCGCCGCATGAGAGGCGAGACGGCCGCGACGACCGCGCGCACCAGCAGCGGCGACAGGACCACGACGCCGACGAAGCAGACCAGGCCGGCCACCGTCGTCAGCACCATGCCGGTGGTGCCCAGGGAACTGGAGTTGGTCGCCACGAACACGATGCCGCCCGAGATGAGGAACAGCACGGCGCCGATCACGATCCGCGTCCAGCCGATGCCCTTCTCCAGGCCCTGGGCGGTGGCGCTGGTGCGCAGCGCCGCCAGCGGCGGCACGCGGGTGGCGCGCCAGGCCGGCAGCAGCGCGGCGCCGAGCGCCATCACGGTGCCCACGGTCATCCCGACGGCGACCGGAAGCGGGCCCACGACCAGCGACTGCGAGGTGTCGGCGCCCAGTGCCTCGCCCCCGAAGGCGAACCCGGCCCAGCCGGCCGCCATGCCCGCGGCGACGCCCACCGCGGAGGCGAGGAGCCCGACCACCAGCGCCTCGGTGAGCACGCTGCGGAACACCTGGCCGCGGGCCGAGCCCACGCACCGCAGCAGCGCCATCTCCCGCTGGCGCTGGGCCACCAGGATGGCGAAGGTGTTGTAGATGACGATCGCGGCCACGAACACCGAGATCAGCGCGAACAGCATCAGGCCGACGGTGAGCACCTGCGTGTCGGCACCCGCGTTCTGCGCGAGCTGCGCGCCGTAGTCGGCGCCGGTCTCCACGTCGGCGTCCGACCCGGCCACGCCCTCCACGGCGCTGACCACGGCGGCGTCGCTGACGCCCTCGGCCGCGGTCGCGTCGATCTCCGAGTACCCCTCGGCCCCGGTCATCTGCCGGGCGGTGTCCTCGTCGAAGGCGACGACCCCGCGGTAGGCCAGCTCGCCGTCGACGCCGAAGTCGACCAGGCCGCTGACGGTGAACTCGTGCCGCTCGCCCTCGGAGTCGAGCACGGTGACGGTGTCGCCGACCCCGTACCCGGTCGCCTCGGCGCTGGTGGTGGCCAGCGCGACCTCGCCGGCCCCCTCCGGAAGGGCGCCCTCCTCGGGCTGGAAGCGGGTGCCCTCTCCCAGGCCCATGCCGACGGTGGGCATGGTCCCCACGGACCGCCCGTCCTTGTCGAGCAGCGGGGCGTCCCCGCGGGTCATGCCGCCGGCCGCGGCCACCTCGGGCAGGTCGCGGACCTGTTCCAGGGTGTCGGCGGGCAGCGAGGGCAGGGGCGCCTCCGGGGCGGCGGGGGCGTCCTCGTCCACCGCCGGGACGGCGACGGCGGCGAAGTCGTCGGCCGACCCCATCATCTTGGTGCTGAAGCCCGCCTTCAGCGTGTCGCTGAACACCAGCGTGCCGGAGACGAACATGACGCCCAGGGCGATCGCCAGGGCGGTGGTGACCAGCCGCGCCTTGTGCATGCGCAGCCCGGCCAGGGTGGTGCGCAGCATCAGGACTCCAGCTTCAGCAGTCGGTCCGAGACGGTCTCGGCGGTGGGCGCGTGCACCTCGTCCACCAGGCGGCCGTCGCGCAGGAAGATCACCCGGTCGGCGTAGGCGGCGGCCACCGGGTCGTGGGTCACCATCACGATGGTCTGGCCCATGTCCCGGGCCGAGTCGCGCAGGAAGGACAGCACCCCGGCGCCCGAGCGCGAGTCGAGGTTGCCGGTGGGCTCGTCGGCGTAGACCACCTCGGGGGCGCCGAGCAGGGCCCGGGCCACCGCCACGCGCTGCTGCTGGCCGCCGGAGAGCTTGGAGGGCAGGTGGTCCAGGCGCTCGCGCAGGCCGACCACGTCGATCAGCCGCTCGAAGCGCTCCCGGTCCACCTTGCGCTTGGCGATCTGCGCCGGGAGCAGGATGTTCTGCTCGGCGGTGAGCATCGGCAGCAGGTTGAACGACTGGAAGATGAAGCCGATGCGGTCCCGGCGCAGCTGGGTGAGCTGCCGGTCGTTGAGGCGGGTGATGTCGGTGCGGCCCAGGTGCACGGTGCCGGAGCTGGCGGTGTCCAGTCCGGCCAGGCAGTGCATCAGGGTGGACTTGCCCGAGCCCGACGGGCCCATGATGGCGGTGAAGTGGCCGCGGGCGAACTCGACGCTGACCCCGTCGAGCGCCCGCACGGCCGAGTCGCCCGCCCCGTACACCTTGGAGAGGCTCCGTGCGATCACCACGGGGGGCGCCTGTGTGCTGTGGTCGGGTGCGGCCACCGCTGCGGTCTGGCTCACGTCTCGTTGCTCCTGCTGTCGAATGCCGTCGATGGGCTGGCGGGCCGGACCGGCCCCTCGGAGGCGGTCCGGAAGAGTGCGGCGTCCGGCGGGTTCGCGGCCGGGATACCGACCCTGGACACGCTAGGGGGCCGGGCGCCCCTCGGACCTCGGCCGCGAAGCCGATATCCGTCATGGCCGAAAGGAGGGGGTGTGGCACGGTTCGGCGCCTTGGGCGGTGTCCCGGTACCGACTTTCGTCGGTACCGCGGGGCCGCCCGGGGGAGTTCGGGGGCGCTCCGGCGCCGCGCGGCCCCGGCGTGCGCTGGGCGCGCGACCGTCACCGACCTTCGTCGCCCCCGCCGGGAACCGCCGCTCACCAGGCAGGACCGGGGCCGCGGGGCCGCCTAGACTCCGGGGTGTGTTCTACGGGGAAGGCGAAGAGGGGCGGCTGCGGGCGGCCTTCGGCAACGGGCCGGTCCGGGTCTGGAAATGGTGGTGGGAGCACCGCCACCGGATCGGCGACTGGTTCGTGGCCGTGTGCGCCTTCCCGTGGACGCTGCTGTTCAACATCGCCCCCACCGGAGGCGTGGTCGCCGGGCCTACCGTCGCGATCGTGGGCATCGCGAGTCTGGCCTACCCGCTGCAGCTCGCCGTGGGGCTCGTGCTCGGGCTGATGGTCCCCGCCGGGGTGTCGGTGCTGCTGGTCATCCGCCGCAGCCGCCCCGAGTGGCTGCTGACCGCGGCGGCCGCCCTGCTGCTGCTCCTGGGCAACCCCGTTCCGGCGATGCTGGCGCTGTACACCTACGCGTCCTGGTTCAACGACCGCCGCAGGCTGGCCACCTGGACCGCGGTGATCGTGGTCGCGGGCGCGGTCGCCTTCGCCCTGTCGAACGCCCCGAAGACCGCCTCCGTCTTCTTCCTCCTCACCGGGATCGCGCTCCCCCTCACCCTGGGGCTGTGGGTGGGCACGCGCCGCCAGCTCATCGGCAACCTGCGCGAGCGGGCCGAGCGGCTGGAGCGCGAGCAGTACCTCATGGCCGACCGGGCCATCAACGCCGAGCGCACCCGCATCGCCCGGGAGATGCACGACGTCGTGGCGCACCGGGTCAGCATGATGGTGCTGCAGGCGGGAGGGCTGGAGGTGAACGCCTCCGACGACCGCACGGCCGAGGTCGCGGGGCTGATCCGCACCACCGGCCGCGAGGCGCTGGGCGAGCTGCGGGAGATCCTCGGGGTGCTGCGCGACTCGGCCGACGGAACGGGCGCGGCTCCCACCGCGCCGCAGCCGGTCCTGGCCGACCTGGGGCGCCTGGTGGGGGAGTGGCGCACCGCCGGGATGGACGTGGAGTTGAGCCGCGGCGGTCGGATGCGCCCGCTGCCCGCCCAGGCGGAGCGCACCGCGTTCCGGGTGGTGCAGGAGGCGCTGACCAACGCCGGGCGGCACGCGCCGGGCGCGCGGGTGCAGGTCAGGGTCGACTACGGGGAAAGCGACCTGGAGGTGGCGGTGGCCAACGAGCCGCCCCCTCCGCGCACGGCCGACACGCCGGAGCCGCCGATGGGGGGAGGCTACGGGCTGGCGGGCCTGCACGAGAGGGTGGTGCTGGCCGACGGCACGCTGACGGCGGGGCCGTACCCGGACGGCGGATGGCAGGTGCGGGCGGTCCTCCCGCTGGGGCAGGGCGACACGCCACCTGGCCAGGAGGGACCTCCGGAAGGGGCGGGGCCCCAGCCGGGCGGGCCGGGTCCGCAGGGAGCGGAGGGGCCGCAGGGTGCGCAGGGTCCGGTCGAACCGGGACCGCCTGGCGGCCGACCGCCGGGCCAGGGCCCTCAGGGCCATGGCGCGGGAGGACCGGGCATGCGGGCGCCGGACGGCCCCGGCCCCTTCGACGGTCGGCCGTCCGGCCAGGGGCCCTGGAACGCATCCGGCCCCGGGCCGTTCGGCCACGGCTGAGGAGGGGGTGTGCTGCTGGTGTGGTGGAGCCTTCCGGCCCAACGCCGTACATCGGGGGGCGTTTCGAGGGGCGGCATGGTCGGGCGGAGACCAGGCGACTCCAGCGGCCATGACGGTGGCGTCCGTCCACGTGGTGTGGCCTACGGCGGTCCTGGCCGCCACGAGGGGCGGCCGGAGGCCGACCGCCGACAGGCAGGGCGCCGGTCAGGGCGCCGACGCGGTGGCAGGACCGCCCCGGGGCCGCGACGATCGCGCTGACCCGGCCGGAGGGAGATCACACCGTTCCAGCGGACGTGGTCGGCGTGATCGGGCTGAGGCATGAGGGGGCGCATGGCCGGTGTGCCGGATCCTCCGCCCTCCGGGGCGCGGCGCAGGCGTCCGCCGCTGCCCCCGCGATGCGCTAGCGTCGCGCGTGGCAGGGGGGAGCGCGCCGGGGCGCGGTGCCCGCGTGTGCAGGTGGTGACGGGGAAGGCGGCCGATGATCCGCACGGTGCTGGTCGACGACGAGCAGCTGGTCCGCTCGGGGCTGAAGATGATCCTGGAGGCGGCCGACGACATCGAGGTCGTCGGCGAGGCCTCGGACGGCGCCGAGGCGGTCAAGGTCGCCCGCGAGTCCGCCCCCGACGTCATGCTGCTGGACATCCGCATGCCCGGGGTGGACGGGCTCACCGCCGCCGCCGAGCTGGCGAACCTGCCCACCCCGCCCCGGGTGGTGCTGTTGACCACCTTCGACCTCGACGAGTACGTGCATCAGGCGCTGCGCGCCGGGGCCGTCGGGTTCCTGCTCAAGGACACCCCGCCGCGCGACCTCATCGGGGCGGTGCGCACCGTGCACGAGGGCAATGCGATGCTCGCGCCCAGCGTGACCAAGCGGATGCTGGAGCGCTTCGCGGCCCCCGCCGCGCCCGCCTCCACCGAGGCCGAGCGGCGCCTGTCGGTGCTCAGCGACCGGGAGAGGCAGGTGCTGGTGGCCATCGCCCGGGGCATGTCCAACGCCGAGGCGGGCAGGGAGCTGGGGATGCGCGAGGCGACGGTCAAGGCCCACGTCAGCCGCATCCTGGCGAAGATGGAGATGACCAACCGGGTGCAGGCGGCCATCCTGGCGCACGACGCCGGGTGGGTCTGACCCGCCGGACCGGGGCGCCCTTCGGTGGCGCTCGGCGTCCCCTGAAGCGGGCTTGGGGCGCGTCCGCTGGAGTGGTGGAACGTCCACCCGGTGCGAACGCCTTGGGCGGACGGCCCCCGGCCGCCCCGGCGCCGGTCAGGGCTTCGAGGGCGGACCGGCGCCGGGGCCGACGGGCTGACCTGGCCGGACGGAGACCACACCACTCCGGCGGACGTGGGCGCGGCATCGATCTCCGTCCGACCGGGGCACGCGGCCGTTACGGTTCCGGGGCGGCCCCGACCGCCTGCGGCCGTCCTCCGACGGCGGTCACGGGCGGCCGTCAGGGCCGCAGAGAGGTCGCCCGCGTCGGCCGGACCCGGCGCCGCGGGCAGGTCCGCTCACACCCCTGCCCCGGCCCCTTCGCTCCGCCGTTCCCTCGGCCGCGCGTGGGCACCTGTCCTCGGGCCGGGGGCGACCGCCTTGGCCAGCGTTGAGACGGCGGCCTCCAATGGGCCCCGCCCGACCATCCTGCGCCACAGGAACGCGCCGATGAGCGAGGCGACGAAGAACACCTCGGACATGTTCTCGTCGATCGCCCCGGCCAGGCCGACGAAGTGGTCGGGGAACCACGCCTGCCAGGCCATGGCCAGCGTGTGCATGGCGTACACGGTGAGCGCCATCGTGCCCGCGGCGGTGAACGGGGCGAGCAGCCGGGGCAGGCGCTCGGCGGCCCACAGGCAGCCGACCAGGGCGCACATGGCCACGCCCACGCCACCGGCGAGCTCCACGCTGGTGGAGGTGTGCGGCATGCTGGTGAGCAGCCACCCGGCGTCGTCGGTGGGGATCGAGCCGACGACCTCCTCGCGCGGGCCGAGCGCGTCGTAGAGGCCGTAGTTGTACCAGGCGTGCCAGGACACGCGGTAGGCGACGGCGGCCAGCAGGGCCCCGCCGAGGGCCAGCCGCAGCCGCACCAGCGGGGAGCCGAGGTCGAGGCGGCCCACCGCGAGCCCGGCCAGCACCGCGCCCAGGTAGGAGAGGGCGGGGTAGTAGCCGTAGACGCCCAGGTCCAGCACCCCCTGGCCGAGGAAGACGTGGGTGGGGTCCCAGGCGTTCCACGCATCGGTGAAGGCGGCCATGGCGCCGTCGGTGTCGTTGGACCGGCACAGCAGGAAGCGGAGCTGCGGCCCGGCGGCCAGGGCGACCGCGGCGGCGGTGGCGGCCCAGCGGGCGGGCAGGCGCAGGAACGGCAGGGCCAGCAGGAAGTACAGGCCGTAGAAGGTGATGATGACCGTCAGGTTGGACTGGCCGGCGGTGATGACCGCGTGCAGGAGCCAGCCGATGGCCAGCAGGGAGGCGCCGCGCACGGCCACCCGGGCGGCGGTGGTGCGGGCGCGCCGCCCCCGGTGCGGACGGGAGCCCCCGGACACCAGCGCCAGGGAGAGCCCGGCCAGGAAGGCGAACAGGATGGTGGAGCGGCCCCAGGCGTAGGTGAAGACGATCGCCGAGATCGGCCGGTCCGGGGCCAGGAACGGGACGCCGAAGTGGATGATGAGCATGCCCGCGACGGCGAGGTAGCGGGCGAGGTCGACACCGGCCAACCGCCCGGAGGGCGGCCGATGGGGAGGCTCCTCGTCGGGCGCCGCCGCATCGGCCGCGGCCGGACCGCCCGGCGGCTCCGGCCCTGGGCCCTGGGCCCGCCCGGGGGCCGGGACGCGGACGGCGCCGTCGGGCACGCCGACGGTCCGGACGGGCCGCCCGTCCGGTACCGGCGGCGAGGAGAGCGAATTCGTCGCAGGCTGAGCGGGGTGAGGCTGCTTCATGGTCCTTGTAGGTGCGGGGTGAGGGAGACGAGTGTGGGGGTGTCTCCCTGAGTGTTCAGTCCTAGCACTCTGCGACCGTCGTTCCCAACCGCTCTGCCGACCGCCCCCCTGGGGGCCTGACCGTCGGATGCGAGGAGGCGGCGCCGACGACGGAGGTCGGCGACTCCTACGGCAGCGCCGTCGGCCGCCCGGCGCGTGGATGGCCACCCTGATCAGCAGCAACGGCACAGCAGGTACCCCGCTCACCGGCCCCGGCGGGGTAACGGAGTCGGCGGAGCGTGAGGAAGAGCAGCGGCGACGATGAAAGGTCGGCGGCCTCTCCGGCAGCACTGTCGGCCGCCCGGCTTGTGCCGTTGGCGCCTTCTTCCTCACACCCCGGCAACCCGCTTGTTTCGTTCCGGGTGTGAGGGAGGCTCTCAAGCCCGGGAAGGGTCACAGACATGCCGACACCGAGGGAGTACCCCGATGGGCTGCGCGAACGCGCCACGAGGATGGCGGTCCGGGCCCGCCGGGACCCGATCACACGCCCCGGAGCGCTCATCCGGGTCGCCGAGCAGCCGGGCGCCGACCCGAGACGCTGCGCGACCGGGCCGCCCGGGCCGAGTTCGAGGCAGGCTTCTACCAGCGGAAAGAGGCTCCCGCTGAGGGCGGGGCATTGCTTCCGAGCCTCCAATGAACCCGAAACAGAACACCCGGCCGGAATGGGGCCGCCCCTGAGTGGGGCGGCCCCGTATTCCTAGGGCGGGCTGGCGCGTGCTCACGCTGAACGCCAGCGGAAGCGGTCATCGGTCGCGGTCGTGGTGCACTGCATCAGCGTGCCGTTCGTGGTGTAGCCGTACTGCCAGTGCTCATCGCAGTACGCCCCGGGGTGGACCCCCTGGACGCGGTCCTGTTCGGATCCGCCGCCGGAGTCCGTGCCGCCGCCCGATCCGGACCCGCCGGAGCCGGGCTGCTCCTCCTCGGTCTCCGGGGCCGGTTCGGGCTCGGGCTCAGGAGGGGGTTCAGGCGCCTCCTCCTCCGTTTCCTGAGCGGTTTCCGGTGCCGTGGGTGCCTCGTCCTCGTCCGTCTCCTCGTCGGCGTCGTCCGGGGAGGGCGAGGGCGTCGCGCTCGGCGACGGTGACGCGGATGGGGAGGCCGAGGCCGACGGTGAGGGCGAGGACGGCGTCTCGACATCGGCCGGTCCCTCATCGAGGAACATCCCGAGCAGGAGGAGCAGGGTGAGCGGGACGGCGACGGCGTTCGTGGTCAGGCCGGCGATGGCGATCCTGCGACCGCTCCGCTCTCCGCGCTGGACCTGTTGGAATCCGCCCCAGGCGAGGAACAGACCGATGAACGGCGTGATCACCAGAGCGCAGCAGCCGATGAAATTGACGATGCCGATGACCAAGCCCGCCACCGCGAATCCGCTCCTCGGTGGCGGGGAGGAGACCTTATAGGCAGGAGGCGGCGGGTAAGGGGGATGTGCCATGTCGACTCCGAGGCTTTTGTGTGCTTCGGAGTCAAATCTACTGATTGATGCGGCAGGGGCGGACCACGTCGTGCGTCCTCATTCGGGGCAGCTCTGGGAAAGGGCGCAGTCCACCTCCTGAAATGGGAGCCGGGCCCGCCGGCTTGCGTGCTCTGCCCGCGCCCCCGTGCACCTTGGCTGGACCGCAGGCACCGGTCACGGGCGGGGCCGGGGGAGCCGCCCCGCTCGTCCCGGTGTCGCCCCTTCCTGTGGTCGCGCACGTGCCGTGCCGTCGTCGGTGCTGCAGAAGGCCGCTGCCCCTTCCTCGCCGCGGTTCGGGACGCTCCGGATGGCCGTGCCTCGTGTTCCCTCAGGTCACGGTCGGGTCGCGAACGGGGAAGGGGGCGTTGACATACCGGCTGGTCGGTTCCATCGTCGGGCCAGGTGCCGGGGCGGCCCGCATCGCCCCGGCACCGGTGGGTCCCATCCCCCTGCCGAGGAGGACCGGAATGTCCGCTGACCCCCCGACCCCCTCCGCCTCTCCCGGGATCGACGTTCCCC
>NZ_ANBH01000124.1 GCF_000341185.1 Nocardiopsis chromatogenes YIM 90109
TCTTCGTCTTCAGCGTCGCCGCCGCCCTGGTGTTCGGCTCGCTCTTCTTCCCCGAGTTCAGCCCGGTCGCCGGGGTGCTCGCGTCCTTCGCCACCTTCGCCGTCGGCTTCCTCGCCCGCCCCCTGGGCGGGATCATCGGCGGCCAGCTGGGCGACACCTACGGCCGCAAGCCGGTCCTGGTGTGGGCGCTGGTGGCGATGGGCGCCGCCACCACCGCCATCGGGCTGCTGCCCTCCCACGAGGCCATCGGCATCGCCGCCCCCGTGGCCCTGGTGGTACTGCGCCTGGTCCAGGGGATCGCCGTGGGCATGCAGTGGGGCGGCGCGGCCCTCCTCGCCACCGAGTACGCCCCCGAGGGCCGCCGCGGCCTCTACGGCAGCCTGGTCCAGATGGGCGTGCCGATCGGGCTCGTCGCCGCCTACGGCGTCTACTTCGCGGTCAGTTTCGCCACCGGCGAGGAGTCCTTCGCCGCCTGGGGGTGGCGGATCCCGTTCCTGCTCGGCGTCTTCGTCCTGGTCCTGGCCTGGCTGATCCACCGAAACGTCGAGGAGACCCCCGACTTCCGCCGCGCCGCCGCCGAACGGAGCGGGCAGCGCTCGCCCCTGCGCGACATCCTGCGCTCCCACAAGGCCACGGTGCTCCTGGCCGGGGGCAGTTTCGCGGTCAACTCGGCGACCTTCTACATCCTCATCACCGGAATCCTGGACTACGCGACCCGTGAACTCGGGATGGATCGGGTGCACGTGCTCGCGGTTGCCCTGGCGCTCAGCCTGTTCCAGCTCCCGTTGATGCCGATCGCCGCGTCGGTGTCCGACCGGATCGGGCGCATCCGCGTCTACACGTTCGGGATCGTCGGCCTCTGCCTGTGGGCGGTGCCGCTGTTCCTCCTCGTCGACACCGGCGACATCCTGTTCATGGCCGTCGGGATGTTCGTCGCCGGGGTCTTCCTGAGCATCATGTACGCCCCGCAGGCCGCCCTGTTCGCCGAGCTGTTCTCGGCCGAGGTGCGCTACACCGGCGCCTCGCTCGGATACCAGATCGCCTCGGTGGTCGGCGGCGGCTTCGCCCCGTTCGCGATGGTGGCGCTGCTCAGCGTGGCGGGCACGTCGATGGCGGTGTCGGCCTACCTCATCGCGCTGGGCCTGGTGGCCCTGCTCTCGGTCGGCCTGCTGGTCCGCGGCCGCAGCGCCCGTGAGGAGGCGGGCGCCGAAGGGTGAACGGGCCCGGGGGCGGCCGGTGTCCGAACAGGCCCCCGCGCCAGGGCCGGGGCGGCGCTTCCGTGCCGCCCCGGACCGCGTGTTCCGCGGCCCGGGGCGGCCGGGCCGTGGAACCGCCGGTCACGGCTGCGGCAGGGGGGCCCCCCCCCCCCCCCCGNACCGCCGCCGGGCCCGGGCCGTCCGGGCGCAGGGCGCTCAGGAGCAGGTCGGCGTAGTGGTCGCCGATCTCGGTGGGGGCCAGTTCGCCGTCGGGGCGGTACCAGGTGCTCAGGTGGTGCACCGACCCGAAGTAGAAGTCGACCACGATGTCGGCGGGCACCCGGTCGGTGAACACGCCCTCCCGCTGGCCCTCGGTGATCAGGGAGCGGAACACCTCGTGGTAGGTGCGGCGCTGGGACCGCACCTCGCGCTGCTTGCCCTCGCTGAGCTGGTGCAGGGACCGGAAGAAGATCGTCGCGTCGTCCAGGTTGGCGATGGTGGTCACCACGACGTCGGCCGCCGCGCGCCGGACCCGCTCGGCCACCGGGCCGCCCTCGGCGGCGATGGCCTCCAGGCGCTCCATCTGCATGCGCAGGACGCGGGCGTAGACCTCCGCCAGCAGGTCGTCCTTGGAGTCGAAGTAGTGGTACATGGCGCCCTTGGTGACCCGGGCGGTCTCCACGATCTCCTGCACGGAGGTGCGGTCGAAGCCCTTGTCGGCGAACAGGCGGGGGGGCACCGCCCNGGGACCGGGTTGTCGGGTGAGGCGGCGGCGATCAGCGCGGTGTCGGGCGCGGTCGCGGTCGGCTTGGCCCGACCGCCGCGGGTACGCACGGCCACGGCACGGCCTTTCTGTCGGGGGCGCGGACCGGGTGGTCCGACGGGCTGGTGGGCCTTGGGAAGGCTTGGGAACACAATAGACCGGTTGGACTGTTACCGGTCGGTCTCTTCGGTGGGATCCCTCACCGGGGGCGGGGGCGGGAGGACCCGGGGCCCTGCGAGGAGGGCTCCCGGGTCCCCGCCGCCATGACGGGCTCGTACGGCCTGATCAGTGCACGTACCGCAGCGCCGGGCGGCTCTCGTGGTGCAGGCGGTCCAGCGCCGTCACATAGTAGGTCCGGTCGCCGCCGTCGTCCGGAGCGGTGAACACCGTCTCCCCGTCGCCGGACGCCCGCACGGTGCCGATCATGTTCCTCGGGTCCTTGAGTCCGCACCACCGGTCGTGCGGGTTCGGCTTCCCGTCGAATCCGTACACGGCGTAGTAGGCCGGAGAGGAGTGCCAGTGCGGCCGGATCCTCAGCTCGGTGCCGTCCCCACCGGTCTCCGCGTCCACCACGTGCGGCCGCCACGGGGCGCGCCCGCCCAGGTCGTCCTTGACGGGCACCAGCGCCGGGTTCCCGTAGTGGTCCTCGACCGCCCGGTCCATCGCCGCGCGCGCGTTGGTCCGCAGCGACGTCGCGCTGAAGTACACGTCGCCCAGCACCTCGGGGTGCTCCCGGTTCAGGTCCAGGTGCCGGGAGAGCTCCCGCGGGTCGGACCACGCGCCGTCGTTGCCCGCCTTGTAGGCGGCCTGCCCGATGTACAGGTGCACGCCGGTGCCCTCGACCGTCTCGGCCCACCACGGAACCAGGACCGCGTAGTCGGCCACCGGCAGCCCGATCTCCCAGTACACCTGCGGGTTGATGTAGTCCACCCACCCCTCGCGAACCCATGTGCGGCTGTCGGCGTAGATACCGCTGTAGGACTCGAACCCGGAGGTGTCCGAGCCCTCGGGGTCGCTGGAGGCGTTCCGCCAGATCCCGAACGGGCTGATGCCGAACTTCACGTGCGGCTTGGCCGCGTGCACGGCCTCGTCCATCTCCTCGACCAGCAGGTCGACGTTGTCCCGCCGCCAGTCCTCGATGTCGTCGAAGCCGCGCCCGTGCTCGGCGAAGGTGTCGGCGTCGGGGAGCTCCTGCCCGCCGGAGGGGTAGGGGTAGAAGTAGTCGTCGAAGTGCACGCCGTCCAGGTCGTAGTTCTCGACGGCGTCCATCATCGCCTCGACCACGAACTCCCGGACCTCGGGCACGCCCGGGTCGTAGTAGAGCCGTCCGCCGTAGGAGAAGACCCAGTCGGGGTTCTCCCGCGCCGGGTGGTCCCCGGTCAGCCGCTCGGGGTCGTCGTGCATGGCCACCCGGTAGGGGTTGAACCAGCCGTGGAACTCCAGGTTGCGCTCGTGCGCCTCCTCCACGGCGTAGGCCAGCGGGTCGTATCCGGGGTCGCGCCCCTGCTCCCCGGTGAGCCATTCGGACCACGGCTCGTGCGGGGAGGGCCAGAACGCGTCGGCGGTGGGGCGGATCTGCACGAAGACCGCGTTGAGGCCGTCGGCCTGCGCCCGGTCGTAGAGGGCGTCCAGCTCCCGGCGCTGCTCGTCCGGGCTGAGCCCTTGCTCGCTGGGCCAGTCGATGTTGACGACGCTGGCGATCCATTCGGCGCGCATCTGTCGCTTGGGCGGTGCGTCGGCCCCCGGCGCGCATCCGCCCTCGGGCGGGCCGGGGGCGGCCGATGCCGGCGGCGCGGCCAGGAGCGGGACGGCCAGGAGGGCGGCGAGGGTGCCGCACAGGGCGGCGGTTCGGGGGGATCGGGGGATGCGGGCCGCGTCCGCGTCGCGGGGCGACGGGCGCTCGGTCCGGTCGGGGCGGGCCAAGGGGGGCTCCTTCCGCTCAACGTTATGTGCAGAGTGTAGTCAATTGACCACACGCCGCGTGTGACGCCGTGCGCCGCGCCCGCGTCCCGGCGCCCGCCGGGCGGGGCGCGCCCTCGGGTCTCCCCGCGTGAGGGGGATAGGAGGAAACCTTCACGATCGGCGCTCCGAACGCAATCCTTCTCCGGCGGTTCGGGGCGGGTGGGACGGACGGGCAGGGGGAGGCGGCGGGGGAGCGGCCCGGGTCACAGACCAAGTGGTATGTTGGTTCGCCGACCGCCCACCCCCGACCACCCCGAGCGAGGAGCACGCGTGGACGACCGCGGCACGCCCCCACCTGGACTGGACCCCGAACGCCTCCGGGCGCACCTGGACGCCGAGCGTCCGGGCCTGGCGGCCGGCCCGCTGACCGCGCGGCTCATCGCCGGGGGCCGCTCCAACCTCACCTACGAGGTCTCCGACGGCACCCGCCGGTTCGTCGTGCGCCGCCCCCCACTCGGCCACGTCCTGCCCACCGCCCACGACATGGCCCGCGAGCACCGCGTGGTCAGCGCCCTGGCCCCCACCCCCGTGCCGGTCCCGCGCACCGAGCTGCTGTGCACCGACACCGACGTGCTCGGCGCGCCCTTCTACGTCATGGAGTACGTGGAGGGCACCCCCTACCGCACGGCCGACCAGCTCACCGCCCTCGGCCCCGATCGCACCCGTGCCGTCGTGCTCGACCTGGTCGACACCCTCGTGGCCCTGCACGCCGTCGACCCCGCCGAGGTGGGCCTGGAGGACTTCGGCCGCCCCGACGGGTTCCTCGAGCGCCAGGTCCGCCGCTGGGGCAAGCAGCTCGACGCCTCCCGCAGCCGCGACCTGCCCGGCGCCGACGAGCTGCGCGCGGGCCTGGCCGCCCGCATCCCCGCCTCGCCCGCCCCCGCCGTGGTGCACGGCGACTACCGGCTGGACAACGTCCTGGTCGCCTCCGAGGGCGGCGCCGATTGCATCACCGCCGTGCTGGACTGGGAGATGTCCACCCTCGGCGACCCGCTGACCGACCTGGCGCTGATCGCCGTCTACAGCGGGGCCGAGGTGCCCTCGGTGCCGGGTGTGGGCGACGCCGCGGCCGCCGAGGGCTTCCCCGCCGTGGACGAGCTGGTGGCCCGGTACGCCGAGCGCTCCGGGCGGGACCTGTCCGACTTCGACTGGTACGTCTCCTTCGCCTTCTTCAAGCTGGCGGTGATCCTGGAGGGCATCCACTACCGCTTCACCCAGGGCAAGACCGTCGGGGGGGACTTCGCGCACATCGGCGAGGCCGTGCCCGGCCTGGTCGCCGCCGGGCTCAAGCGCCTGGGCGCGGGCTGACCACCCGCGGCCCCGCCCCGGCCCCCTCGGCCCCGCCCAGGCGGGCGCGGTCGTGCTGGGCGGCGAAGTCGGGCAGCGGCCCCGCGGGCACGATCCGGCGCGGGTTCAGCGCCCCGTGGGTGATGTAGTAGTGCCGCCGGATGTGGCCGAAGTCGGTGGTGGAGCCGAACGCGGGGTCGGCGTACAGGTCCCGCGCGTACCCCCACAGGTTCGGGTAGTCCTGCAGCCGCCGCAGGTTGGCCTTGAAGTGGGTGCCGTAGACGGTGTCGAAGCGCGCCAGCGTCGGCCACAGCCGCACGTCCGCCACGGTGAGCCGGTCCCCGGCCAGGTAGCGCCGGTCGGCCAGCCTCTCCTCCAGGCCGTCGAGTGCCTCGAAGAGCGCCGCCACCGCCTCGTCGTAGGCCTCCTGGGAGGGGGCGAAGCCGCACTTGTACACCCCGTTGTTCACGGCGGCGTACAGGTGGCGGTCGAGCGCGTCGATCTCCTCGCGCAGGTCCGCCGGGTACAGGTCGACGCGGTTCTTCGCCCAGGCGTTGAAGCAGGCGTTCAGGTCCAGCGTGATCTCGTCGAACCGGTTGGAGACGATGCGCCGGGTGTCGGTGTCCCACAGCACCGGCACCGACACGTGCCCGTCGTACCCGGGCTCGGTGCCCTCGTACAGGTCGCGCAGCAGCGCGAAGTGCCCGACGGTGTCCGGGCCGTGCCCCGGGCCCTCGCGGAACGCCCACCCCCGGCCGTCCCGGACCGGATCGACGACGGCGACCGAGACCGCGTCCTCCAGGCCCTTGAGCGCGCGCACGATGAGCGTCCGGTGCGCCCACGGGCACGCGTAGGAGACGTACAGGCGGTAGCGCCCCGCCTCGGCGGGGAAGCGCTCGGAGCCGATCCGGCCGCCGAAGCGGTAGGCAGGGCGCTCGAACGCGGCGCCCTTCGGGGAGGTCATGGAGCCTCCGTAGTCGCCGTAGCGGGCGAAGTCGACGGGGGCGGCGGTCGTGACGGTCGTCATGGTGGTCCTCCCGGGGAACTCCAGGCTCCGACCGGTGGCCGGCACCGGTGCGCGCGCCAGTCCCCCCATACCCGCTCTCCGCTGCGGCGACGCCGCGGGGACGCCCGCTACCCGCCCCGGGGCCGGGCCGGAACGGGCCCCGGGGCCCCGGCGGCGGCCGCGGTTCATATACCGGGCGGTAGCTCGATACTCTGCTGTCCGTTCTGACATGGTCTTACCGCGCTCAGCAGCGCGTACGGAGGTGCCCTTACATGTCCCGCTCGGCACTGGTCACCGGCGGCAGCCGGGGGATCGGCCTGGCCATCGCCCGTGAACTCGCCGCCGCCGGGGACGACGTCGCCGTGACCTACCGGTCCGGTGAGCCGCCGGAAGGGCTGCTCGGCGTCCCCTGCGACATCACCGACACCGCCCAGGTCGACTCCGCCTTCAAGCGCGTCGAGGAGGAGCAGGGCCCGGTCGAGGTGCTGGTGGCCAACGCCGGCATCACCAAGGACCAGCTCCTCGCACTGATGAGCGAGGACGACTTCTCATCGGTCCTGGAGACCAACCTGACCGGCACGTTCCGCGTCGCCAAGCGCGCCGTGCGCGGGATGATGCGCAAGCGCACCGGCCGGATCGTCCTCATCTCCTCGGTGGTGGGGATGCTCGGCTCGGGCGGGCAGGCCAACTACGCCGCCTCCAAGGCCGGCCTCATCGGCTTCGGCCGCTCCCTGGCCCGCGAGCTCGGCTCCCGCAACATCACCGTCAACGTGGTCGCCCCCGGGTTCATCGAGACCGACATGACCGCGGCCCTGCCCGAGGACCGCCAGGCCGAGATCAAGAAGAGCGTGCCGCTGGGCCGCTACGGCACCACCGAGGAGATCGCCAAGGCCGTCCGCTTCCTGGCCTCCGAGGACGCCGCCTACATCACCGGTGCGGTCATCCCGGTCGACGGCGGCCTGGGCATGGGCCACTAGCCGCCCTCCCCGGCCGCACGCACGAACACCTGACAAGGACTCTCATGGGAATTCTCGAAGGCAAGCGCATCCTGGTCACCGGGGTGATCACGGACTCCTCGATCGCCTACCACGTCGCCCGGCTGTGCCAGGAGCAGGGCGCCACCGTCGTACTCACCGGCTACGGCCGGCTGAGCCTGGTCGAGCGCATCGCCCAGCGCCTGCCCGACGCGCCGCCGGTGCTCGAACTCGACGTCACCGACGAGGAGCACCTGGCCAGCCTCGCCGACCGGGTGCGCGGGCACGTGGACGGGCTCGACGGCGTCGTGCACGCCATCGGCTTCACCCCGCAGTCCGGCCTGGGCGGCAACTTCCTCAACACCCCGTGGGAGGACGTGGCCAACGCCATGCACACCTCCGCCTTCTCCCTCAAGGCGCTCACCACCGCGGTGCTGCCCCTGATGAAGGACGGCGGGTCCGTCGTGGCCATGGACTTCGACAACAGCGTGTCCTACCCCATCTACGACTGGATGGGCGTGGCCAAGTCGGCGCTCACCTCCACCGCCCGCTACCTGGCCCGCTACCTGGGCGAGCACAACGTGCGGGTGAACCTGGTCTCGGCCGGGCCGCTGCGCACCATGGCCGCGCGCAGCATCCCCGGCTTCGACGAGCTGGCCGCGCACTGGCCCGAGCGCGCCCCGCTGGGCTGGGACACCACCGACCCCGAGCCGGCCGCCCGCGCCGTGGTGGGCCTGCTGTCGGACTGGTTCCCCGCCACCACCGGCGAGATCGTGCACGTCGACGGCGGGTTCCACTCCACCGGGGCCTGACACCGGCGGACACGGCCCGGCGCGCCGGGCCGGGCACGCGCTCCGGCGTAGCCTGGGAGGCGGCGGACGTCCACGCGGTGGGCGCCCCTCTGCGGAGGGGCGCCCACCGCCGCTTTCGCGGCCCCGACGGCGCCGCGGAACGAAGGGGAACGAGGGGACGAGGAGAGGACACATGGATCTGGGACTCAAGGGCGCCCGCGCCGTGGTGACCGGCGCCAGCCGGGGCATCGGCCGCGCCATCGCGCGGGTCCTCGCCGAGGAGGGCGCCGACCTGGCGGTGTGCGCGCGCTCGGCCGGGCCGCTGGCCGAGGCCGCCGAAGAGCTGCGCGCCACCGGCGCCACCGTGGTCGAGGGCGCGCTCGACGTGGCCGACCCCGAGGCCCTGCGCGCCTTCCTGGACCGGGCCGCCGACGGGCTCGGCGGCATCGACGTGCTCGTGTCCAACGTCTCGGCGGGCGGCTCGGCCGGATGGGAGGCGGGCTTCGCCACCGACGTGATGCCGTTCGTGACCATGGCCGAGCACGCCCGGCCGCACCTGGCCGCCTCCGAACGCGGCGGGTCGGTGGTGCTGGTGTCCACCACCTCGGCCCTGCACAGCGGCCCGCCGTCGGGCCCGCGCGCCTACGGCGCCCTGAAGGCGGCCCTCAACCACCACGCCGCCGCGCTCGCGCGCACCCTGCCCCCCGAGGGCATCCGGGTGAACACGGTCTCCCCGGGGCCGGTCGAGTTCCCCGGCGGGAGCTGGGCGCGGCGCAAGGAGAACGACCCCCCGTTCTACGAGGCCGTCCGCGACGCGATCCCGATGGGGCGCCTGGGCGCCCCCGAGGAGGTGGCGCGCGCCGTGGCGTTCCTGGCGAGCCCGGCCTCGTCCTTCACCTCCGGCGCCAACCTGGTGGTCGACGGCGGGTTCGTGGACCGGGTCTGAGGCGGCGCTGACCGTGGCGGGGCCGCCCCGCCCCCGTGCGGAAAGCGGGGGGCGGCCGCGCCACGGCCGGTCAGGCGAGCCCCAGTTCCCGGGCGGCCCACTCGCGGAGCTCGACCTTGCGGACCTTGCCGCTGACGGTCATGGGGAAGGACTCCACGGCCCGCACGTAGCGCGGGATCTTGTAGTGGGCCAGCCGCCCCTTGCAGAAGGCGGCGATCTCCTCCCGCGTGGGCGGGTCGGCGGGGTCGGCCGGAAGCACGCAGGCCGCCAGCTCCTCGCCGTACTTGGCGTCGGGGACGCCCACCACCTGCACATCGGCCACCTTGGGGTGGGTGTGCAGGAACTCCTCGATCTCGCGCGGGTACACGTTCTCCCCACCGCGGATCACCATGTCCTTGATCCGCCCGACGACGGACACGTATCCGTCCTCGCGCATCACCGCCAGGTCGCCGGTGTGCATCCACCGGGCCGCGTCGATCACCTCGGCGGTGCGCTCGGGCTCGTCCCAGTACCCCAGCATCACCGAGTAGCCGCGGGTGCACAGCTCCCCGGCCTCGCCGCGGGGCAGCACGGTGCCGGTGGCCGGGTCCTCCACCTTGACCTCCACGTGCGGCACCACCCGGCCGACCGTCCCGGTGCGGCGCTCCAGGTCGTCGTCGACCCGGGTCTGGGTGGACACCGGCGAGGTCTCGGTCATGCCGTAGCAGATGGCCACCTCGGACATGTGCATCTCCGCCACCACCCGCTTCATGATCTCCACCGGGCAGGGCGACCCGGCCATGATGCCGGTGCGCAGGCTCGACAGGTCGTATTCGGCGAAGCCGGGGTGGCCCAGCTCGGCGACGAACATGGTGGGCACCCCGTACAGCGAGGTGGCGCGCTCGGCCGCGACCGCCGACAGCGTCGCCGCCGGGTCGAACGCCGGGGCCGGGATGATCGTGCAGGCCCCGTGGCTGGTCGCCGCCAGGTTGCCCATGACCATGCCGAAGCAGTGGTAGAAGGGCACCGGCAGGCAGATCCGGTCGTGCTCGGTGTAGCCCAGCAGCTCGCCGACGAAGTAGCCGTTGTTGACGATGTTGTGGTGGGAGAGCGTCGCGCCCTTGGGGAACCCGGTGGTGCCCGAGGTGTACTGGATGTTGATCGGGTCGTCGGCGGACAGCCCGGCGGCGCGCTCCACCAGCTCCTGCGGGGCCACGTAGTCGGCCCCGGCCAGCAGCTCGTCCCATGCGGGGTCGTCGAAGAAGACGAGTTCGCGCAGCGAGGGCGCCAGGGGGCGGGCCTCCTCGGCCATGGCCCTGTAGTCGCTGCCCTTGTGCTCC
Source organism: Nocardiopsis chromatogenes YIM 90109 (assembly GCF_000341185.1). Taxonomy (GTDB): domain Bacteria; phylum Actinomycetota; class Actinomycetes; order Streptosporangiales; family Streptosporangiaceae; genus Nocardiopsis_A; species Nocardiopsis_A chromatogenes. The sequence continues at coordinate 10,245 of NZ_ANBH01000124.1, forward strand.
TGGGCCGACACGAGCATGCGCACGCCCGCCTGGCGCAGCACGAACTCCAGTTCGCTGCGCCGGTAGGCGGGGTTGATGTTGACCAGTACCGCGCCGATCTTGGCGGTGGCGTACTGCACCAGGGTCCACTCGGCGCGGTTGGGCGACCAGATGCCCACCCGCTCTCCCACGGCCACCCCGGCGGCCATCAGGGCGCGGGCGGCACGGTCCACCTGGGCGCCGAACTCGGCGTAGGTCCACCGCAGGCCCTGGGCGACGTCGACGACCGCCTCCCGGTCGGGGTGGGCGGCGACCGCGCGGTCGAGGTTCTCCCCGATGGTGTCGCCCAGCAGGGGGGTCTGCGACACCCCGCAGGCGTAGGACTTCGACATGCTCCGCTCCTCCAACGCGTTCGCCGCGCCACGTGGATCCGCGGCCGACCGCCACGATGGTGGTGCATGTGAGGCAGGTCTCATTACCCCCGAACGGGGGTATGCCGGAGGCGGTATGCCGACGGGTCGGCTCGGCGGGCCTTTGCGCACCGGCGCGCGATCGTGTTGCATGTGACCCACCTCTCGAAGGACGACGGCCCCTGGACGGACCCGGGGACGGCACCCCTTGGAGCACGCCATGAGGTCTCACACCGACCGCGACGCCACCGCCGAGATCGGCTCCGCCCTGCCCGGACTGCGCCGCGCCAGCGGCCTTCCGGTGGTGTTCGGGGGAGCGGCGCGGGCCAACCAGCGCGTCCACTACACCGAGCTGTTCGGCGCCGGGACCGACGCGATCCGCGGGCTGGTCGTACAGCCCGGACGCGGGCTGGGAGGCAAGGCGGCGGCGATGCGCCGCCCGCTGTGGGTCCCCGACTACCTGCACGCCGAGCAGATCAGCCACGACTACGACGCGGCGGTGCGCGCCGAGGGCCTCAAGGCACTGGTGGCGACCCCGATCGTGGTGGGCGGCCGTACCCGCGGCGTGCTGCTGGGCGGGCTGCGCCGGTCGCTGACGCTGGGCGACCGCACGGTGGCCGCCTTCGAGGAGGCCGCGCGCGAGGCGGGCCAGCGCATCGCCGTCCGGGACGAGGCGCGCCGCCGCGCCGCCGAGGCCGAGCGCGCGCGGGCGGCCGCCGACGAGCCCGGCCCGGGGTCGCCCCGGTGGGCGGAGGTGCGGGCGCTCAACGCCGAGCTGCGGTCGCTGGCCGCCGACGTGGACGACGTGGAGATGCGGGACCGGCTGCTGGAGGTGTGCGCCCGTATGGACACCGCGGCGGCGGCCCGGACCCGACCGGACGCCCCGCGCCTGGCCCCGAGGGAGGTCGACGTGCTGGCGTGTGTGGCCGACGGGTGCACCAACGCCGACGCCGCGCGGCGCCTCGGGCTGCGCCCGGAGACGGTCAAGGCCTACCTGCGCACCGCGATGCGCAGGCTGGAGGCGCACACCCGCATAGAGGCCGTGACGCAGGCGAAGCGGTACGGCCTGCTGGCGTGAGCGGAAGGCGGGCACGTCCTCTGTGTCGGGGCGCGAGGATCGCGGTTCGCCTGGCCGGCCTTCGACGAGTCCGATGCCGCGGCCCGAGCGCGAACAGAGCGGTGGCGGCCCCCTGTGGGCAGGGATACGCTGGAGGCGGCCGAAGGAGGCGGAGATGACCACGGTGCTTGAGCAGGCCCACTCCACTTTGCGTCGCTTCGGTGATGAGGTCAAGGGCTACAAAGTGGAGATCCTCCGGGGGCACATCATGATGAGTCCGGTGAGGCCCGTGCACAATTCGACGATCCGGCGCGTATGGAACGCGTTCGAAGAGCAGGTCGGAGTTGAGTGGGGCTTCATCAGTGATGTCGGTTCAGAGTTTACGGAGGCGGACACCGAGCTCTGCCCGGACCTGGCGATCCTTCCCAAAGAGGAGGAGGTCAAGAATCTGAGTAAATACTCCCCGGAACTTTTCGAGGTCGTCGTTGAGGTGATCTCTCCAGGGAGTATTCTTCGTGATTATGATGTGAAGGCGGAGTTCTACGCTAATGCGGGAATCCCCTTCTATGTCATTCTTGACCCCTATGAAGCGCAGTGCACCTGGTTGAGTACCCCTGAAGCAGGGCGGTACACGGACCGAGGGCGATGCGGATACGGCGGCGAGGTCATCTTGGCAACGCCGGTCGGTGACCTACGCCTGGATACATCGAAGCTCCCGACCGACCCGGGCAGCTGAGGGCCCTCACCCCTCCCGGATGACGTCGCGCAGGCGGGTCGTGCGGGGCAGGGACGTCTTCTCCTTCACGGCCTCGGCCAGCTCCGGGCCCGCCGCGTGCACGATGGACACGTGGCGCACCCCCCGGGTCAGGGCCGTGTAGACCTGCGGGCGCGACCCCCGCGTCTCCGGGCCGAACACCGCCACCGCCCCGGGCCAGCGCGAGCCGTGCGCGGCGGCCACCGTCACCGCCCAGCCCGGCCGCAGGTGCGCCGGGTCCACGGGCACGGGCGCACCGCCGCCCGCGAGTTCCACGAACGGGCGGGCATCGCCCTCCGGGCCGGTGCGCAGGTACCCCACGTCGCCCGCGGAGTAGCCGGGGCCCCCGCCCGACAGCAGCACCCTGTCGCCCGCGTCCAGCCCGCCGAGCGCGCCCGGGCCGGGGTTGAAGCGCTCCTTGCAGGCCCGGTTGAGCGCGTCGGCCCCCGCCTCGCCGCCGCGCGTGGCGGCCACGATCTGCACCTGCTCGGCCGGGATGCCCAGCGCCCGGGGGATCGAGTCGCCCACGAGCTGCACCGCCCGGTGCGCCGCCTCGGCGCCCGACGACGCGGGCACCAGCACGACCTCCCGGTCCGGTGCCTCCACCCGGGCCAGGTCGCCCCCGGCGACGGCGGCGGCCAGCTCCCCGAGCGGCCCGGGGGAGGGCGCGTCGGGCAGGTCGGCCACGGCGGCCATCCGCGACTCGGCCACGTCCCGCACCACGTGGCCGGGGCGGGCCGACGGCGCCTCCGCCGGGTCGGCCAGCAGCACCAGGTGGGTGCCGTCCTCGCAGGCCTCGACCAGTGCGGCCGCCCGCTCCACGTCCAGCGCCATGGCGTCGGAGACCACGACGATCCCGGCGGGCACGGGGCCGCCGGCCTCCAGCAGCCGCCCGAGCGGGACCGCTCCGGCGGCGACGACGGGGGAGGGGGCCGCCCCGGCGGCCTCCCCGTCCTCCTCGGCGCCGTGCCCGGCATCGCCGCCGCCCGCCGCCCGCACGTCGGGTCCGGAGACGGCGCCCGGCCCGGGAACGGCGCCCGGCCCGGGAGCGGCGCTCGGCGCGGCGGCGGCCAGGGCGCCGCCCAGCAGGCCGTCGAGGACCGCCGCCGACTGCGCGGTGGGGGAGGCGACGGCCAGCCCCACCCCGCTGTCCTCGGCCGCCGCGGCCAGGCACGCCAGGGTGTGGCGCACCGCCGCGCCCGCCGCGGGGCCGTGCCGCAGCACCGTCACCCCGCGCATGATCGCGGCGATCGCCGCCGCGGAGGTCTGGGGCCCGACCTCCTCGCCGATCCGCTCGGCGGCGGCCTCGGCGGTCTCCGAGGCGGTCGCCGGGTCCATGATGGGCTCGCTGGTGCCGATCAGCCGCGCCAGCCCCTCGCCCAGCTCCTGCTCGGCCAGGCCCACACGGGTGGGGGCGAGGAAGCGGTCGGGGTCGGGCATCTCCGGCGCCTCGCCGTCCTCGAACCCGTCGTCGGCGTCCTCGGGGAAGACCTCGAACACCATGGCCGAGCCGTCGTCCAGCGCCGCCTCGACCGCCGGGCGGGGGTCGGCGACGCGCATGCCGCGCAGGGCCCGGCCCAGCTCGCGCTCGTCCACGGCCGTGGAGCCCTCCCGGACCGCGGCGGCCAGCGCCCGCCCGACCAGGGCGCGGCCGCGCCGGGGGTCGTCGGGGGCGGCGGCCTCGCCCAGGGCCCGGCGGGCGCAGAAGTCGGCCTGCTCGGGCGTGACCGCGGGCAGGGCCAGCAGCCGCCAGGGGTCCGCGGCGAGCTCTTCGGCGGCGCCGGGGCCCAGGGCACCGACCAGCGGCCCGGCCAGGGACTCCGGTGCGCCCATCCCCGCCAGCACGGCGGCGGTGCGCTCGGGGGCGTCTGACATGCGGGAAGCGTCCTCTCCACGGGGCGGTCGACGAGAGAGCAGCCTAGCGAGGAACGCCGACGACGGCGTCCCGGACGCCGCCGACCGGTGGACTGCGGGGGGCCGGGCTCCGGCGGTCCCGGGGAGGACGGTCTCATCCCGGTCGCCGTGGGGGTCGGCGCGGATCGGCCGTGCCGGTCTCGGAGGGATGCGGAGGACGCGGAGGACGCCGGGCGGACGTCGACAGGATCGCCGGCCAGGGCTCCGGGGCGCTGCGCCGCCCGTCCGCGCGTCCCCCGAACCCGACGTCCCGACAGAGGCCCGGGAGCCGTGGGGGGCCGGGACGCCCCGCTCACCCGCCCGTGCGACCCCCGTGCCGCGCGGTCTGAAGGCCCTCCCTCTGCGCCGGTTCCCCGAGCGGTGCCCTGCCTGGGGGCGGTTCGGCCTTCAGTCGACCACCCATGGCGGCCATGACCGCCGAAAACCGCACCGCGTCAGCGGAGGCCGCCCCGGCCTCCCCGAGGACGGCGGTCCCGCACGTGGGAGCTCACCGCTTCCGGGACGCGTCGTCCAGCGCCTCGCGGATCTCTTCCGGCAGGTGCACGTCGTCGCTCCCGAGGACCTCGTCGAGCTGGGCCGCCGTGCGCGGACCGATGGCCACCGACACCACCCCCGGCCGGTCGCGCACCCAGCTCAGCGCCACCGCCAGCGGCGACACGCCCAGCCCCTCGGCCGCCGTGCACACCGACTCCACCACCCGGCGGCTGGGCTCGCCCAGGTAGGGCTCCACGTACGGCGCCATCTGCGGCCGGGAGGCGCGCGAGCCCTGCGGGACGCCCCGCCGGTACTTGCCGCTCAGCACCCCGCGCCCCAGCGACGCCCAGGCGATCACCCCGGCCCCCAGCGCCGCGGCCGCCGGAAGCAGGTCGCGCTCGGGCTCCCGGCACAGCAGCGAGTACTCGGCCGCCGCCGTCACCACCGGGTTGCGCCCGGAGGCCCCCGCGCGCTGCCAGGCCGCGTAGGCGGCGAACTGCCACGCCGTCGTGTTGCCCACGCCCACGTAGCGGGCCTTGCCCGACTCCACCGCCGCGTCCAGCGCCGACAGCGTCTCCTCGATCGGGGTGGCCGGGTCGTGGGCGTGCAGCTGCCACAGGTCCACGTGGTCGGTCTGCAGCCGCCGCAGCGATGCCTCCAGCGAGGCCAGCAGGTGCCGCCGGGAGGTGTCCACCGGCCGGTGGCCGTCGGTGGCGTGCCCCGTCTTGGTGGCGATGATCACATCGCTGCGCCGCACCACCCCGTTGAGCAGGCGCCCCAGGATGCGCTCCCCCTCGCCGCCGTTGTACACGTCGGCGGTGTCGACCAGCGTCCCCCCGGCATCGACGAAGGCGGTCAGCAGATCCGAGGACTCCGCCTGGTCGGTGTCGTTGCCCCAGGTCATGGTCCCCAGAGCGGTGGACGACACCCACAGCCCCGAGCCGCCCGCCTGTCGCTGTTCCATGGCGTGCGAGGTTACCCGGTCGGCGGGCGGGCGGCCGAGGCCCGCCGGGAGAACCCCAGTTCGGGCGGGATGCGGCGGTCCGGCCGGAAGGACCCGGTGGCCCGACCGGAACGGCCGGGGCCCGCGCGGGCCCTGCTCGCGCGGGCGGAACGGGGTAGTAAGCTGCCCCAGTCGCCGCCGGACGAGGCGGCCGGGAGGCCGACGGGGCCGACCGGCCCCGCCCCCCGCGGCGGCGGACCGCCCAGCCCCCAGCCGCGAACCCCCGCCGCGGCTCTTCGCCGAACCTGCCGACTGGAGCCGAGCCCGCCGTGTCCATCATCGAGGCCATCATCCTTGGACTCGTCCAAGGGCTGACCGAAATGCTGCCGATCTCCTCCAGCGGGCACCTGCGGGTGATCTCCGCGTTCTTCGGGTGGCCGGACCCGGGGGCGGCGTTCACCGCGGTCAGCCAGATCGGCACCGAGCTCGCGGTGCTGATCTACTTCCGCAACCGGATCTGGGCGATCCTGTCCACCTGGACGCGCTCCCTGTTCGACAAGGAGCTGCGCCGCGACATCAACGCCCGGATGGGCTGGTACGTCATCATCGGCACGCTGCCCATCGGCGTGCTGGGGCTGCTGCTGGAGGAGCAGATCGACACGGTCTTCCGGGACCTGCGGCTGATCGCGCTCACCCTGATCGTGTTCGGCGTCATCCTCGGCGCCACCGACCGCTACACCCGCAAGCACCGGGTGCTGGCCGACCTGACCGTCACCCGCGGCGTCACCTTCGGCCTCTTCCAGTGCCTGGCGCTCATCCCCGGCGTCTCCCGCTCCGGCGGCACCATCACCGGCGGGATGCTCATGGGCTTCAAGCGCAAGGACGCCGCCGAGTTCTCCTTCCTGCTGGCCATGCCCGCGGTGTTCGCCTCGGGCCTGTACAAGATGACCGACATCGGCGGCAACGAGTACGCCGGGTGGCTGGCCACCGCCGTGGGCACCGTGGTGGCGGGCGTCGTCGGCTACGTCGTGGTGGCGTGGCTGATGAAGTTCATCTCCACCCACAGCTTCATGCCCTTCGTCTACTACCGCATCGGGCTGGGCGTGCTGGTGCTGACGCTGGTCAGCTTCGGCGTCCTGGACCCCCGGGGCGGCACCGAGGAGCGGCACGACAAGGGCGAGATCGTCGCCGACGCCTCCCCGGAGCCGAGCGAGGAGCCCTCCCCGTCGCCCTCGCCCGAGCCGTCCCCCTCGCCGAGCCTCGACCCGGCCACCGGGTGGGAGATCGACCCCGAGGTGGGGCTGCCGGTCAACCCCGAGTCGGGGCTGCACTACGACCCCGAGCTGCAGATGGACGTGTCCCTCGACCCGCAGACCGGACTCCCGGTCAACCCCCTGACCAACGAGGTCTACGACCCGAAGGAGCGCGACGCCGCCCAGGACGGCGCCGCCGACGGGACCGGCGGCAGCGCGGGCGAGGGCACCGTCGGCGGGCAGGACGGCCAGGACGGCACCGGGCAGCAGCAGGGCGCCGGGCAGGGCCAGGAGGGCGTCCCCACCGGCTGACCCGAGCCGGGGCGGCAGGGCCGCCCCCGCCCTCCCGCCGCGCTTCTCCCGCACTTCTCCGGTGCCGGGCCGCCCCGGCGGGCGCCCTGGCACCGTGGACTACCCTGGACGGCCATGGGCACCCCAGCGAACGCCTCCGCCACCCTCGTCCTGCTCCGCCACGGCCTCACCGCCGTCACCGGCAGCGTCCTGGCAGGCCGCAGCCCCGGCATCGACCTGGACGAACGCGGTCGGCGCCAGGCCGAGGACACCGCCCGCCGCCTGTCCGGGCTGCACCTGGACGCGATCGTCACCAGCCCGCTGGAGCGGTGCCGCCGGACCGCCGAGCCGCTCGCCGCCGCCCTGGGCCTCGAACCCGTGGTGGACGAGCGCTTCAGCGAATGCGACTACGGCACCTGGACCGGGCGGACCCTGGAGGAGCTGAAGGACGAGCCCGAGTGGTCCGTCGTCCAGCAGCACCCCTCGGCGGCCCGGTTCCCCGGCGGGGAGTCCCTCGCCCAGGTCTCGGCCCGCACGGTGGGGGCCGTACGCGACTGGAACGCGCGCCTGGCCGCCGCCTCCGACACCGGCCACCCCCGCTATCTGGTCTGCGCCCACGGCGACGTGATCAAGGCGGTCGCCGCCGACGCCCTGGGCATGCACCTGGACCTGTTCCAGCGCATCCAGGTCGACCCGTGCTCGGTCACCGCCGTCCGCTACACGCCCGCGCGGCCGTTCCTGCTGCGCCTCAACGACGTCGGGGCGACCGCCGACGGGCTGGCGCCGCCCCCGCGGGAAGGGGTCGGGGAAGAGGGCGGGGACGCCGTCGTGGGCGGCGGCGCGGGTGCCGCCCGCCCGTGACCGGGGCGGTCCCGATCGCTCTGGAGCCCGCGATCCTCTAGGGTTCTTGGCATGTCGCTGTACTTGTACGACCCGCCGAACCGCTTCGTGGCCGGGACCGTCGGCCAGCCTGGGGAGCGGACCTTCTTCCTCCAGGCGAGCGGAGGCGGCCGCATCACCTCCGTCGTGCTGGAGAAGGCCCAGGTGTCCGCGCTCGCCGAGCGTGTGGAGGAGCTGCTGGAGGAGGTGCGGGTGCGCTTCGGCGACCCGCTGCCCGAGGCCTCAGGGAACGGGGGCGACGTCGACGACGACCCCCTGGAGCAGCCCATCGACGAGGACTTCCGGGTCGGAACCCTGGCCCTGGCCTGGGACTCCGAGGCATCCCGGGTGATCATCGAGGCCCAGGAGGCCGTGCAGGAGGCGGACGGGGAGACCGAGGAGCAGAGCGAGGTGGAGGTCTTCAGCGAGACCGCGCCCGCCGACCGCGACGTGCTGCGGGTGCACCTGACGCCGTCGGCCGCGCGCGCCTTCGCCGGGCGCGCCATGCGGGTCGTCGCCGCCGGTCGGCCCAACTGCCCGCTGTGCGGGCGGCCGCTGGACCCCGCGGGGCACATCTGCCCCCGGCAGAACGGCTACCGGCCCTCGGGCGCGTGACCGGGGAGCGGGGCGTGCCGGGAGCGCAGCCCGGGGGCATGTCCGGCGCCGCGGCCGCGGAGCTGCTGCGCAGCGGCACGCTGGAGGTCGTGGGGCGGCTGACCGCCGCCTCCAACGCCACGTTCTACGCGGCCGTCTCCTCCCCGGAGGGGGAGGCCGCCTGCGTGTACAAGCCGGTGGCCGGGGAGCGGCCGCTGTGGGACTTCCCGGACGGGACCCTGGCCGGGCGGGAGGTGGCGGCCTTCGCGGTCTCCGAGGCGCTGGGGTGGGGCGTGGTGCCGCCGACCGTGCACCGGGAGGGCCCCTTCGGCGAGGGCATGGTGCAGCTGTGGGTGGACGCCGACCCCGAGGTGGACCTGGTCGCCCTCGCCCAGGACGGGCAGAGCGCGCCGCTGCGCCGGATGGCGGTCTTCGACGCGGTCATCAACAACTCCGACCGCAAGATCGGGCACCTGCTGCCGCTGCCCGGCGGGCACCTGTACGGGTGCGACCACGGGGTGGCCTTCGCCGAGGAGTACAAGCTGCGCACGGTACTGTGGCAGTGGCAGGGGGGGGCGCNNCCCTGGCGGGCCTGGAGTCCCTCTCCGGACACCTGGAGGAGCCCGGCGGCGAGCTGTCGGCGGAACTGGAACGCCACCTGACCCCTCCCGAGCGCTACGCCCTGCGCAGGCGGGTGGAGCTCCTCCTGGAGCACAAGGTGCACCCCTTCCCGTCCCCGGCCTGGCCCGCCGTCCCCTGGCCGCCGGTGTAGAGAACGAGGCGGGGCGGCCTCGGGGTCGCGACACCGGCCACCAAGCGCACCTCGACGAAGCCCTCTCGCATGCTGATACGCCGCCCCCGCCATGCGGCCCCGCACCCGTGCCGTCGCCCCGCGGCCCGGAGCGGAGTACCTGCCGAGCCGTCGCCCGCCTGCACTGCGAGGAGCCCGCCGCCCGGCAGGCAGGGCCTGGGAACCGCCTCGCTCACGCCGCCGCCGCCGATCACGGTGACCAGGCACGTGCCGGGCGCCCCACAGCGCTGCTGGAAGGGGCGCTGATCTTCGTCGCCGCCCTGCCACCCCCACCTCGACGGCCCGGTGCTCGCCCGGGGGCCGCGGGCGGGCACCGGCTGGACCGCCTCCCGGACTGCGAGGAACCTCTGTCGCTCGGCAGGGAAGGCAGGGGAATCGCTCCGCTCCCGCCGTCGTCCCGCTCAGCCGCTCGGGGTCGGCTCCATCCGGGGGTCCCGGTCGCGTTCGGCCGTCTCGCGGCGGGCCTCCTCCCGGGCGATCAGGCGGTCGTCGACCAGCCGCACCGCGGTGATCAGCGCCATCGCCGCGGCCGCCACGCCCAGCCCGGTCCAGAGCTTGTGCGGCTCGCTCACGTCCAAAGCGAAGAACGCCTGCCCCACCGGCGTCAGCATCGCCGTCAGCAGCAGCCCCACCATCGCCCCGACCAGTACGACCTTCCACCACACATACGGTTTGGCCACCAGCAGCAGCACCCACAGCGTGGTGGCGCACAGCGTGACCACCACCGCCGTCCGGTCGGCCGGGTCCGGGACCGACCGGCCGCCCAGCACCAGCAGGTAGGTCGTCACCGCCGCCGCCCCCGCGACCAGCCCCGACGGCACGGCCAGCCGCAGCGTCCGCCGCACGAACCCCGGACGCGCCCGCTCGGAGTTGGGCGCCAGCGCCAGGAAGAACGACGGGATGCCGAACGTCACCGCGTTGATCAGCGTCGCGTGCCGCGGGAAGAAGGGGTAGGCCACCGACAGCACGCTGACCATCGTGGCCATCGTCATCGAGTACACGGTCTTGGTCAGGAACAGGTTGGCGACCCGCTCGATGTTGCCGATGACCCGCCGCCCCTCGGCCACCACCGCCGGAAGCGCCGAGAAGCGGTCGCCCAGCAGCACGATCTGCGCCACCGCGCGCGAGGCCGGGCTGCCCGCCCCCATGGCCACCCCGATGTCGGCCTCCTTGAGCGCCAGCACGTCGTTGACGCCGTCGCCGGTCATCGCGACCGTGCGGCCGCGCGCCCGCAGCCCCCGCACCAGGTCCCGCTTCTGCTCCGGCGTCACCCGGCCGAACACCGAGGCGCGGTCGGCCTCCGCCGCGAACCCCTCGGCGTCGGCGGGCAGCTCCCGCGCGTCCCTGGGGTCGTCGGCCCCCGCGAGCCCGACCGACCGGGCCACCGCCCCCACCGACACCGCGTTGTCCCCCGAGACGATCTTGACCCGCACGTCCTGCTCGGCGAAGAAGTCCAGGGTGTCCTTGGCGTCGCCGCGCACCCGCTGGTCCAGGACGACCAGGGCCACCGGCCGCACCGGGCCCGGCGCCTCCGGCGCGTCCACCCGCTCGGCGGCCTGCCCCAGCAGCAGCACCCGCAGCCCGGTGCCGCCGATCCGCTCGGCCTCGGCCGCCTCCGGGCCGCCCCCGGGCGCCAGCACGTCGGGGGCGCCGAGCACCCAGTGCTCCTCGCCGTCCGGCGTCGAGAACGACGCCCCGCTCCACTTGCGCGCCGAGGAGAACGCGGCCCGCGCCACGACCGTCCAGCCGTCCGGCGGCGCCCCCAGGGCCTCGGCGACCGCCGCGACGCTGGGGTTGGGGCGCGGGTCGGCTCCGGCCAGGGCCGCCAGGGCCGCCCGCGCCGGGGCGCCCCCGGCACCGCCCATCTCGTGCACCTCGGCCAGGCGCATGCCGTTCTCGGTCAGGGTGCCGGTCTTGTCGGTGCACACCACGTCCACCCGGGCCAGCCCCTCGATGGCGGGCAGCTCCTGTACCAGGCACTTGTGCCGCCCCAGCCGCACGACCCCCACCGCGAAGGCGATGCTGACCAGCAGCACCAGCCCCTCGGGCACCATCGACACCAGGGCGGCCACCATGCCGCGCAGCGCGTCCGCCAGCGGGCCGCTGATCTGCCCCCCGCCCGCCGCGCCGCCGACCGCGCCGTCGACGGTGACCTGGCCGTTGAGGGCGAGCTGGCTGAACACCAGCAGCCCGCCGATGGGGAACAGCGCCCAGGTGATGAACCGCAGGATGCGGTCGATGCCCGAGCGCAGCTCGGAGTGGACCAGACTGAACCGGCTCGCCTCCTCGGCCAGGCGGGCGGCGTAGGCGTGCCGCCCCACCTTCGAGGCGCGGTAGCGGCCCGTGCCCGCGACGATGAAGCTGCCCGACATGACCGTGTCCCCGGGCCGCTTGAACACGGGGTCGGCCTCGCCGGTCAGCAGCGACTCGTCGACCTCCAGCGCCTCGGCGGCGACGACGGCCCCGTCCACCACCACCTGGTCGCCCGGGGCGCACTCGATCACGTCGTCCAGCACGATCTCCTGGGCGGTGACCGGGGTGGCCGCGCCGTCGCGCACCACGCGCGGGTGTGCCGCGTTCACGATCGCCAGCTTGTCCAGGGTGCGCTTGGCGCGCAGCTCCTGGGCGATGCCGATGAGCGTGTTCACCACGATCACCATCGCGAACAGGCCGTCCTGGACCGGGCCGATCACCGCGATGATCGCGAACAGCACCGCCACCATGGCGTTGATGCGGGTCAGCACGTTGCCGCGGACGATCGCGCCGATGCTGCGGCTGGCCCGCACCGGCACGTCGTTGGTCCGCCCGTCGGCCACCCGCGCGGCGACCTCGGCCGCGGTCAGCCCCCGCCCGTCGTCGGACACGGGGACGGGCGGGTCCTGCTGTTCGCGGGGGGCGGGCATGCACGCTCCAGGTGGTCGGTCGCGGGGCGGCCGGGGCCGCGTGGGCCGGTCGGCGCGCCGAGGACGAAGCAGAGGGGGCGGAGGGCGCGCGGTGGCCTCCTCCGCCGTGAAGGCGAATATCCCGGATCGTCTTCGGCCCGTGGCCGCCTGCGGCCGGGTCCGTTGACCGCCCGGGGCCGGGTCCGTGGCGCCCGCTGCTCCGGGAGGCCCGAACGGCCGCCCGGGTCGGACCCCGCGCCCCGTGACCCGGCCCGTGAGCGGAGTCCGTCCCCCTTCGCCCCTCCGCCGCCCAGGCGGCGTCGGAACGTCAGGGGGCGGCGCCGCTCGCTTGCCGAAGAGCATCCGAGAAACACGCCCTGCGGCGTGTCGCACGGGCCGTGCCCTCGCGACGGACGTGATCCGCACGACGCGCCGTAGCAGAGCTTAGGGGACACCCGGGGCTCACCGCGGTCGGGCAGGCGCGCCGTGCGCGGGTGGTGCCCGCACCCCGCCGCCGCGGCGGGGTGGCCGGGGCGCCATAGTGGTGGCAGCGCCGCCGACGGCGGCACGGAGGAACCGCGGGAGGCGCCGAATGTGCACGGTCATCACCGGATTCGACCCGTCGGCGCCGGTTCCGCTGGTGCTGGCCGCGGTCCGCGACGAGCTGCTGCTGCGGCCCTGGGAACCGCCCGCGCGGCACTGGCCCGGCCACCCCGGCCTGGTGGGCGGGCGCGACACCGAGGCGGGCGGCACCTGGCTCGCGGTGCGCACCGGCGCCGGGGCACGGGTGTGCGCGGTGCTCAACGCGGCCCCTCGCGGCGGGTCGGAGGCGGAGCCGCCCGTACGGACGGTCCCGCCCGGGGCCCAGCTGAGCCGCGGCCGCCTGCCGCTGCTCTGCGCCGACGGCGGGGCCGAGGCGGCCGAGCGCGAGGACCTGGCCCGCTACGAACCCTTCCACCTGGTCGTCGCGGACCCGTCGGGCGGTGCCGTGCTCACCTGGGACGCCCGGGAGCTTCGCCGGGAACCGCTGCCCTCCGGGGTGAGCGTGGTGACCAACTCCGGGCTCGACGCAAACGCGCCGCGAGCGGTGCGGCACGCGCCGGTGTTCGGCGACGCCCGGCCCGCACCCGGGGCGAGTGGGCTGGAGGCCGCCCGCACGCCGAAGGAGGTGTGGGGCGAGTGGCCGCGCCTGCTCGACGAGGGGGTGCGCGGCCCGGCCCGTACCGGGGGCTACGGCGCGGGGGAGGACGACCCGGCGTCGCTGGCGGCCCGCGTCGAACTGGGGCCGGACCGGGTATGGGCGACGTCGTCCATGGCATTGGCGGCCGTGGCGGTGGAGGGGGCGCGGATGGCGTTCAGCGCCGAGCCGGGCGTCCCGGAGGCGTGGCGGATGGTCGACGAGGTCCACTGAGGTGCCGCGGAGCGGTGATCGCCGGTGGTCGCCCGGTGGCCGGTACCCGGTGCCTGCCGCGCGGCGCCCGGCGCGCTGACCGGTGCCCTCGGCGCGGTGCCCGCCGCCTGGTGTGCGAAGGCGGAAGCGTTCTCGGCTGCGGCTTCCCGGGTGCGGCCCGGTGCGCTTGCCCCGCCTGGAAACGGACACGGCACCGCCGTCGAGCCCCTGCGCCCGGACGGCAGGGATGAGGGGACGACGGGGGCGGGGGAAGCGGCGGAGCCGCGGCCCCGTGCGTCGGCCGCGGCCAGATGCTGCGTTTCGGCGTTCCCCTCGGAGTGTGCGTCGGGCGAGGGGCGGGTCACACCGTGTCAACCCCGAATCCGTGGTCAACGTCTGAAAGGGGACAGAGGGGGTGACGTCCCCCTCCGGACCGAGATCGGGAACGGGAAGGCCCTATGAACCGCCACGGGATCCGGCGGACACTGACCCGCCTGCAGGAGCTGCGCGGGTGGACCGGGCTGCGTGGGCCCGCCGGGGGGCGGCCCTCCACCCGCACCGAGCGGGCCTCCTACTGGCTGCTGTACGTGGTGGCGGTCGCGGCGGCCCTGACGCACTGGAACGCGGGGAACACCCCGGTCGCGGTCGTGTGCGCCCTGGCGGCGGCCGCCGCCGTGCGCGCCATCGTGCGCGCGTCCGGCGGCTCCGGGCGGGACGGCGGGCCCGAACAACGTTCGGTCTGAGTTATTCCCGCGCGGAATCGGCGAATGATCTCGTTCGGCGCGCCCTGGGGCCGGGAGGTTTCGCCGTACTTGGCCGGATAATCTCGGTGTCATGCGTTCTTGGTCTGCGCCCGACATCGTCCGCCTGCCCGGCAGCGGCGGACCGCTCCGCATCCACGACACCGTCACGGGGGGCCGGCGGGCCACCACCCCCGGGCCGACGGCCCGCATGTACGTCTGCGGGATCACGCCCTACGACGCCGCGCACATCGGCCATGCCTTCACCTACCTGACCTTCGACCTGGTGAACCGGGTGTGGCGGGACGCGGGGCACGCCGTGGACTACGTGCAGAACACCACGGACGTGGACGACCCGCTGCTGGAGCGGGCGGAGGCCACCGGCGAGGCGTGGAGGGACCTGGCGGCCCGCGAGATCCAGGTGTTCCGCGAGGACATGGAGGCGCTGCGGGTGCTGCCGCCCCGCGCCTACGTGGGCGTCGTGGAGTCGATCGACCTCATCGCCGAGTTCGTCGACCGGCTGCGGGCCGCGGGCGCCGCCTACGACCTGGAGGGCGACATCTACTTCGCGGTCGAGGCCGCCGACCGCTTCGGCGAGATCGGCGGCATGGACCGCGACGAGATGCTGCGCCTGTTCGGCGAGCGCGGCGGCGACCCGGACCGGCCCGGCAAGAAGGACCCCTTGGACTGGCTGCTGTGGCGGGCCGAGCGCCCCGGGGAGCCCTCCTGGGACAGCCCCCTGGGGCGGGGCCGCCCCGGATGGCACGTGGAGTGCAGCGCCATCTCCCTGCACGAGCTCGGGATGGGCTTCGACCTCAACGGCGGCGGGAGCGACCTGGTCTTCCCGCACCACGAGATGGGGGCCGCCGAGGCGTGTAAGGCGACCGGCTCGCACCCGCACGCGCAGAACTACATGCACGTGGGCATGGTCGGGCTCGACGGCGAGAAGATGTCCAAGTCCCTGGGCAACCTGGTGTTCGTCTCCAAGCTCCGCGAGGAGGGCGCCGACCCGATGGCGGTGCGCCTGGCGATGCTGCCGAACCACTACCGCACCGACTGGGGGTGGACCCCCAAGGGACTGGAGGAGGCCGGTGAGCGCCTGGCGCGCTGGCGCTCGGCCGCCGCCCGGGACTCGGGTCCGGACGCCGCCCCGGTGCTGGCCGAGGTGCGCAGGGCGCTGGCGGACGACCTGGACACCCCGGCCGCCCTGGCGGCCGTCGACGCGTGGGCCGAGCAGGCCAACGCGGGCACGGGCGACGACCCGGCGGCCCCGGCCCTGGTGCGCGACACGGTGGACGCACTGCTGGGCGTGGAGCTGTAAGAGGCTCTAAGAAGACGGAGACCGTGCGCGTGGGACGCGCACGAAGGCGTGAGGCGGGCACCCGGCCGGGTGCCCGCCTCACGCCTTCCGCGGGGGTGGTGTGAGCAGGCGGTGACGGGCGGCGGTGGAGCCGGTGCCCCGCTTCCCCCGGGCCGTCCGGCGGGCCGCCAAGGTGCAAGGGAAAGGGAGAGGGCGGTGGCGGAGTGAGCGGGGCGGTTCTCCGGTCCTGCCCGCCGCCCGGCGGGCTTCTCTTGTTCCGGGAGGGGCGGTGGAGCCGGGGTTCGCGGTCGTCGGCACCCGGGGCGCGCCTCTGGCCTGCACCGCAAAACCCAGCAGTGCTGTGACATGGGCGAATACTCCGCGTTAGGTGCGGGCGGGGGTGGGGAGCACGCCCAACGACGCCCTTGGCGGTCCCGGAGCGACGATGTCGGCGATACCTGAACGGGATCGAGAGAGGAATTGCCCCGTTCGGGCCTGATTGGGGTGTTCCTGTCGGACGCAGAGGCGGGGGTGGTGCCGTTCGGGTCTCCCCGTCCGGCGCTCGGGGTCTGCTCCGGACGGATATCGGCTACACGCGGTGACATCGAGTCCGGCGAACGGCCGCGCTGTGCCGTTCAGGGGCCCGGTGGCACCGAATCCCGTTCCGGTATCGCGATGAACGCCTGTCGGGCTGCGGCGGGCCGGGGTCCTGTGGGCGGGGGGGCGGCGCGATGTCCAGTGCCGCCGCGCAGAATAGGGGGACGATGTTCCCGTACGTGACAAACGGCCGATTGTGGTCGGGAACCTGCGGAACGCCATCGTGCGATGGCATTCCGTGGTGGGATGGCACCATGACGACCACGACCCGACCGACCTCCGCCGCCGAACTCGTGTCCGCGTTCGCCGGCCCCCGCGGCGATCTGGCCGACCGCGCCGACCTCGCCCGCTTTCTGCGCGAGCACGGGCTGGTGAACGCCGGGGCCATCCCCATCACCCTGGCCGACTTCGACGAGGCCCTCTCCCTGCGCGACGGCATCCGCGCCCTGCTCTTCCAGGCCGCGGGCCGGGCCACCGACGAGGACGCCCTCGCGCGCGGGCAGCGGGTGCTGGACGGCCTGCGGGTCACCGTCCGGCTCGACCCGCAGGAGGAGCAGGGCGTGCTGGCCCCCGCGGTCGTCGACGAGGTCCGGCGCGGGCTGGCCCGTATCGCGGGCGCCTGGGCGGCCGTCGCCCTCACCGGTGAGTGGCGCGGCATCGACCTCTGAGCGCCCGCCGCACCGCGGCCCTCGGGGGGCGCGCGGGTGGGTGAACGCCGCCGGTCTCCGGCGGCTCAGCCGTGGTCGCGGCGGCGCAGGTAGCGCTGGAACTCGCGGGCGATCGCCTCGCCGCTGGCCTCCGGCAGCTCCGCGGCGTCCTTGGCCTCCTCCAGGCTCCGCACGTACCCGGCGATGTCCTCGTCCTCCGAGGCCAGCTCGTCCACGCCGGTCTCCCAGGCGCGGGCGTCCTCGGGCAGCTCGCCCATGGGCACCGGGCGGTCCAGGACGTCCTCCACCCGTCGGAGCAGCGCCAGCGCCGCCTTCGGGCTCGGCGGCTGCGCCACGTAGTGCGGCACCGCCGCCCACAGCGACACGGCCTCGATCCCGGCCTCGGCGAACACGTCGTGCAGCACGCCCACGATGCCGGTGGGGCCCTCGTACTCGGTCGGCTCCAGGCCCAGCTCCGTGCCCAGCTCCGGCGGGGAGGCCACCCCGGTCACCGGGACCGGCCGGGTGTGCGGGGAGTCGGCCAGCAGCGCCCCCAGCATCACCGCGCGGCGCACGCCCAGCTCCCGGGCGATCGCCAGCAGGTCGGCGCTGAAGCCGCGCCAGCGCATGTTCGGCTCCGAGCCGCTCACCAGCACCACGTCCACGCCGCCCGCGCGGGCCGTGCGCACCCGGGTGGCGGGCCACTCCAACCCCACGTGCCTGCCGTCGGCCACCGTGATCCGGGGCCGGGAGACCTGGAAGTCGTAGTAGTCGTCGGTGTCCAGGCGGGCCAGGTCCTCGGCCTCCCAGGCCGAGGCCAGGTGCTCCAGTGCGGCGCTGGCGGCCTCCCCGGCGTCGTTCCAGCCCTCGAAGGCGGCCACCAGGACGGGCTCGACGAGTCCGGGGACGCCGTCGTCGAGCTCAGGCACAGGCCGCCTCCTCACCGCGCCCGCCGTCCGGGCGGGCCCATCGCTTCACTCCTCGCGCGGACACGCACAACCCTACGGGGTCCCGGCCACGCGGGGGAACGCCGTACGGTATCGTTCCGTCCAGCGAAACGCGTAGCGCGGACAGAACCATTCCGGACGACGGCGTCCCGGCTGTCTGACCTGCATGAACGCGGGGATGTGACAGTCGGCTACCCCCGTATGCGCAACTGCCGCCCGGTCGTCACTACAGTAAAGGGTCATGAGCTCTCGACTCTCCTTCCGGGATGCCCTCGCCCGCCGCGTCATCGTCGCCGATGGCGCGATGGGCACCATGCTGCAAGGCCACGATCTCGGCCTCGACGACTTCGAAGGCCACGAAGGCTGCAACGAGATCCTCAACGTCACCCGCCCCGACGTGGTGCGCTCGACCCACGAGGGGTTCTTCGACGTCGGTGTGGACTGCGTCGAGACCAACACCTTCGGCGCCAACTTCGGCAACCTGGGCGAGTACGACATCGTCGACCGCACCTACGAGCTGGCCGAGTCCGGTGCCCGCATCGCGCGTGAGGTCGCCGACGACTACTCCACCGCCGACCACCCCCGATACGTCCTGGGCTCGGTGGGCCCGGGAACGAAGCTCCCCTCCCTGGGCCATGCGCCCTTCGCCCTCCTGCGCGACTACTACGAGCAGTGCCACCGCGGGCTGATCGAGGGCGGCGCCGACGCCATCCTCATCGAGACCTGCCAGGACCTGCTGCAGACCAAGGCCGCCGTGATCGGGGCCATGCGCGCCCGCCGCGCCCTGGGCAGCGACATCACGATCATCGCCCAGGTCACCATCGAGACCACCGGCACCATGCTGATGGGCTCGGAGATCGGCGCCGCGGTCACCGCGCTGGAGCCGCTGGGCATCGACATGATCGGCCTCAACTGCGCCACCGGTCCGGCCGAGATGAGCGAGCACCTGCGCTACCTGTCGCAGCACGCCACCGTGCCGATCTCCTGCATGCCCAACGCCGGCCTGCCCCAGCTGGGAACCGACGGCGCCGTCTACCCGCTGCAGCCCTCCGAGCTGGCCGACGCCCACGACAGCTTCACCACCGAGTTCGGCCTGTCCATGGCCGGGGGCTGCTGCGGCACCACCCCCGAGCACCTGCGGCAGGTGGTCGAGCGGGTGCAGGGCCGGGGCGTCAAGGACCGCAGGCCCGTCAGCCACGCCTCGGCGGCCTCGCTCTACCAGAGCGTGCCCTTCCGCCAGGACGCCAGCTACCTGGCCGTGGGCGAGCGCACCAACGCCAACGGATCCAAGAAGTTCCGCGAGGCGATGATCGAGGAGCGCTACGACGACTGCGTCGAGATCGCCCGCGAGCAGATCAGCGACGGCGCCCACCTGCTCGACCTGAACGTGGACTACGTGGGCCGCGACGGCAGCCAGGACATGCGCGAGCTGGCCTCGCGCCTGGCGACCGCCTCCACCCTGCCGCTGATGCTCGACTCCACCGAGCCCGGGGTGCTGGAGGCCGGCCTGGAGCTGGTCGGCGGCCGCGCGGTGATCAACTCGGTCAACTACGAGGACGGCGACGGCCCCGACTCGCGGTTCGCCCGCATCATGCGCCTGGTCAAGGAGCACGGCGCCGCGGTGGTCGGGCTGTGCATCGACGAGGACGGCCAGGCCCGCACCGCCGACTGGAAGGTCCGGGTGGCCTCCCGCCTCATCGACGACCTGGTGGACAACTGGGGCATGAAGGTCGGCGACATCATCATCGACTGCCTGACCTTCCCCATCACCACCGGTCAGGAGGAGACGCGCCGCGACGGCATCGAGACGCTCGAGGCCATCAAGGAGCTCAAGCGGCGCTACCCCGAGGTGCAGACCACGCTGGGCCTGTCCAACCTGTCCTTCGGCCTCAACCCCGCCGGGCGCATCGTGCTGAACTCGGTCTACCTGGCCGAGGCGGTCGAGGCGGGCCTGGACTCGGCGATCGTGCACGCCTCCAAGATCCTGCCGATGAACCAGATCCCCGAGGAGCAGCGCAAGGCCGCCCTCGACCTGATCTACGACCGGCGCGAGGGCGACTTCGACCCGCTGTCCGCGTTCATGGAGCTCTTCGACGGCGTGGACGCCAAGGAGATGAAGGCCTCCCGCGCCGAGGCGCTGGCCGCCCTGCCGCTGTGGGAGCGGCTGCAGCGCCGGATCATCGACGGCGAGCAGGTCGGCATGGAGGACGACCTGGCCGCCGCCCTGGCCGAGAAGAAGGCGCTGGAGATCGTCAACGACGACCTGCTCGCCGGGATGAAGGTCGTGGGCGACCTGTTCGGCTCCGGCCAGATGCAGCTGCCCTTCGTGCTCAAGTCGGCCGAGGTGATGAAGGCCGCGGTGGCCTACCTCGAACCGCACATGGAGAAGGCCGAGGACGACGACGGCAAGGGCCGCATCGTGCTGGCGACCGTCAAGGGCGACGTGCACGACATCGGCAAGAACCTCGTGGACATCATCCTGTCCAACAACGGCTACGACGTGGTCAACATCGGCATCAAGCAGCCGGTGTCGGCCATCCTGGAGGCCGCCGAGGAGAACCGGGCCGACATGATCGGCATGTCCGGCCTGCTGGTGAAGTCGACCGTGATCATGAAGGAGAACCTGGAGGAGATGAACTCCCGGGGCATCTCCGAGAAGTTCCCGGTCCTGCTGGGCGGCGCCGCGCTCACCCGCTCCTTCGTCGAGGAGGACCTGGCCGAGCTGTACCGCGGCGAGGTCCGCTACGCCAAGGACGCCTTCGAGGGGCTGCGCCTGATGGACGCCTTCATGGCGGTCAAGCGCGGCGAGGAGGGCGCCGAGCTGCCCGCGCTGCGCACCCGCCGGGTCAAGGGCGGCGCCAAGCTCAAGGTGACCGCGCCCGAGGACATGCCCGCCCGCAGCGACGTGGCCACCGACAACCCGGTGCCGGTCCCGCCGTTCTGGGGCGACCGGATCAGCAAGGGCATCCCGCTGGCCGACTACACCGCCTACCTGGACGAGCGGGCCACCTTCATGGGCCAGTGGGGGCTCAAGGGCTCCCGCGGCAAGGAGGGCCCCAGCTACGAGGAGCTGGTGGAGACCGAGGGCCGGCCGCGCATGCGGATGTGGCTGGACCGCATCCAGACCGAGGGCTGGCTGGAGGCCGCGGTCGTCTACGGCCACTTCCCCTGCTACAGCGAGGGCGACGACCTGGTCGTCCTCGACGAGGACGGGGGCGAGCGGACCCGGTTCACCTTCCCGCGCCAGCGCCGCGACCGGCACCTGTGCCTGTCGGACTTCTTCCGCCCGAAGGAGTCCGGCGAGACCGACGTGGTCTCCTTCCAGGTGGTCACCGTCGGCGGGGGCATCTCCAAGGCCACCCAGGCGCTGTTCGAGAAGGACGCCTACCGCGACTACCTCGAACTGCACGGCCTGTCGGTGCAGCTCACCGAGGCGCTGGCGGAGTACTGGCACACCCGGATCCGCTCGGAGCTGGGTTTCGCGGGCGAGGACCCGGCCGACATCGAGCAGTTCTTCAAGCTGGGCTACCGGGGTGCGCGGTTCTCCCTGGGGTACGGGGCCTGCCCCGACCTGGAGGACCGGGCCAAGATCATGAAGCTGCTGGAGCCCGAGCGCGTCGGCGTCACCCTGTCGGAGGAGTTCCAGCTCGTTCCGGAGCAGGCCACCGACGCGATCGTGATCCACCACCCGGAGGCCAAGTACTTCAACGTCTGACGGGCACCGGGGCCCGCAGGCACCCGACGAGCGAAGGAGGAAGGGCGCCCGCCCCCGCGTGGGGCGGGCGCCCCACCGCGATGAGCAGTACACCGACCCGCGTCCTGCCCCAGGCCGTCCTGTTCGACATGGACGGCACCCTCATCGACAGCGAGGGGCTGTGGGGGGAGGCCGAGGCCGAGGTCGTCGCCGAGCTCGGCGGCGTCTGGACCGAGGAGGACCACCGCCGCAACGTGGGCGGGGCCGCGGAGAAGGTGGGCCGCTACGTCGCCGACCTTCCGGGGGTGCGCGCCGAGCCCCGGGAGGTGATCTCCCGGATGCAGGAGGCGTTCGGCCGCCGCCTGGCCGAGGGCGCCGACCCGCGCCCCGGCGCCAAGGAGCTGGTGGCCGCGGTGGCGGCCTCGCCGGTCCCCTCGGCACTGGTCACCTCCACCGAGCGGCACCTGATCTCCTCGGCGATCGGCGCTATCGGGCTGGAGTCGTTCGACCTGTCGGTCGGCGGGGACGAGGTGGAGGCCAACAAGCCGCACCCGGAGCCGTACCTGAAGGCCGCCCGCCTGTTGGGGGTCGACCCGGCGCGCTGCGTGGCCGTGGAGGACTCGGCGGTGGGCGTCGCTTCGGCCCTGGCCGCGGGGTGCGCCACGGTGGCGGTGCCGATGATGGTCCCGATCGGGCCCGCGGAGGGCCTGACGGTGGTCGACACCCTCGAAGGCATCGACATGGAGTGGCTGGCCGACCTCGCCGAACGCCACACCGCCCGCTCCGCCGGGGTCTGAGGCCGTAGAGCACCGATGCGGGGCCGGGCGTCGCGCCCGGCCCCGCACGTGTGTCCGGCCCCTGGCCGGGGGCCGGACACACGCGCGGGAACCGCCGCGCCGCCGAGCGCGTCGAATGGGCGGAAATGTCAGAGAAAGGGCTGCAGACCCGAAATGTCGTATGAGTGGTTCCTGTGGGGGCTGGCCGCCGTGTCGGCAGCGGCCGTCTCGCTGGCGCTGGCCTCGATGGTGCGCGGATGGAGGGCCAAGGTCTTCGCCTTGGTGGTCCTCCCGCTGGCCCTGAGCGCGTACATGGCCGCGAGGTCGGCGGCGCGCGGTATCGACGAGGTCGTGGCCCTGCACATCTTCATCCTGTGCAGCCTCGGCCTCGCGCTGATGCGCCTGGTCTTCGCCGGGTGGATCCGGCGGCAGTGGGAGCTCTACGACCGCGAGGGGCGCTGGGCGCAGATGACGCCGAGGCAGCTCGCGGTCTTCTTCGCGGCGCTCATCGCCGGGATGGCCGGGCTGGGCGCGGTGATCGCGGGGGTCGAGCAGGTCCTCTTCTGATCCCCGGGGCCGTCCTCCGTCCCCCTCTGTCCCTTCCCTCGTCCACATTCGCCCGGCGGCGACGATGAACAGGCGGTACCCCGTTGACCCATGAGCAGTTCCAGTGGGCCATGGCCCTGGTGGCGGGCGTCGCGCTCGCGGCGGCCATGGCGAGCATGGCCTACGGGTGGAAGCGCACCCTCATCGCCCTGGTGTTCCCGCTGTTCGTCGCCGGGTCCCTGTTCATGAAGACGGTCGGCGGAGCGGTGCAGGACGGCGGAACGGCGCTGCGGATCTTCACCACGGTCTCGATGACCACGGTGCTGGTCCGGCTGGTGTTCGCCCGGTGGCTCCGGGAACAGCGGGAGCGGTACAACGCCGGGTACCCGCCGCCTCCGGCGACGTTCCTCAACCTCACCGTGGTCACCACGGTCGTGCTCGCCGGAGGCGCCCTGTCCTGGGCCGCCCTGTGGTGGATCGAGGTCACGTTCTTCTGAACCGGTGACCGGCCGCGGGGACCGCCCCCCACCGTTTGAGACCACGGGCCGGTCGGGGCGCAGGTGCCGGGCCGCACATAGCTCATGGAGCGACCTCGCTGCGGGCGGCTTCCAGGATGCGAGGCGGGTGAACGCACCGATCGACCGTCGGCCACGGCCTCACCGCCACCTCCACCTCAGGACGGCGGCGAGGGCGTGGGTGAGTACCAGGCCGCACGGCAGGTAGACGGCCAGCACGGTCGCGTCCGTCCCGATGCCGAACGGGTCTGCTGCGGCCAGGGCTCTCTCGGTCAATGCGGCAGGGGCGACCGGGACACCCGCGCCGACCGAGACGGCCGCGGCCGTCCCGGCCGCGACGGCGAGGAGCACGGCCGCGATGGGCACGGCCAACAGCCGCCGCCGGGTGCTCAGTGAGACGAAGGCGGGCACCGGGCGTCCCGGGTTCAGATGTGCCCGGGGAACGGGATACCGGCCAAAGAGCCGCCTTGCCGCCCACAGTGCCCCTGTTCCCACGGCCGCGACGGTGACGGCGCGCGCCGCCTCTGCGTCGAAGGGGAGGCCGGGGTCCGGCGGGCGGTCGTCCGGCGAGGCGGGGAGCAGGGGGAGCAGGTTCTGTTCGGCAGGTGTCGACAGTGCCGCCCCGTAGCAGAACGCCACCACGGCGATGCCCACGAGCGCGGGCTTCACACCCCGCGGGACGAAGGCCGCCACGGCGGCCAGGGGAGCCAGGAGCGGAACGCCCTCCCGCACCACGGCCGCCAGGCGTCGGCCGCCCTCCTCCGCACCGCCGGTGCCCTCCGGCGGGAGCGCGGCCATCACCCCCACGCACAGGTAGGCGGACGCGCTGGCCAGGATCAGCAGCGCCGTACCGAGACGCCCTGCCACGAAGTCGCAACGGCGGCGCCGCCGGTTCTTCCGGCACCGGTCCGCGGCCGTCGGCCTCCTGGGAGGGAGCGGCTCCGGACCGGCGGGACCGGGGATCACCACGGCGGCTCACCGCCGCTCCAGCCGCGCGCGTCCGGCGAGGAGGTGAGCGAGAGGGCCATGACACCGTTCCCGGTGGCGGCGAACAGGGAGCCGGAGCGCGTGAACCGCAGGTCGCACACCGTGCTGTCCAGTTCGATGCGATGGGTGGAGGTGACCGTCGCCGCCCGGATGCGGCCCCTGCGCCGTGCGGAGAAGGCCACCGCGCTGACGCGCACGGTCCCGGTGAGGTCGCCGGTGGCGACCACGAGGTGGTCGCGGGCCGGATGGACGGCGAGGTGGGCGGCGGGGTCGGAGCCCCCGGGAAGGCGGGCCAGGAGCCGGGGCGACCGGTCCCGCCACACGGCGACCTCGCCCGTCTCCCCGAGCGTGACGATCACCCGCGCGCCGCCCGGAGCGCCGGTGTAGGCGATCCGCTTGACGTGCGCCCGTGACGTCGGCACCGGGAAGAGCAGGTTCGGCACCGCGGTGAAGCGGCGCAGCAGACGTCCCTCAGGGAGGGACCAGACACACACCCTGCCGTCGTGCCCGCCCGTCACGGCGACCTGGCGGCCGTGCCGGTCGATACCCGTGGCCACACAGGACGTCCACCCGTCGTGCCCGTCCTCCAAGCCTTTGGAGGCGAACACCTTCACCTGGAACCCGGCGTCCTGCCGCGCGGTGGGTGCGGCGGACAGTCGCCAGAGGACCGCCCGGCAGTCGTGCCCGACGGTCACCACGGCGGTCTCCCCGCTGGGGAGGGGCACCGCCGCCGCGTCATAGGCGGTCGACTCGGACGCGTATCCGCGACCTGCCGCACTCCCGTCCGAGGCATCCCTGGCCGCCCAGTAGCAGCCCTGGCGTCCCTGGACGTAGAGGAGGACGACGGTGCGGCGGCGCCCCTCCACCACCGCCTCGGCGAAGGTGAAGGCCGTGACGGCCCCCTTCTCGGCCTCAGGGGCCGGGATGCGGCGGTGGTCCCCCGACACGGTGTTCAGCTCGGTCAGCTCGCTGGCGGTCAGGCACAGCAGGGAGTCGGGGTCCCGTGGGTGCGGTGCGGAGTACACCACGGGCAGCTTGTTGCGCACCATCCGAGGCGGCCCGGGGAAGACGGGGCGCCGCTCCTCTTCGCTCCGTCCTTCGTCCGTATCCTCCCCGACGCCGGTCCCGTCGACGTCGGTCCCGCTCCACACGCGGACGGTCCCGTCGGAGCCCCCGGTGAAGGAGGCGTCCGCGCCCGACGGC
The DNA here is from genome assembly GCF_000341185.1 of Nocardiopsis chromatogenes YIM 90109. Lineage (GTDB taxonomy): Bacteria > Actinomycetota > Actinomycetes > Streptosporangiales > Streptosporangiaceae > Nocardiopsis_A > Nocardiopsis_A chromatogenes. Next base: position 35,828 of record NZ_ANBH01000124.1, read on the forward strand.
CCCGTCAACGTGACCGCGCCCCACACCGTCCCGAGGTGGCCGCCCTCGTCGGGGAGGGCGGCGTCGGCGGTGGCGAGGGGGTCGGTGAGCGCCACGTCCAGCGGGGTCGCCTCGTGTCCGGCGCTGACGCCGAGGCCCAGGCCGATGCCTCCCCGGCCCGGCGCCGGCTCCGCGCTCGTCCGAACCAGGTGGGCGCCGTCGGCCAGGTCCCACACGTCCACCCTGAGCAGCCTCCGGGTGACGAGGACCCTCCCGGGAGCGGCGGGCAGGGCCTCGGTGGACGGTCGGAGCGGAGCGGTGAACGCGGTCGGGCGCCGGAGCAGGGCACGCGCCCGTGAGAAGCCCAGGACGGGGAAGCGGCACACCTCCGCCAGCGAGGGGACCGCCAGGACCGACACCTGGTCGGCGTCCTCGAAGGCCACGAGCGCGGAGGTGCCGTCCGGCCGGGTGAAAGGGAGGAGGGCGAACACGGTGCGCCCCGTGGCCGCCGTGCGCTCGATGACCCGGCCCGTGTGGGGGTCGAGGAGCACGACCACACGCCCCACCGCGACCGCCAGGAGGCCCCCGCCCTGAGCCCTTGTCGCGGTTAGGGAGGTGACCGGGCCGGGGAACCTCGCCAGGATCCGGTGCGGGGCCTCGGTGCGCCAGTGGGCCCACTCGATCCACCACGGCCCGCGTTCGGGCGAGGCGGCCAACCGCTCTGCCAGGCACTCGGCGGAGACCCGGTGGGCACCGAGCAGGAGGTAGGGGCGCGCGTCCGGGCCGCCGTCCAGGTGGTGTACCGAGCGCCGGTAGGCGTCGCCCGCCCTCCGCCCCGAGTCCGTCCCCGCGGCCGGCAGCGCGCTGAGGAGTTCGTCCGGCTGCGCCGCGAGCAGGTAGTCCGGGTCTTCCAGCAGCGGATCCAGGCGCCCGCACAGCGCGGCATGGGTGGCCAGGTGGCGCCGGGCGTAGGGATGGGCCCGCTCCCACCGGCGGGTCCCGTGCCTTGGCGTGTGCCCGGCGAAGAAGTCGACGAAGCCCGAGTGCACCTCTTTAGCGGCGGCGTACCCGGCCACGAACTCGGCCATCGCGGCGTGGTAGAGCCGGTACACCGAACGGCCCTGCGCCAAGGATTCGACGATGTAGCACCCGGCGTGCTCCCTGAGCCAGAGGACATCGGCGTCGGAGAACGCCCGGCCCGCGATCCGCCCGGCGAGCCCCGCCCACACGTCCTCCCAGGGAAGGCCCGCCCCCTGGGCGAACGCGAGCGGCATCAGCAGCGCCACCGCCCGGGGCGCCTCCTCTCCGAGGCGCTCCTCCAGGTCCGTTCGCATGGCCTCGGCGGCGGTACGGGGGAGCGCGGCCCGCCAGTCGGGATCGGCGGGGGGGGGGNAGCTCCTCCCTCAAGGCCAGCGACGTCGACGCGATCAGGGCGACCAGGAACGAGGCCCCGGCCGCCTCGGCCACGGCCTGCGCGACCGCGTCGACGTACTCGGCCCCGGCCTCGGCGTACGCCGAGCCCGGGACCGCCCGCACCAGGCAGTGCCGGGAGTAGCGGGCGACGCTCTCGGGGTCGGCGTAGCCGGGCGCGTCCAGGTCGAGTGCGGGAACGTCGCCGCCCAGGTCGGGCAGGAGATGGCGACGCGTCCCCAGCAGCAGGCGCAGCCCCGTGCGGCCGGCCGACTCCGCCAGCGGGCGGATCAACTCCTTCACCAGGCCGCGGGGGTCGATCGCCTCGTCGAGGGAGTCGATGACGATGCACGCGCGGCGCCGCCCCAGACCCGACAGGAGCTCGCCCGCCGTGTCCGCCCGCACGCCCGTGATCGCGCTCAGGGCCTTGACCACCTGGAGGGTGGTCATGCGGCGAACGTGGACGGCGCCGTCGACCCCCTCCCTCGGGGGAAGGGTGTCCTGCGCCGCCCCCGCCAGAGGGACGCCGCCCGCGCGCCGGGGATCCGACAGCAGCACGACCCGCCCCAGCACGGCGGACTTGCCCGAGCCGGGATCGCCGGTCACGGCGAGCACTCCGCCGCCGTCCGCCCGGATGTGGTCGGCCACGCGCCGCAGCGCCGCGTGGCGGCCCTCGAAGCGCCAGTCGGACTCGGAGGCCGAGAGCACACCGCGGGCGCGCGGCTCGAAGTGCTCGGCCATCTCGCCCGCGCGCAGCCCCTCCTGCTCGATGCGGAGCCGGGTCAGCAGGTCCACGTCGGCGAGGCCGGGGTCGTGGCGCGGGTTCGGCAGGAACGGCGGCACATCGTCGGTGCTGAACAGCGAACTGGCGGAGACGGTCTGCCAGGCGGGACGGGACGGGTCCGCCTCGATGCGGGCCACCAGGGCGGACGGCGACAGGAACGGGGGCTCGGCGCCGGCGGTGGAGTCGTCGTGGACGGCCGCGCGGAACAGGCGGGCGAAGTCCCCGGCCCGGACCTGTTCCCTGGGGTGGGCCGAGGTGATGACCGACAGCGACTTGCCGCCGTCGCGCGCGGCCCGCATGCCCGCGGCCAGCGACTCGGCCCCGCCCTCCCCGGCGAAGCAGGCGTCCAGGATCACCAGGAGTCGGCACAGCGGCGTCCCCGCCAGCAGCAGCGTCACCAGCTCTGAGGTGCGCAGCGTCTGGGAGAGCGGGTCGGCCGTGTCGCCCGCCCAGAGCCGGTGCTCGTCGTCGACCACGTCGGCGTGGCCGGTGTGGTACAGGGCGACGGTGTCCTCGGGGGTGCACGACCGCCCGAGGGCCCTCAGCGCCTCCCGGTACCGCTGCACGCTCGGGTCGGTGCCGAACCCCGCGGCCGCGGTGTAGCCGAACTCCCCGGTGAACAGGGCGCTCATGTCGGCGACGGAGGCGGCCAGGGCGTCGGCCGTCCGCTCCAGGCCGGTGGTGACGCCGACCGCGGCGAAGAGGCGGCGCCCCCGCCCGGGCGCGTCGGCGCCCTTCACACCAGGCCTTCGGCGATCGCCCGTCCCGTGGCCGCGTCCGTCAGGTAGGGCGCCATGTCGTGGGCATGGGCGCCGTTGTGCACGCGGATCTGCGTGATCCGGCCGCCGTAGAGCGGGCGCAGGTCCTCGACGACGGCGACCACGTCCGCGGCGTCGGCGATGTTGGTCCAGGACGCCGCGCCGTCCGGCCAGGCACCCGGCCGGGGGAGCCGGTCGTGCACGAGGCGGCGCAGCCCGAGCGGTGATCCGAGGGTGACCAGCGCGACCGGGGGGATCTCGCCCGGGGAGGCGGTGCACAGCAGCTCGTAGGCGACCACCGACCCCAGCGAGTGGCCGACGAGGACCCGGGTCCGCGGCGTGATCGCGGCGCGCGCCTCGGCGACGGCCCCCTGCCGCACACCGGGGTCGGAGAAATAGGCGCTGACCTGCTTGAGATCGGCGATGAAGGCCCGTTCGGCGATCCCGCTCAGAAAGGCGGACCGGCTCATCGCGGCCAGGGCGCGTTTCGCCCACACCGGGGTCCGGAGAAGGGACTCCTCGCTCGGCGGGAGCACACGGCGGTCGGATTCGGCGGCGCGCTCCCACAGCGCGTACAGGAGGTCGGCCTCGAATCCCTCGGTGACGTCGGCGGCGCCGTACCGGGGCGGGGCGGGTGAGAGGACCTCGGCTTCCGGGCGGAACAGATGGCCGTAGCACGGAAAGGCCGCGTCCTCCGGGGAGATGTCGGATCCGCCGTAGGCCAGGCCCTGTTTCAGAAAGGGGAAGAGGCGGCTGTGGAGCGTGTGCGCCCCCTCGTTCTGTTGGCCGATCCCGTGCACGACGACGATCTTGCTCATGTGCGTCCGTCTGGCCTCTCTTGCTCGTGAGGAGAGGACAGCATCGCGTACCGCCGATGACGGTGGCAACGGTCGGCGGGAACGGCGGGCACGCGCGCGAAGGCCGGGGCGGCCGTCGCGCGCGGTCGCGCCAGGGCGGCTCCTAGCCCCACTCCCCCCGGTCCGGGTCGGCGGGGAGGATGCGGCGCAGGCCCACCTCCGGGTGGCGGGGGCGCTTCCACTCGCGCGGGTAGCCGACCGACACCTCCTCGAAGCGGACGCCGTCGTACCACGTCGTCCTCGGGATGTGCAGGTGGCCGTAGACCACACAGGCCGCGCGGAACCGCACGTGCCAGTCGGCCGTGCGGTCGGTGCCGCACCACTGGGCGAACTGCGGGTAGCGCAGGATGTCGGTCGGCGTCCGCACCAGCGGGTAGTGGTTGACCAGCACTGTCGGCAGGTCCTGCGGGATCTCCTCCAGGCGGCGCTCGGTCTCCTCCACGCGCGCCGCGCACCAGGACTCGCGGTCCGGGTAGGGGTCCGGGAAGAGCAGGTGCTCGTCCGTGCAGACGATCCCGGTGTCGTAGGCGACCTTCAGCGACTCCTCCTTCGTGTCCGTCCCCGGGGCGCGGAAGGAGTAGTCGTAGAGCAGGAAGAGCGGGGCCACCACCACCGGGCCCTCGGGCCCGTCCCAGACCGGGTAGGGGTCCTCCGGCGTGAGCACGTCCAGCTCGCGGCAGACCTTGACCAGGTGCCCGTAGCGCTCCACCCCGCGCAGGTCCACCGTGTCGCGCTTGGACGTCCACAGCTCGTGGTTGCCGGGTGTCCAGATGACCTTGGCGAACCGGTCCCTGAGCACTTCGAGGGCCCACGCGATGCGGTCGACGGACTCGGCGACGTCTCCGGCGACGATCAGCCAGTCGTCGGGGGAATCGGGCCGCAGCCCTTCGACGAGCGCGCGGTTGTCGGGGTGGGCGGCGTGCAGGTCGCTCACCGCGAGCAGGGAGCCGGTCATGCCCCGCCTCCCGTACGGTCGCCGGCCGACGGATGACAGGGGCGGCGGAGGCCGATCGCTCCGCCGCCGCGGCAGGTCGTCATGGTCGAGGACCGCCCTTCCCACGGGATCGTGTCGTAGCGGTCCCCATTCAACCCGGTCCCGTCCGGGATCCGCAGCCCGGGGCCCAGTGGGCGGAAGGGCGCGGGCGGCCGGGCCGGTGTGTCAGGCCGTCGGGGCGGTCCGGCGCTGGTGCGCGCGGCGCCGCAGGACCGTCGCCCCGGCCACGCCCCCGCCGCCGAGGAGTCCGGCGGCCGCCAGGGCGAGCGCGGTCGCCCCCATGACGGTGCCCCGGCCCTCCGCGGCCTCGACCGTGTCCATCGAGGCGATTCCGCGGCTGATCCCCGCGCCTCCGCTGCAGGCGAAGGTGTGGGTGCCCGGCTCGGAGGTGTCCAGGATGCCGTTGAGGTACCAGCGCCCGTCGTCGCTGGTGTAGGAGCCCTCGAAGGTGCGCTCGGCGGCTTGGCCCGAGGGGGTGACGTGAGTGCAGGTCCAGTCGTTCACGTCGGTCGTGAAGACCGCCCAGCGCCCCTCCTCGCCGTCGCCCACCTCGAAGGTGGCCTGCCCTTCGCCCTCGACCTCGGCGACGAAGTCGGGGACCGGGCGGGGCGGCTCCGAGCCGACGGCGCCGACGACGATGCCCGCGCCGGTGAGCACGGCGAACAGGGCACCGCCGACCCAGTAGCCGGTGGTCCGCGGCGCGGCCGTGGTGACAGAGGGGCGAGGAGATCCCTGCGCAGGGGCGGGCGCGGGGGAAGGGGAATTCGGGGATGTGGTCACAGGAAGGGATTCTTGCAGAGCCCGACGACTGCTCGTACTCCGAGCGGAGCGGGCGCGGGGGCGGCGGCCGCAGGAGGAGCGGTGGCCGCCGCGCCGCAGCAACCGGATGATCTCCAGGGCCTCGCGGAGCATCTCCTGGCGGACCTCGACAGGCCCAGGGAGGGCGGCCCAGGGCGCGGGCACCGGGTACCGGGTACCGGGTACCGGGGGAACAATCCCCGGACGGCTCCCATGTGGGGAGGTCGGCAGGGTACGCAGCGAAAGGGCCACCGACCTCCCCGCATGTGCGGACCTTACTCTCACGCGAGGGGAGAATTCGAATCGGCCGCCCCGGGGCGGCGCCCCGGCCGTCGTCGATCCCGGGGAGGCCGCCCCTGAAACCGTGCAGGTGGGGCCGGGAGACCGGCGCGGGCGGAGCCGGTCGGCGCTTCAGGGGGAGCGGTACTGCGCCCGCTGCTCGCCCAGGCGTTCGGCGAACTCCTCGGCGGCCATCAGCTTCTTGCGCAGTTCGGCGCTGCGCTCGGTCGCCGAGGTGTGGTATTCGTCCAGGCGCCGCAGCAGCTCGGCCCGTGCGCGCTCGTCCTCAGGCGCCGCGTCGAGTCCGTCCAGGACGGAGAGGAGGTCCTTGATCTCCTCCAGGGTGAAGTCCAGCGGCTTCATCCGCTTGATGAGCAGGAGCCGGTCCACGTCCGCCTCCGTGTAGAGGCGGAAGCCGCCCTGCGACCGCGCCGAGGGGCGCACCACGCCCACGTCGTCGTAGTGGCGGATCGTGCGCAGCGACAACCCCGTGCGCTCGGCGACCTCGCCGATGCGCATGAGCGCGTCGCCCATCGAAGCCCTCCCCCTGTACCTGTCCGACCCCGCCGGGGCGCCTGTACGGCGCCCGCCCGCAGGCCGGTCTCCATCGTGGAGAGTCTGCCATGCGGCCGGGCCGTCGCCGCACAGGCGAGGGCGGTGCGGCGGGAGGCGCAGGGGGAGGGGGAGAGGCGCCCGGGACGCACTCCCGGCGCGGCCGCGTCCGCAGCGGAACGCGTCGACCCTGTGATCGCACGTGCGATCGGGAGATCAGGCGGAGGGGGTGTGGCCTGCCGCACCGGGCGTGTGCGGCGGCGGTGCGCGGGTGAAGCGGCGCTATGGTCACGCCTGAAGCCGCCATGAATGCAGGGGGTCACCACCCGTGGTGGGGCGTAGTAGTTACCTGTTCTTAGACGAACTGTGATTTAACTCCTCCTAAATTGGCCGCAGCGTGCATCAGAGGCCGAAACCGACTCACGCCTGTCGAGGGGCCGGTGCTCTGACCGGGCACTGCCTCGCAGGGTGTGCCGCTCGCTGATGCGTACGACGGTTGTTTCGAGAGAGGCGGGACATTGAAGAGAACAGCGCTGGGCACGGTCGCGGCCACAGCCGCGACGGCCCTCCTGCTGTCGGCCTGCGGTGGTGGCGGGGGCGACGGGACGGGCGCCTCCGACGCGGAGTTCGACCAGGGGCAGACAGAGATCGTCAACGCCTCCGACGAGAAGGGCGGCACCCTCCGGTTCGCCATCTCGGCCAACATGGAGAACGCGGACCCGGGCAACATGTACTACGGGTACATGTGGAACTTCTCCCGCCTGTACGCCCGGACCCTCTACACCTATGACGCGCAGCCGGGCGAGGCGGGCCAGAAGGTCGTGCCGGACCTCGCCGAGGGCGAGCCCGAGGTGAGCGAGGACGGCAAGACCTGGACCGTCAAGCTCAAGGAGGGGCTCAAGTACGAGGACGGCTCGGACATCGTCGCCGAGGACGTCAAGTACGCCATCGCCCGCAGCAACTTCGGCCCCGAGGCCCTGCCGAACGGCCCGAAGTACTACAAGGAGCACCTCGCCGAGTCCGACGACTACGAGGGCCCCTACGAGGACACCGACGACCCGCTCAAGGGCTTCGGCGGTATCGAGACCCCGGACGACCACACCCTGGTCTTCCACCTGAAGGAGACGTTCTACGACTTCAGGTACGTGCTCGTGCAGCCGCAGTCCGCGCCGGTCCCGGCCGAGGCCGACAAGGGCGAGCAGTACCAGCAGAACGTGGTCTCCTCCGGGCCCTACAAGTTCGAGGGCGACTACACCCCGGGCAGCGGCCTGACCCTGGTGCGCAACGACCAGTGGGACCAGGAGACCGACCCGATCCGCACCGCGCTCCCGGACCAGATCACCGTCCAGGAGGGCGTGGAGCAGAACGAGATCGACCAGCGCCTGGAGAGCGGCGATCTCGACGTCGACCTGGGCGGCACCGGGCTGGGCCCGGCCAAGAAGGGCGAGCTGCTCCAGGACGAGGACGCCAAGGCGCGCATCGACAACCCGACCAACGGCGGGCACTACTACCTGTCGGTCAACACCCAGGTCGAGCCGTTCGACAAGCTGGAGTGCCGCCAGGCCGTCCAGTACGCGGTCGACAAGAGCGCCGTGCACCGCGCCTGGGGCGGCGCGGCCGGCGGCGACATCGCCAACACGATCCTGCCGCCCGTGGTCCCCGGCCACGACCCGGACAGCGACCTCTACCCGGCCGAGGACCCGGAGGCCCAGCAGGGCAACCCGCCCGAGGCCGAGGCCAAGCTGGAGGAGTGCGGCGAGGACGGCGGCTTCGAGACCAACCTGGGCGTGCGCAGCGACCGCCCGGCCGAGGTCTCCGCGGCCGAGGCCATCCAGCAGAGCCTGGACAAGGTCGGCATCACGGTGAACATCAAGCAGTACCCCTCGGACACGTTCACCAACACCCAGGCGGGCTCCCCGAGCTTCGTGCACAAGGAGGAGCTGGGCCTGAACATCTACGGCTGGCTGCCCGACTGGAACACCGGGTACGGCTACATGAGCCAGATCCTCGACGGCGGCGCCATCAAGGAGGCGGGCAACTCCAACATCTCCGAGCTCGACGACGAAGAGGTCAACGACCTCCTCGACGAGGTCACCAAGATCGAGGACACCGACGAGCGCGACGAGATGTCGAAGGAGATCGACAAGCTCGCCATGGAGCAGGCCGTCATCGTCCCGATGGTGTACAGCAAGGCCGTGCTGTACCGGCCCGACAACGTCACCAACGTCTTCTTCAACCCCAGCTGGAAGATGTACGACTACGCCACCCTCGGGACCACCGACACCGGCTGATCCCGGGACCGGCACCTGAGGCGGTGGGCCCCGGCAGGGGTCCGCCGCCGCCCGGGGGAACGGCGCCGACGGCGCCGCGCCCCCGGGCCTCGTCGGTTCCCGGGGCCTGTGCCCCCTTGCCCTGTCCGGTGGGCCTCCCCGAGGGCGTCCCTAGGGACCGACCCCGATGCGCGCGGCGGGTCCCGGTGCGAGACTGGGGGTATGCCGGAAACATTGCCGATCGCAGGTCCGATGCTCGGGGCGGCCATCACGATCGTGGGGCTGCTGATCTCTTGGGTGGTCTGGCGCCGCCGGGGCGCTGCGGCGGGGCTGCGCGGCGTGGCCTGGTCGCTGGTGCCGCTGGCCGCCGGTCTGCTGGGACTGATGGCCACGGTGTGGCGGGCGGTGGCCGACATCGTCGGGATCCTGGCCGGGCTGCTGTTCAACCCGATGGTCTGGGGCGGTGTCGCGGTCGCCGCGCTGGCCGCGGTGCTCTTCCTCGTCTCCGGCGTCATGCGCGCCAAGGGCAAGGGCGTGCGCCCGGCGCGGGGCGGCGGCGAGCCGAAGCGCGGGAAGAAGGCCGCCGAGGGCGGCGCGGCCCCCGGCCTCGAGGGCGGCGGCGCGACGCAGGACCCCGCGGCCCAGGCCGCAGGCGGCGCCCGCGGCAAGAAGGCCAAGGCCGGTGGCGACGACGACATGGGCGATATCGAGGACCTGCTGCGCAAGCACGGGATCGAGTAGGCGGGGCCGAGTCCTCCGCGCGCGGCGCCCCCGGCGGGGGCGGCCGCCGGGCGCACGCGCGTCCCCGGTGCTGTCGGGGGCGCGCGATTTAATGTCCGCTTCATGGTGTTTTATACCTTTTCTTGTCGTATGATGTGCGCCATGGAGCGGCCGCCCGCGCCGCGCCCCTGCGGGCGCGCCGACGCCGGACGGCGGCCCTGTTTCGTGCAGACTGGGTGGCACCCGGTGAGTGCCTGCCGACGTGTCGTGACATGACGGATTCGTTGGTGAGCAGTCACGATTCAGCCACAAGAGTGTGATTTGGACGGTCCGCGATGTGAGCGGGCGTACATTGATCGCGGTGCAAACTGATCTGCACGAATCCTGTTAGCCACGTCGAGCTTCGGTGTTAAGCCGACGGGCGGGCTGGCAGATCCGGCGGCGGCCCGCGGCCCCGCCGGACACGACCGGTCAGCCCGGGGCCGGCCCACCGGCCGGACCCGAGCCGGCCCGGCCGACCCATCACCGGCCTGCCGCCGGTGCCGAAGCCGCGACACCAAGCGGAAGTAGTGGGGGAGTAGTGGTGCCATGAGCGCGCCTTCGGACGCACCTGAGAAGCAGGTGGAGGACAACGGCGCAGCGGCCGGGGCCGCCTCCGGCAAGGCGCCCGCGGCGGCCGAACGGTCCCTCCGCCAGATCGCCTGGCAGCGCTTCCGCCGCGACAAGGTCGCCATGGGCGGCGCCATCGTCGTGGTCCTGCTCATCGCCATGGCGGTGCTGGCCCCGCTTCTCACCAGACTCTTCGGGTTCCCGCCCAACGAGTTCCACCAGAGCCTGATGGACCCGCTCACCGGCGGTGCCCTCAACGACCCGGCCGACCCGGCCTCGGGGATCGACCCCTGGGGCGGCATGTCGTCCGAGCACCTGCTGGGGCTCGAACCGGTCACCGGCCGCGACATGTTCAGCCGCATCGTCTACGGCGCGCAGATCTCCCTGCTGGTCGCCTTCGGCGCCACCGTGCTGTGCGTGGTCATCGGTACCGTCCTGGGCATCATCGCCGGGTACTTCGGCGGGATCACCGACACCATCATCAGCCGGGCCATGGACATCTTCCTGGCCTTCCCGCTGCTGCTCTTCGCCATCGCCCTGGCCGGGGTCGTCCCCGACGGCGCCTTCGGGCTGCAGGGCAACGCGCTGCGGGTCGGCCTGCTGATCTTCATCATCGGCTTCTTCAACTGGCCCTACATCGGCCGCATCGTGCGGGGGCAGACCCTCACCCTCAAGGAGCGCGAGTTCGTCGAGGCGGCGCGCAGCCTCGGTGCCGGGAGCGGGCACATCCTCTTCCGCGAGCTGCTGCCCAACCTCATCACGCCGATCCTCGTCTACTCGACGCTGCTCATCCCGACGAACATCATCTTCGAGGCCTCCCTCTCCTTCCTCGGCGTCGGGATCAACCCCCCCACCCCGAGCTGGGGCGGCATGCTGTCCAACTCGCTGGACTTCTACACCACGTCGCCCCATTACGTGATCATCCCGGGTCTGGCCATCTTCCTCACCGTCCTCGCGTTCAACCTGTTCGGTGACGGCCTGCGGGACGCCTTCGACCCCCGCTCGTCCGACTGAGCGCACGGGGGCGGCCGCCCGGGGCGGGCCGGGGGCCGCGGCGCACGATCACGCATTACGAGAAAGGCACGGAATTGAGCAAGTCAACACTGGGGCTGGCCGCGCTGGGGGTGTCGTCGGTGCTGCTGCTGAGCGCATGCGGCGGCGGTGGCGGCTCCGATAGCGGAGCGTCGGGCTCCTTCGACCAGGCCACCACCGAGGTCGTCAACGCCTCCGACGAGCAGGGCGGCACTCTGCGGTACGCCATCTCGGCGAACATCGAGAGCACCGACCTGGGCAACACCTACTACGGGTACGTCTGGAACTTCAGCCGGTACTACGCGCGGACGCTGCTCACCTACAGCGCCGAGCCGGGCAAGACCACCGAGACGGTCCCGGACATGGCCGCCGAGATGCCGAAGATCAGCGACGACGGCACGTCCTACACCGTCAAGCTGCGCGACGGCCTCACCTACGAGGACGGCTCGGCGATCACCAGCGAGGACGTCAAGTACGGCATCGCGCGCAGCAACTACGGCGACGACGCCCTGCCCAACGGCCCGCGCTACTTCAAGGAGCTGCTGGCCGACAGCGACGACTACCAGGGCGTCAACGCCGACCCGTCCGACCCGCTGGCCGGGTTCGGCGGCATCGAGACCCCGGACGACCAGACCCTGGTCTTCCACCTCAAGGAGCCGTTCGCGGACTTCCCCTACGTCCTGGTGCAGCCGCAGACCGCTCCGGTTCCGGCCGACGCCGACAAGGGCCAGCAGTACCAGGAGCACGTCCTGTCCTCCGGCCCCTACAAGTTCGAGGGCGACTGGAGCCCCGGCAACGGCCTGACCCTCGTGCGCAACGAGGAGTGGGACCCCGACTCCGACCCGGTCCGCCCGGCGCTGCCCGACAAGATCACCGTCGAGGAGGGCGTCGACCAGAACGAGATCGACCAGCGCCTGGTCAACGGCGAGCTCGACGTCGACCTGGGCGGCACCGGCCTGGGCCCGGCCAAGAAGGGCGAGGTCCTCACCGACGAGGCGGCCAAGGCCAACGCGGACAACCCCGAGAACGGGTCGCTGCGCTACGTCGCGGTCAACACCGTCGTCGAGCCGCTCGACAACGAGGCCTGCCGCCAGGCCGTGATGTACGCGGCCGACCACGACTCGCTCCAGCGCGCCTGGGGCGGCGCCGCCGGCGGGGAGATCCCCAACGACGTCATCCCCCCGGCGATCGAGGGCCACGACCCCAAGCTCGACCTGTACCCCTCCGAGGGCGACAAGGGCGACGTCGAGAAGGCCAAGGCCAAGCTGGAGGAGTGCGGCCAGGAGGACGGCTTCTCCACCAACCTCGGCGTGCGCAGCGACCGCCCCACCGAGGTCGCCGCGGCCGAGGCGCTGCAGGCCAGCCTGGACCGGGTCGGCATCGAGGTCGACATCAAGCAGTACCCCTCGGACACCTTCACCAACACCCAGGCCGGCTCGCCGGACTTCGTCCACGACAACGACCTGGGGCTGAACGTCTACGGCTGGATCCCGGACTGGCCCACCGGCTACGGGTTCCTCAGCTACATCGCCCACGGCGACAACATCAAGAAGGCCGGCAACTCCAACGTCTCCGAGCTGGACGACAAGGAGATCAACGAGATGCTGTCCGACGCGGTCAAGACCGAGGACACCAGCGAGCAGGAGCGCCTCTACAAGGAGGTCGACCGCCGGATCATGGAGACCGGCGCCATCCTGCCGATCGTCTTCGAGAAGTCGGTGCTGTACCGGCCCGAGAACCTGACCAACGTCCGGTTCAGCGCCGGGTACGCGATGTACGACTACATGCCGCTCGGCACGACGAACTCCTAGCGGCTCCCGGAACCCCGATCCTTCGACCTGAGAGTTAGGCAGGTGAAGGCCGCGGGGGCGGCCGGGCCCGTACCGGGCCCGGCCGGCCTTCGCGGCCGGATACGTTGGTCACTTATCTTCTTCGTCGCCTCGGCGCCGGCGTCCTGCTGCTCGCCATCGTCACCCTGGTGACCTTCCTGATCTTCTACGTGGTGCCCCGGATGGCCGGGCAGACCGTCCAGCAGCTGGCCACGATGTACGTGGGCAAGGCGCCCACCGAGGAGGCCATCCAGGCCACCATCGACCGGCTCAACCTGGACCAGCCCATCGCGTTGCAGTTCTGGGAGTTCATCAAGGGCATCTTCGTCGGCGCCACCTACAACTTCGGCGGGCGCGAGGTCGTGTGCTCCGCGCCGTGCTTCGGCTACTCCTTCCAGAACTACACCGAGGTCTTCCCCGAGATCGTGGCCCGGCTCCCGGTCACCTTCTCCATGGCCGTCGGCGCCGGCATCATGTGGCTGGTCGGCGGCGTGTCCGTGGGCGTCATCTCCGCCATCAAGAAGGGCAGCATCTTCGACCGCGTCAGCATGGGCCTGGCCCTGGCGGGCGTGTCCCTCCCGGTGTTCTTCACCGGCCTGCTGTCGCTGGCCTTCCTGGTGCACTCCTGGGAGTTGTTCGACACCCCGCGCTACACCCCCTTCTTCCAGGACCCGATCGCCTGGGCGAGCGCGCTGTTCCTGCCCTGGGTCACCCTGGCGTTCCTGCACGCCGCCCAGTACGCCCGCCAGACCCGCGCGGGCATGCTGGAGACGATGGGCGAGGACTACATCCGCACGGCGCGCGCCAAGGGCCTGCCCGAGTGGAAGGGGATCCTCAAGCACGGGCTGCGCCCC
>NZ_ANBH01000125.1 GCF_000341185.1 Nocardiopsis chromatogenes YIM 90109
TGCTGGAGACGATGGGCGAGGACTACATCCGCACGGCGCGCGCCAAGGGCCTGCCCGAGTGGAAGGTGATCCTCAAGCACGGGCTGCGCCCCACCCTCACCCCGATCGTCACCATCTTCGGTCTGGACATCGGCCTGGTGCTGGGCGGCGCGGTGCTCACCGAGACCGTGTTCTCGCTCAACGGCATCGGCCGCTACGCGGTGCAGGCGATCATCTCCCAGGACCTCCCCGTCATCCTGGGCGTCACCCTGTTCGGCGCCTTCTTCGTGGTGGTCGCGAACCTCATCGTCGACCTGCTCTACGCCTGGGTCGACCCGCGGGTGCGCGTGGCCGGCTGAGGACCTGGACAACGAACTCCCGCTCCCCGCGCCGCCGCGGCGGCCGGGGCCCGACCCGAAGGAAAGACCGGCAATGACGACCACGGGCACAGGACAGGACGCCGCCGGGCCGGCGGTGCTCGTCCAGGACCTCTCCATCACCTTCCCGACGATGGACGGCGACGTCCACGCCGTCGACGGCCTCTCCTTCGAGGTGGCCCCCGGCGGCGCCCTGGGCATCGTCGGCGAGTCGGGCTCCGGCAAGAGCGCCACCTCGCTGGCGCTGATGGGCCTGCACCGCGGCACCCGCGCCCGGATCACCGGGGGGCTCGAGGTGGCCGGGACCGACATCGTGTCGGCCTCCAACGCCCGCATCCGGCAGATGCGGGGCAACGACATCGCCATGGTCTTCCAGGACCCGATGTCCTCGCTGCACCCGCAGTACACCATCGGCAACCAGCTCGTCGAGGCCTACCGCACCCACCGGCCCAAGGCCACGGGCGCGCAGGCCAAGGCGCGTGCGATCGAGGCCCTGGACCGGGTGGGCATCCCCGAGCCGTCCCGGCGGATCAACTCCTACCCGCACGAGTTCTCCGGCGGCATGCGCCAGCGCGTCATCATCGCCATGGCGCTGATGTGCGACCCCAAGGTGCTGCTGGCCGACGAGCCGACCACCGCCCTGGACGTCACCGTCCAGGCGCAGATCCTCGACCTGCTCGACGACCTGCGCCGCGACCTGGGCATGGCGCTGATCCTGGTCAGCCACGACCTGGCGGTCGTCGCCGGGTCCGTGGACGAGGTCCTGGTCATGCAGAAGGGCAAGGCGGTCGAGCGCGGTGAGGTGCGCCAGGTCCTCTCCTCGCCCCAGCACCCCTACACCCGGACGCTGCTGGCGGCCGTGCCGCGCGTGGAGGTGTCCCGCGCCCAGCGCCGGGCGCAGATCCGCGCCGACCGCGCCGCCGAGGCGGCCGGGGACGCCGCGGGGGCCGGGGACGCGGCCGCCGGGACGACCGCGGCCCAGCCCGCCGAGGAGCCCGTGAAGAAGGCGGCGGCCGCGGAGCGCACCGGCGCCACGGCCCTGCCCGAGGCCGACGCCGCGTGGGACCCGGAGCGGGACCCGCTGCTGTCGGTGGACGACGTGCGCATGCGCTTCCGGGTGCGCGGCGGCATGATGGGCAAGAGCACCGACTTCTACGCCGTCGACGGGGTCTCCTTCGACCTGTACAAGGGCGAGACGCTGGGCGTGGTCGGCGAGTCCGGCTCCGGCAAGTCGACCCTGTCGCGCATGGTCATGCGGCTGCTGGAGCCCACCGAGGGCAGCGTGGTCTTCGAGGGGCGCGACATCACCCACATCTCCGAGCGCAGCCTGCGGCCGCTGCGCCGGGACGTGCAGATGATCTTCCAGAACCCCTACTCGTCGCTGAACCCGCGGCTGACCATCGGCGACAGCATCGGCACCGCGCTGCGGGTGCAGGGCGAGACCGACGGCAAGCTGATCAAGCGGCGGGTACAGGAGCTGCTGGAGCGGGTCGGCCTGGAGCCGCTGCACTACAACCGGTTCCCGCACGCCTTCTCGGGCGGCCAGCGCCAGCGGATCGCGATCGCGCGGGCGCTGATCCTGCGGCCCAAGCTGGTGATCTGCGACG
Organism: Nocardiopsis chromatogenes YIM 90109; assembly: GCF_000341185.1. Taxonomy (GTDB): domain Bacteria; phylum Actinomycetota; class Actinomycetes; order Streptosporangiales; family Streptosporangiaceae; genus Nocardiopsis_A; species Nocardiopsis_A chromatogenes. The sequence goes on from NZ_ANBH01000125.1 coordinate 1,964, forward strand.
AGCCGGTCTCGGCCCTGGACGTGTCGACGCAGGACCAGGTCCTGCGCCTGCTGTCGGAGCTGCAGGACGACTTCGACCTGACCTACATCTTCGTGGCGCACGACCTGGCGGTGGTGCGCCAGGTCAGCGACCGCGTCGCGGTCATGCAGAAGGGCAAGGTCGTCGAGCTGAGCGACAGCGACTCGGTGTACGAGGATCCGCAGAACGAGTACACGCGCTCGCTGCTGAACGCCGCCCCCGTCCTGGACCCGGACGAGGCCCGCGAGCACCGCGCCGAGCGGGTCCGCCTGCGCGCCGAAGGCGGGGAGGCCGCATAGGCGCGCTCTCCACAGGCGACGAAAGGGGGCGGCGGGCCGATGGCCCGCCGCCCCCTTCGGCTCCTCAGGGCGCTGTTCCGGCCCGCCCTACCGGAAGCGCTTGAGGAGGTTCCAGGAGACCAGGGCGGCCCCCGCGGCGAGCTGGACCAGGGCGTGCAGCGGAGGAGAGCCGGCCGCGGCGCCGTCGGTCAGCGCGCCGATGTAGTGGTAGCCCAGGGACAGTCCTCCGATGGTCCCCAGGACGGCGCCGACCCACAGCGGAGGCCGCCGCCGACCCGGAGCGGCCCCAGGGGCGGCCGGGGGCGCGGTCTGTACGGGGGACGGCGGGGCGGCCGTCCCCTGCCCGCCCGCACCAGGGGCGGCCCCCGGGGCGGGGGCGGACACGGCCGCGTGCGGCGGCGGCCCTCCGGCCCCGGCACCGGGCTCCCCCGCAGAGTCGTCGGGGTCGTCCGCGGTGATCGCCGCGACCGCACCCCAGACGCCGATCACGGTGTTCCAGAACATGACGATGCCGAGGGTGGCGAAGTAGCCCCCGAGCACCTGCGTGCGCTCCGGGTCGCCCGCCAGCCAGATCAGCCCCGCGAGGACGGCCGCGCCGATCGCGCACCCGGCCGTGGTGCGCAGCCAGGCGACCGCCTCGTGGCGCACCCCCGCCGCGCCCGCCTTCGGAGGCTTGGGCGGCGGAGGGCCCCCGGCGAACCGGTGCGCGAACCGCGCGTCGGCCCAGCGGATCAGCGGGTGCCCCCAGGCCACGGTGAAGCCCAGGTAGAGCGCGCCGAGGCCATGCCCCGCCTCGGCGTCGGCGCCCGACGCCAGGTGCAGGGAGATCGCCGCCAGCAGGACCACGTCCAGCACCGGCACGAGCAGCAGCAGGACCGTGCTGAGCCCGCGGTTGCGCAGCAGGTAGCGCGCGCCGAGGCCGCCGAGCAGCAGGACCCAGAACATCGCTTCGCAGACGAGGATGAATGCCACGATCATCGCGGAGAGCCTTCAGAGTCGTCCGATGTGCCGTGACGAGCATCGCCGGGACGCCCGCCGAGCGCATCGGCGCGGGGACGAGATCGCCCTACGACCTTCGGAGTACGTACCGGGGCTCCGTCCGTGCTGGGATGGTGGCCGTGATCAGAGGAATCCGCAGCGCCCTGGCGGGCAGGGGCGGGCTCTTGGGCGCCGTGCACGGGGACCGCGCGCTCCTCGGCGGGCGGCTGTACATCGGCAGCGTCCTGTGGGCCCTGGTGCACCTGTCGCTGGGCGTGCTGCTCTGGGCGCTGGGCGCCTACTTCCACCGTGACGGCGCCGTGCCGGGCGTGCTGCTGGCGACCGTGGCGGCGATGTCCGCGCTGATGCTGCTGCGCCGCACCGCCCCGGGGGCCGCATTGGCCGCCGGGACCGCGGTGCTCGTGGTCGACGCCGCGTTCGGGCCGTCCAGCGGGGTGTACCTGGCCTACGGCGACCTGCTGTACGCGGCGTGCGTGTGGGGCCGCAGGCGCAGTGCGCTGGGCGCGCTGACCGGGACCGCCGTCGGGGGCGCGGCCGTGCTGGCCGTGGGAGCGTGGGCCTACGCGGCCGGATCCCTCATAGGAGGAGCCCTGGGACTGCTCCAGGTGGTCGGGCTGTACGTGATGGTGTTCGCGATGCCGGTGGTCACCGGGTGGAGCGTGCGCGAGCACCGGGGCCGGGCCGACCTGGAGCGCGAGCGGGCCGAGGAGCGGGTCCGCATGGCCGAGCTGGACCGCGCCCGAGCGGTGGCCGAGGAGCGCACGCGGGTGGCGCGCGAGCTGCACGACGTGATCGCCAACCACATGAGCGCGGTGGCGGTGCAGTCCACGGCGGCCCTCTCGCGCACGACCCCCGACCCGGACCTGACCCGCCGCGTGCTGGAGGTCGTCCGGGACAACAGCGTGCAGGGACTGGAGGAGATGCGCAGGATGATCGGGGTTCTCAGGGCGGGGGAGCGGCCCGCCGAGGAGCGGGTGACCCCCCGTGTCGACGAGGCGGACCTGCTGGTGCGCACGGCCCGCGAGGCGGGGATGCGGGTCGAGGTCCGCGAGCACGGGGAGCCGCGCCCGCTGGCGCCGCAGGTCGACGCGGCCGCCTACCGGATCTTGCAGGAGTCGCTGACCAACGCCCAGCGCTACGCGGCTCCGCGCCGGGTGGAGATCGGCCTGGCGTACCCGCCGGACGGGCGGGCCGGGACGCTGGTCGTGACCGTGGAGAACCCGCTGCCGGACGGGGGCGCCGCCGAGCCGGACCCGATGGGGGCGGGGATGGGCCTGGTGGGCATGCGCGAGCGGGCGGTCCTGCTGGGCGGGGGCTTCACCGCGGGCCCGAGCGCGGACGGCCGCGTGTGGCGGGTGCGGGCCGAACTGCCGTGCGCGCTCCTGGAGCCGTCCGGCGGCTCCGCGCAGGGCGCCGCGTCGGACGGGGCGGAGGCCCACGGCGGGACGGAGGCCGGGCGGTGATCCGGGTCGTGGTGGCGGAGGACCAGTGGGCGGTCCGGTCCGGCCTGGTGATGATCCTCGACGGGGCGCCGGACGTCACGGTGGTGGCCGAGGCCTCCGACGGCGAGGAGGCGGTGGCCGCGGTGCGGCGCACCCGCCCGGACGTGGCGCTGATGGACGTGCGCATGCCCCGCAAGGACGGGATCGCCGCCACCCGCGAACTGGCGGGCTCGGGGACCGACGTGCTGGTGCTGACCACGTTCGACCTGGACGAGTACGTCTTCGGGGCGCTGCGGGCCGGTGCGGCCGGGTTCCTGCTGAAGAACATCGAGGCCGATGACCTGGTCGAGGCGGTGCGGGTGGTGGCCCGGGGGGAGGGGATGATCGCACCGGCGGTGACGCGCAGGCTGATCGCCGAGTTCGCCGGGCCGGGCGGCGGGAGGGCGGAGCGCGCCGAGCGCCCGGCCCGGCCGCAGGCGGCGGCCGAGGCCCTGGAGCAGCTGACCGCCCGCGAGCGGGAGGTGCTGCGCTGCGTGGGCGAGGGGCTGTCGAACCGCCAGATCTCGCGCAGGCTGGGCATCACGGAGACCACGGCCAAGACGCACGTGAGCCGCATCCTGGCCAAGCTCGACCTGAGGAGCAGGGTGCAGGCGGCCATCGTCGCCCAGGAGTCGCTCAGCGGCCGGTGATCGAGGGGCGGTGTCCGCCGAGGCGTGTGCGGCCCGGCGGGGGCCGGGTCCCCTGAGCGCGGGGGCGGCGGTCGGGCCCCCACATCCTGGCAGGTGGCCGCCTGGCAGGCCGCAGGGAGGCGGTGGCGCGGCGGAGGCCGGGCCCGAGGCCCCGACCGGGCGCGAGGAGGCGCGAGGGGGTGATCCCGGGTGCCACATGCCGGGCACCCGGGGCGCCCGACGGCGGGTCACCGGCCAGTGGTCCAAGAGCGGCCAGGCCCCGCCCCCATGCCGTGACCGCCGTGCTGCCCTGGTCGGACGGGGATTCCACCGCTCCAGAGGGCGCGGCCGGGCGGCGGCCCCGGGCCCCTAGCCGCCGGGTACGAGCCCCTTCAGCAGCCTCTCCAGGCCCTCGGTGAAGGCCTGCTCGTGGTCGAGCGCCGTGTGCCGAAGGCCGGTGACGGTCGGGAACCGGCCGTCCAGGCGCGCCGGGTGCGGGCTCTCCAGGCCGCCCGCGCGCACCTCGTGGACCACCGCGCCCGTCACGTACGACTCCAGCGCCGCCGCCGCGTTCACCACGTCCTGCCCCTCCAGCCCCGCCTCGCTGAAGGCCGCGTACTGCAGCTCCAGCGAGCGCACCGCGGCCTCGGTGTCGGGGCGGCGGTTGATCAGCAGCGGCAGTGCTCCGGAGTGCTTGAGCAGAGCCGCCCGGTAGTCCTGGGCCCAGGAGCGCAGCCGTTCGTCCCAGGTGCGCTCGTCGGCGGCGTCCTCGGCCCCGGTGTCCGCACCGCCCTGCCCGGCGCCGTCCTCCTCGCCGAGCGCCGCATCGGCCTCCTCCTCCGCCGTTCGGGCGCGGTGCACGTCGGTGACGTACTCGGCGATCGCCTCGAAGAGCTGCTCCTTGCCGAGCGGGAAGTGGTGGTAGACCGCCATGGCCTCCACCTCCATGGCGTCGCCCAGGCGGCGCATGGTCAGCCGCCGCAGCCCTTGGCCGTCGATGATGCGCAGGGCTTCGACGATGATGCGGTCGGTGCTCAGACCGGCGTTGTTTCGGCTCACGGGCGCCACTTTAGATCTACCCAGTAAAGCGGCGCCATGGGAACGCATCCGCCTCGCCGCCGTGATCCCCGACACACTAGAGTGTGGGACGGTCGGCACGAGCGCGATCACGAGGACGATGGGGAGTGAGCATGGGTCTGTTCGGTCGCAAGGGCGACGAGGACGACCGGCGCCGCCTGGGCGAGGACCGCGAGCACGCGGCCCGGCTGCCGGAGCTGATGGAGGCGGTCGCCACGGCCGAGTCGGCGCTGGCCGCCGCCCACGAGGAGGGCGTCGGCGTGGAGGAGCTCAACCGGCTGGGCAAGGTGCTGGACACGGCCCTGACCGACGCCGTGCGCGCGGCCTACGCCCAGGAGCGGGTGCTGGTCGGCGAGCGCGGCTACTCCGACCGCATCTACCGGCGCAAGCGCCTGGCCCGCCCCGAGGTGCGCGTGGCCACCGAGCGCGCCGAGCGCCTGCTCACCGCCCGCGAGCGGCACCGCCTGCAGGGCGTGGAGCGGGTTCCCCGCCGCCCCGCCGGGGTCTGAGGTGCGCCGCCCCCTCCCCGATGGCAGGATCGGGGGGAGGGGGCGGGCCGAGGCCGGCCGCCCCGGCGGCCCGTGCGGGCCGTGACAGGGCCCTGGCGAGCGCGGGGCGGACCGGACCGAGGACGGCAGGACTGGCAGTGGCGACCGAAGTCCCGGACTTCATCGACATCGACCCGGATTCGCGGGTCCCTCCCTACGAGCAGATCCGCGCCGCGATCGCGAACGCCGCGGCCGAGGGGGAGATCCCCGTCGGGCACAAGCTGCCCACGGTGCGCGCCCTGGCGGGCGGGCTGTCGGTGGCCGTGAACACCGTGGCGCGCGCCTACCGGGAGCTGGAACAGGCGGGCGTGCTGGAGACCCGCGGCCGCTCGGGCACCTTCGTGGCGGCCGGCGGCGACGCCCAGCGCGAGGAGGCGGTGGCGGCCGCGCGCGTGTACGCCGAGGCGGTCTCACGCCTGGGCCTGGACCGGGAAGAGGCCCTCGACATCGTGGCCGCGGCGCTGCGCCAGGCCGAGACCGCCGACTGAGGGCGCCCCCCTGCGTTGATCTCGACGGAAGTGCTGCCAAAACCGCTGGTTTGACAGCACCATCGCCGAGATCAACGACAAGGGCGGGGCAGGTGCCGCTTGCCGGTGCAGGGTCCCGGCGGAGTGCCTCAGGGGCGCGCCGCCGACGTACTAGGACCGGGTGTCGGCGGGCCGGTCGTCCAGGAGGCGGGGCGCGACCTCGCTGATGGTCGTCTCCAGCTCGTCCAGGGTCGTGGAGCCGTGCAGCAGCAGCACCAGCTCCTGCGTCCACACCTCGTGCAGCGCCCGGGCCAGCAGCCGGGACCGCTCGCCGGGCTCCTCGGCCGCCTCCGGGCCGTAGGCGCTGTAGAGCACGACCGAGGTGAGGCGGTCCTGCACGGCCGACCGCCAGTCCACCACGGAGGCGTCGGCGGAGTTGGCCGCGCGCAGCATCGCGTCGGCCAGGTCGGGCTCGCGCATGATCCACCGGGCCGTGCGGACCAGCACCGCCGCCGCGCGCTCGCCGGGGGCCTCGCCCACCAGGGGGCGCCGCCGGATGGACTCGTCCAGGGAGGCGATCTCGTCGGCCAGGACGGCGACCATCAGGTGCGTCTTGGACGGGTAGTAGCGGTAGAGCGTGGCCAGCGCGACGTCGGCGCGGTCGGCCACGTCGCGCATGTGCACGTTCTCCAGCCCGCCGCGGGCGGCGAGGGCGGCCGCGGCACGGAGGATGCGTCCGCGGCGGCGCCGCTCGTTGCGTTCGCGGGCGCTGACGTTCTGTTCGGCGGGCTGGGCGCTCACGGTCTCCCCGGGGTGCTGGGGGCGCCGTCGCCCCCGTGCCGTCGTACGGACCCACGATAGCGGCAATGGCGGGTCCGGATGAGCGGCGCCGGGCGGCGGGAGGCCCCTGTGGCGGGGCGGTCCGGGGCGGCCCGGGGCGTCGGGCACAGCGGCGCGCGGCCGGGGGCGCGGGCGTGTTCCCGGGCGGATACGGGCGGCCGGTGCCCTGCGTTCAGCGCCGTCCCAGGCCGACGATGGAGATGAAGTACAGCGTGAGCAGCCCCGCCCAGGCCAGGACCACCCCGCCGCTGCCCATCATCCCGGCGCTGATGGCGGTCAGCGGGATCGCGACGCCCATGGTGATGATGCCCATGATCAGCCGCGGGCTCTTCCACTGCTCCTGAGGGGTGAGCCGGTCGGGGGCCGTCCGCGCGGCCGCCACGTGCTCCCGCACGCGCGCCTCGATGGCCGTGTCGAGCTTCTCGGCGAGCGAGGCGGCCACGGCCTCGTCGTACTCGGGGCCGAGCTCCCGGCTGGTCTGCAGTGCGGCCGCGACCTCGTCCCTGGCGGCGCGAGGTGGGGGCCCATCGGCGTTCTGCGTTGTCATGCCTCCGATTCTCCCCGAACGCGTGCCCGTGGAGGAGGGGAGCGGGCACGGTCCCAGGGAGGAATCAGGGTCTTCCCTGAGCGCCGCCGCGCCGTCGCACCGCCGCGCCCCCAGGGGCCGGCGGCGGTGACGCGCGCAGGGCGGGCCGCGCCGGGCCCGGCGGTGAAGAGGCCCGCAGAAAGGCCCCGCGCCCGCCACAGGGCGGGCGCGGGGCCTTGTATGCGGTTCCGGGAGGTGCCGGTCCGGGTCAGCTCGCGAAGTCCAGCAGCTGCTGCGCGCGGCTGGGGTGCCGCAGCTTGGACAGCGACTGCTTCTCGAGCTGGCGGATCCGCTCCCGGGTCAGGCCGAGGTGCTTGCCGATCTCGTCGAGGGTACGCGGGCGGCCGTCCATCAGCCCGAACCGCAGCGACATGATGGTGGCCTCGCGCGGCTCCAGGTCGTCCAGCGCGCGGCGCAGCTGGTCGGCCATGAGCTGGCGGTCGACCACCTCGGAGGCCTCCGAGGCGTCGATGTCCTCGATCAGGTCGCCGATGCGGGTCTCCCCGTCCTCGCCGATGGTCGAGTCCAGGCTGATCGGCTGGCGGGTGACCCGCAGCAGCTCCTCGATCTGCGCGGGCGTCTTGTCCAGCTCGTGGGCCAGCTCCTCGGGGGTGGGCTCGCGGCCCAGCGTCTGGTGCATGTCCCGCTCCAGGCGGCTGACCTTGCTGAGCAGTTCCAGCACGTGCACGGGCAGCCGGATGGTGCGCGCCGAGTCGGCGAATCCGCGCTGTATCGCCTGCCGGATCCACCACATGGCGTAGGTGGAGAACTTGTAGCCCTTGGCGTAGTCGAACTTCTCCACCGCGCGGATCAGCCCGAGGTTGCCCTCCTGGACCACGTCCAGCAGGGACATGCCGCGGTCGCTGTACTTCTTGGCGACCGAGACCACCAGCCGCAGGTTGGCCTCCAGCATGTGCTGCTTGGCCTGGCGGCCGTCCTCGGCCACCCACTCCAGCTCCTCGCGCTCGGCCGCGGACATCCCGGCCGGCTCGGGCGCCTCGGGCAGCACCCCCAGGCGGTACTCTGCGTACAGGCCCGCCTCGATGCGCTTGGACAGGTCCACCTCCTGCTCGGCCGTCAGCAGTTGGCGCCGCCCGATGGCCTTGAGGTAGGTGTGCACCGAGTCGCCCATGGCGGGGGACTGGTCGTCGAGGTCGGCCTCGACCTCGACGGCCGCCTCGGTGCCCTTTCCGCGCGCCGTGGCCTTGGCGGTGTCGAGGGCGTCCTCGAGCGCCTCGTCCTCGGTGTCGGCATCGACGGCCTCGACCGCGCCGTCGACCGCCTCCACCGTGCCGCCGTCCTCGCCCCCGTTGGCGAGCCGCACCCCGGAGTCGGCGAGCTCCCGGAGGATGGAGCGGCCGTCGGCCGGGTTGATCCCGGCCTCGGTGAACGCGGCACGCAGCTCCGACAGGGACAGGTGTCCCTGGGAGCGCCCTCGGGTGATCAGCTCGTCCAGAGCCGCGGACGCGGCCGCGTTGCCGTCCGCGATGTCCGCCACCGTGGGAGAAGTGGCTAGGGCAGTGCGCGTCATGAAGGCACCTCCCTCCCTTCCAAGACCTGTGTGGCACGCGGCGGCCTGGATCCGCCGTCTTGGCGCGCCAATATGTCTAACGTGTCAGAGAGTCAAATGTTCCCGGTCTCGATTGGATATCGCCGGTCGTGGTTCAGGTCACGGCCAGGGATGTTGCGCACGGCGGGTTCAGCGGCGGACGGGCGCTCCCGGCCGCGGCCGACCCCTGGAGACGGCGGGTACCACTTCCCCCCGGGGACGGATCCGGATCCCCGCACCGGCGGCCGCCCTGGGGCGCCGATACGGAGCGGTCTGCCGTGTAGACGCCCGCGGGGCGCGTTGAGTTCCCCCGATTCGCCGGATCCGTCCGTCCGCTCATGATCATGCTGCCCGCGCGCGGGCGCGTCAATCGCGGTCGGTCGGCGGTGTCCGCAGGGCGGCCAGGTCGGGCTTTCCCGAGGCCAGCAGCGGCAGCCGGGTGCGCAGGTCGAGCTCCCGGGGCGCGGCGTAGGCGGCGAGGCGGGACCGGACGGCGGTGCGGAGCTCTTCCAGGGCGGGCGGCGCGGCCGGGTCGGCGGGCACGACGACGGCGGTGACGCGCTCGCCCCACTCGGCGTCGGGGCGGCCGACCACCGCGGCCTCGGCGACGCTGTCCAAGGCGGCCAGCACCCCGGCCACCTCCCCGGCGACGACCTTGTGGCCGCCGGTGTTGATGACGTCGTCGGCGCGGCCGCGCACCCGCAGCACCCCGTCGCCGTCCAGGGCGCCCAGGTCGCCGGTGCGCAGCCAGGGCCGCCCCTCGCCGTCGCGGAGCAGCCCGCCGTCGGCCGGGGCGGCGGCCCCCCGGTACCCGGAGAACAGCACCGGCCCCGACAGCAGGATGCGGCCCTCGCCGTCGGTGCGCACCCGCACCCCGTCCAGCGGGCGGCCGTCGTAGACGCACCCGCCGCAGGTCTCGCTCATGCCGTAGGTGGTCACCACCCGCGCCCCGGCCTCCCGGGCGGCCCGGAGCAGGGGCCCCTCCGCGGCGGCGCCGCCCAGCAGCACCGTGCCGAACAGGGACAGGTCGGCACCGGCGGCGAGCAGGCGGCGCAGCTGGGTGGGGACCAGGGACACGTGCGGGCGGTGCTCGGCCGCCGCGGCCATGACGGCGCCGGTGTCGAAGGGCACGTGCAGCGGCTCGGTGCCCCCGTGCAGGGCGCGCAGCACCACCTGCAGGCCGGAGATGTGGGCGGTGGGCAGGGTGCACAGCCAGCGGTCCCCGGGCCGGGCGCCGATGCGGTCGGTGGAGGCGCGCGCCGAGTGGAGCAGGGCGGAGGCGGACAGCACCGTGCCCTTGGGCGTACCGGTCGACCCGGACGTGGCGATGACCAGGGCGGTTCCGTCGGGGACCGGCTCGGCGCCGTCGAGCGTGCGCACCCCCTCGGGGGTGTGCAGGGCGGCGGGGCGCACGGCCTCCAGCAGGGCCCGCACACGCGGCTCGGGCAGGGCGGGGTCGATCGGCAGCAGGGCCGGTCCGCTCCCGTCGAGCGCGGCGGCCAGGTGTTCGCTCAGGCGCGCGGGCTCGGGGCCCAGGAGCGCGTGCAATGGTCGTTCCGGCACGTCCCCCGAGGGTATCCCACCGGGGCGGGCGTGCGGCCGCGCCCCCGCGGGCTACTAAGCTCGTCCGACGTACCGGCCGGTACCGGGCGCGGCCCGGCGGGGCGGTACACAGCAATGGCCGACGTCTGGCTTGAGGAGATGACGGGATCGTGAGTGGCGTGAAGTGGCAGCGGTCGGGCGAGTACTCCGACATCATCTATGAGACCGCCGAGGGCATCGCCAAGATCACGATCAACCGGCCGGAGGTGCACAACGCCTTCCGCCCGCAGACCCTGTTCGAGCTGCAGGACGCCTTCAACGCCGCCCGGGACGACTCCGAGGTCGGCGTCATCATCCTCACCGGCGCCGGCGACAAGGCCTTCTGCTCCGGCGGGGACCAGAAGATCCGCGGCGAGGACGGCTACATGGGCGACGACGCCGTCGCCCGGCAGGGGATCGGCCGGCTCAACGTGCTCGACCTGCAGGTGCAGATCCGCCGCCTGCCCAAGCCGGTGGTCGCCATGGTCGCCGGGTACGCCATCGGCGGCGGCCACGTCCTGCACGTGTGCTGCGACCTGACGATCGCCGCCGACAACGCCCGGTTCGGCCAGACCGGCCCCAAGGTCGGCTCGTTCGACGGCGGATACGGCGCCTGGCTGCTGGCCGAGACCGTGGGCCTGAAGAAGGCGCGCGAGATCTGGTACCTCTGCCGCCAGTACGGCGCCCAGGAGGCCCAGGACATGGGCCTGGTCAACACCGTGGTGCCGCTGGAGCGCCTGGAGGAGGAGACCGTCGCCTGGGCCCGGGAGATGCTGGAGAAGTCCCCGCTGGCGCTGCGCATGCTCAAGGGCGCGATCAACGCGGTGAGCGACGGCGCGGCGGGCATGCAGCAGTTCGCCGGGGACGCCACCATGCTCTACTACATGAGCGAGGAGGCCCAGGAGGGCCGGGACGCCTTCAAGGAGAAGCGGCGTCCGGAGTTCGAGCGCTTCCCGCGCCGTCCCTGATCCGGGCCGCGGCCCCGGTCGCTAGGGGGTGTTGCGCGGGTCATGGCCGTAGGAGGCGCCGGCGGCGTCACGCGGCCGGTGGGAGAGTCGGTCAGCAGGCTGTCGACTGATGAGAACGCAGCGAGGGCCGTGCCTGGGCGTCGCGCAGTAGGCCGTGACCCGCGTAACACCCCCTGGGTCGGGGCCCACTCGCACGGTGCCGGGTCGAGGAGAGGGGCCGCGATGGGCGGGACGGCCGGACGGGACGCGGCGGGTCGGGCGTTCTCGATCCCGATGAGGACGCGCTTCCGCGGCGTGCGCAGCAGGGAGGGCCTGCTGGTGCGCGGGCCTCGGGGGTGGGGGGAGTTCTCCCCGTTCGCCGAGTACGGGCCCGCCGAGTGCGCGCGGTGGTGGGCCGCCTGCCGTGAGGCGGCCGAGGAGGGCTGGCCCGAGCCGGTGCGCGGGAGCGTCCCGGTGAACGTGACGGTCCCGGCCGTGGGGCCCGAGGAGGCCGAGCGCATCGTCGCCGCGGGCGGCTGCCGCACCGCCAAGGTGAAGGTGGCCGAGCGGGGGCAGGACCCGTCCGAGGACCTGGAGCGTGTGGAGGCGGTCCGCGGCGCGCTCGGACCTTCGGGCAGGGTGCGCGTGGACGCCAACGGCGGCTGGGACGCCGACACGGCGGTGCGGATGCTGCGCGCGCTGGACCGGTTCGACCTGGAGTACGCCGAACAGCCGTGCCCGACGCTGGATGAGCTGGCGCATGTGCGGCGGCGCACGGACGTCCCCGTGGCGGCCGACGAGTCGATCCGCAAGGCCGAGGACCCGCTGCGCGTGCGCGCCGCCGAGGCCGCCGACATCGTGGTGCTGAAGGTGCAGCCGCTGGGCGGGGTGCGCCCCGCCCTGAGGGTGGCCGAGGCGTGCGGGCTGCCCGCCGTGGTCTCCAGCGCCGTGGAGACGTCGGTGGGCATCGCCGCCGGTGTCGCCCTGGCGGCGGCGCTGCCGGAGCTGCCCTACGCGTGCGGGCTGGCCACGGTGCAGCTGCTGACCGCGGACGTGTGCGCCGACCCGATGCTGCCGGTGGACGGGGCGCTCCCCGTGCGCAGGCCGCAGGTCGACCCGGACCTGCTGGAGGCCGTGGAGACCGCCCCTGAGGGGTGGCGGGACCGCATGGCCGCCGCGCGCGCGGCGGCGGGGTGAGCGGCGCACCCGGAACGGGTCCCGGGGCGGTCCGAAGCGGTTCGGGGGTGTGGCGGCCCTACGGGAGGGAACAGGCGTGGACACGCCCGCACTTCTGGTGCGTCGGCGCATCGGAGCAAGGGGGAGCGACGAGTGCCGCAGCGGGGCGGAGACCACGGGACGCCTGGGCCGTCGGGCCCTGGCGGGGCCCCTGAAGACGGGTCCGGACCGTCGCCGGGGACGGCGGTCGCGCTGGCGCGGACGAACGATGGTCACACCACGCCGGGGGCGTGGCCTGCGCCGAGCGGTCCCGGGTGCGGCGCCCGCACCGGGGGCGCGGAGCCGCGGCGCCGTTCGGGGAGCCTGCGGCCGCGGAGGCGGCGGTCGGGAGGACGGCGCCCGCGGGGCCCACGGGGCCGAAACGCCGTCCGCTGCGCCGGAGCCGCGCGAAACGCCGCACACAGCACCGGAACCGGCCCGGTGACGCGGCGGGCGCCCCGCGCACGTACGGCTCAGTGGTGCGACCCTTGTTGCTCGCGGGGCTACGGCCTGCACCCCGGGCAGGGGATCGGGGACGTGGGGATTCTCGCACCCGGTGCGGGACCGAGCGGGCGCGGCGATCCGTTGCACCCGACGGGGGGTTCGGCGGGTGTTCCGCCGATACTGGCCTGAAGACGACTACGTGAGAGCTGTGCTGCATGAATCCTTCGACCGCGATGGCGCGGGTCCTCGTCGATGAGCTCGCCCGCTGCGGGCTGGCCGAGGCGGTCGTCGCCCCGGGGTCGCGCTCGACCCCCCTGGCGCTGGCCCTGGTCGCCCACCCCGGGGTGCGGGTGCACGTGCGCATCGACGAGCGGTCGGCGGGCTTCTGCGCGCTGGGCCTGGCGCGCGCCTCGCGCCGCGCGGTCGCGCTGGTGTGCACGTCGGGCACGGCGGCGGCCAACTTCCACCCGGCGGTGATGGAGGCCGACCACGCCGGGGTGCCGCTGCTCGTGCTCACCGCCGACCGGCCGCCGGAGCTGCGCGGGACCGGCGCCAACCAGACGGTGGACCAGATCCGCCTCTACGGGCCCGCGGTGCGGTTCTTCACCGAGGCCGGGGTGCCCGAGCCGGTGCCGGGCATGGTGGCCTACTGGAGGTCGCTGGCCTGCCGCGCCTGGGCGGCCACCGGCCCCGACCACCCCGGGCCCGTCCACCTCAACCTGGCCTTCCGCGACCCCCTGGTGCCCGACGACGGGCCCGACGCCCCGGCCTGGCCCGAGCCGCTGGACGGGCGCGCGGACGGGGCCCCGTGGTTCGCCGGCCCGGCCGTGCCCTCCGAGCCCGAACCGGTGCGCGCCCCCGCGGTCGAGCGCGGCGTGATCGTGTGCGGCGACGGCGACTACGACCCGGTCCCCTACCTCGCCCTGTCGGCGCGCACCGGGTGGCCGCTGCTGGCCGAGCCCACCTCCAACGCGCGCCGCGCCGGGGCCGCCTCCGCCTACCGCGAGCTGCTGGCCAACCCGGCGTTCGCCCGCGAGCACGTCCCCGACCTGGTGGTCAGCGTCGGGCGCCCGGGGCTGTCCCGGCAGCTCATGTCCTACCTGCGCACCGCCCGGCAGCACATCGCGGTGGGCGACCCCCGCCACTTCGCCGACCCGGTGCGCACCGCCTGCCAGGTCGTCCCGGCGGTCGCCGCGCCCGAGGGGGCCGACCCGGACACCGCGTGGGCGGCGTCCTGGCGGCGCGCCGACGCGGCGGCGCGGGCCGCCGTCGACCGGGTGCTCGACGCCGAGGAGGCGCTCAGCGAGCCCCGGCTGGCCCGGGACCTGGCCGCGCACCTGCCCAACGGGGCGCTGCTGTTCGCCGGGTCGAGCATGCCGATCCGCGACCTGGACGCCGCCATGGACGCGCGCTGCGGCGCCCGCATCATCGGCAACCGCGGGGTGAGCGGCATCGACGGCACCGTCTCCACGGCCGTGGGCGCGGCGCTGGCGCACCAGGCCGAGGGCGGCGGGCCCGGGTACGCGCTGCTGGGGGACCTCGCGGTGCTGCACGACCAGAACGGCCTGGTGATCGGCCCGCAGGAGCCGAGACCGGACCTCGCGGTCATGGTGGTCAACAATGACGGCGGCGGCATATTCTCGGGCCTGGAGCAGGCGGGCCACCCGGACTTCGAGCGGGTCTTCGGCACGCCGCACGGGGTGTCGATGGAGCGGGTGGCGGCCATGGCCGACGTGGGGTACACGCGCCTGGAGTGGGCGAGCGACCTCCCCAAGGCACTGCTGGGGGAGGGCCTGCGCCTCATCGAGGTGCGCACCGGCCGGTCCGACTCGGCGGCCCTGCGCGCCCGCATACAACGCGAGGTCGACCGCGCCCTGGAGGGGTGAGCTTCCCGGGGGCGGTCGATGCCGCAACCCGCCCGGGAAGGCGCCGCCGCGGCCGCGGACGTTCCGCTCCAAGCGACACAGCCCGTCCGAGGGCTGCGTTGGCTGCGGCGGTGCGATCTCCGTCCGTCCGGGCCGACGTGATCGACCGTCGTGACGTTAGCGCGGCCCCGCCTCTGTATCGGTGTCCTGATCGGCGTCCCGTCTGTCGGCGAGTCGCCTTCGCTCGCCCGTCAGTGGACGCCGTCCTGCCCGGCGGTCATGTCCGCCGGAGTGGTGCGACTTTCCGATGAAGTCCGAACGCGAGTTCCCGTGCTGTCCCAGCCGTTTGGTGCTCATTGCAGTGCAGATTCGGACTTGGTTACACCACATTGCAGGACGCTTTGCAGGACGCGATCCGCCCGGCCTGTTCGGACCTGCATCCGCCCTGCGCCCACGTGGCAACGGGCTGTGCCCGCGCAGGATCGGGTAGATGCGGATCACGCTACTGGGATCGGCACGGCTTTCTGCAGCGCCCCGGGCCCGTTCCGTGGAGCGCCGTGGGATACGTCCGCTGGAGTAGGGCCGTGTCCGTTCGCCCAGGCTGGCGCGATCGTCACGGCCTTGGGGCGGCCCTGCCTCTGTGTTCGGTGCGCTGACTCGGCGCACCGCGTGTCAGCGGTCGGCCTTCGGTGGCCCGCCAACGGCAGGCGCGACCNTCCATGCCGGGCCCGGGTGCGGATGAGTGCTGGGCGTGCCAGGGCACTGGAAGGGAACAGGGTGGGCCCGTTCGCGGTGGACGGTGTCTGCGGGAGCGGGGCGACTGTCGGCCGCCCGTCTGTGGCGGATCGCCGGTGAGGCCTCCGAAGGGGGCGGACTCCGCCCTGGGGGCCTCACCGGCCGTGCGCACATGGCGGCTCGGAGATCCCCGCCACGTGGAAGGGTTCGCCCGCCCCCGCGGGACGTCAGTCGACGTCGAGGACGGCCTTGCCGCGCAGGCGGCCTTCGAGGAGGGCCTGCGCCGCCTCCTCGTGGCGTGTCCACGGGTCCCGCCGGACGATGCCCGGGTCCAGGCGGCCGGAGACGACCTCGGCGGCCAGCCAGGACAGGTCGCCGGAGAAGTCGGGGACCGGCGCGCCCAGAAGGTGGAACGTGCGGATCGAACGGTCATGGCGGGCGCCGNCAGCACGGCCGCCGCCTCCGCGCTGCGGCCCACGTTCACCAGCGTCCCCCCGGCCTCCAGGGCGGCGAAGGCGTCCACGAGGGTGGGCCCGCCGACGTTGTCGACCACCCCCGCGACCGGCTCGCGCACGTCCGCTGCGGCGGTGCGGACCTCGTCCGCGCCGAGCGCGCGCAGCACCCCCTCGGACGCGGGGTCCCGGCTGACCGCCACCACCTGGGCCCCGGCGCGTGCGGCGAGCTGGACGGCGAACCGTCCGACGCCGCCGGTCGCGCCGGTGACCATGACCCGGCGGCCGACGAGCTGCCCCAGGCGCCGCAGCACCTGCAGGGCGGTGAGCCCCGCGACCGGGAGGGTGGCGGCGGCGCCCGGGTCGGCGCCGTCGGGCAGGGTGCCGGCCAGGGGCGCCGGGACCGCCCGCAGCCGCGCCCACCCCGCGTGGCCGAGGGTGGCGACGCGGGCGCCCTCGGGCGGCCCCGACCCGTCGGCCGCCGGGCGGACCACCACCCCCGCCGCGTCCCAGCCGATGACCGTCCCGTCCGGTGCGTGCTCCGCGGCCGCGTCGGCGACCTCCCCGTAGTTGAGCGAGACGGCCTCGACCCGCACCAGGGCCTCGTCCGGCCCGGGGACCGGGTCGGGGACCTCGGCCATGGCCAGATGGGTCGGGGCGGCGTGGTCGATGACGAGTGCGCGCATGGGGACTCCTCCGATAAAAATGCCACTCAGTGGCATTTGCGTCAGTGGAGCATACGCCACGCCGCGGCGGCCGCGCTACACTAGCCCCGATGACGCACCCCGCCCCGCCCGCATCGCTGCGCGAACGCAAGAAGATCCGCACCCGCCAGGCCCTCGCGGAGGCCGCCGTGGCGCTGTTCGGCGAGCGCGGGTTCGACGCGACCCCGCTCGACGAGCTGCTCGCGGCCGTGGAGGTGTCGCGGCGGACGTTCTTCCGCTACTACCGCTCCAAGGAGGACGTGGCCCTCACCGCCGTGAAGGAGCTGTGGAGCGTCTTCCTGGAGGTCCTGGACGAGGAGCAGAGGAGCGGGCCGCTGCGCGACGTCTTCCGTGACGTGCTGCTGGCCGCGCTGGCGCGCATGGACGAGGACTGGCACCGGAGGTTTGCGACGACGATCCGGCTGGCCGCCGAGTCACCGGCGCTGGAGGGCCACTCGCTGCTGCACTGCGCCGAGATGCAGGCGGAGATCCGGCGGCGGCTGGACCTGCAGGACGGCCTGGAGCCGCGGCTGCTGGTCGAGTTCTGTGTGGTGGCGTGGAGGAGCGCGGTGGACGAGTGGCTGCCCACGTGCGCGCCCGGAGAGCTACCGGGCCACGTCCGCCGTGCCTTCGCCGCCATGGACTCCGGCCTGCACCTGGAGGCATAGGGCACGGTGCGCGGGCCGTGTGCGCAACGCCCGCCGCCCGGGACCGGCCCTGCGGAGGGGGCGGTCCGCCCGCCGCCCGGGAGACGGGCCCGCGCCCGTACCCGATCGGTCGGGCGCCCCGGGACGACCCCTTGGGCGCCCGGGAGCCCCCACTGTTCCGGGGAGGCAGGTGCGCTTGGGGAATCCGCTGCGATTCTCAACGTGTGCGACCGGCGGCGCAGAGCCGTCGTCCGCCATGGAGCCCGCGGGGCGGCCCCGCCCCGGGGGGCTGTCGCCGGAGGGCTTGCCAGGGGCGCTGGGCCCGCCGCAGCAGCCGGCCCAAGGGGGTCCTCTCACCGGGCCTCCGGGGCGCCGCCGCGCTCGCCGAACAGTCGTGCGGGAAGACCAGGTCACTCCCGCCGCCGTGGGGGGCGACGCCCGTCCCCGGCTCGTAGGGGGAGATGGCACTGCACACCACGTGCCATCCTGCCGGGGCGCCCGACCTGCGGGCGGGCGCCCCTCGGCGCGCGCGTCAGAGGTTGATCATGTGCCCGGCCAGGCCGTGCACGGCCTCCTTCACCGCCTCGCTCAAGGACGGGTGGGCGTGCACGTTGCGGGACACCTCGTGCACGGTCAGGTCCCACTGCTGGGCCAGGGTCAGCTCCGGCAGCAGCTCGGTCACCTCCGGGCCGATCATGTGCGCGCCCAGCAGCTCGCCGTACCTGCCGTCGGCCAGGACCTTCACGAAGCCGCGGGTGTCGCCCAGGCCGTGGGCCTTGCCGTTGGCCATGATCGGGAACTTGGCGACCTGCACGTCGAACCCGGCCTCCCGGGCCTGGGCCTCGGTGTAGCCGAACGAGGCGACCTGCGGCTGGCAGTACGTGGCCCGGGGGATCATCCGGAAGTCGATCTCCTGGGTCTCCGCACCGGCGATCGTCTCGGCGGCGATGATGCCCATCGCCTCGGCGGTGTGCGCCAGCATCAGCTTCGCGGTGACGTCCCCGATCGCGTACACGCCCGGCACGTTGGTGCGCCCGCGCGCGTCCACCGCGACGGCGCCCCGGTCGGTCAGCTCGACCCCGGCCGCCTCCAGCCCGTAGCCCCCGGTGTTCGGGGCGAAGCCGATGGCCTGCAGCAGCTTGTCGGCCTCCAGGGTCTTCTGGGCCCCGTCGGGCCCGGTCACCGCGGCGCGGACCTTTCCGCCGGACTCCTCCACCGTGTCCACGCGGGTGGAGGTGAGCACCTCCACCCCCAGGCGCTTGAAGTGGCGGGCCAGCTCGGCGGAGACCTCCTCGTCCTCGGTGGGCGCGATGCGGTCGAGGAACTCCACCAGGGTCACCTCGACCCCGTAGTTGCGCAGCACGTAGGCGAACTCCAGGCCGATCGCCCCGGCCCCGGCGATGATGATGCTGGCGGGCACCTCGTCGGCGAGGATCTGCTCCTCGTAGGTGACCAC
This sequence comes from Nocardiopsis chromatogenes YIM 90109, assembly GCF_000341185.1. GTDB lineage: Bacteria > Actinomycetota > Actinomycetes > Streptosporangiales > Streptosporangiaceae > Nocardiopsis_A > Nocardiopsis_A chromatogenes. Next base: position 20,503 of record NZ_ANBH01000125.1, read on the forward strand.
CCGGTCCGACAGCGACGTGCCGGGCAGCAGCCTCGGCGAGGCCCCGGCCGCGATGATCGCGTTGTCGAAGGTGACCTGCTCGGTGCCGTCGGGGCCGGAGACCTCCAGGGCCGTGGGGCCGGTGAAGGTGCCGCGCCCGTTGAGCTCGGTGATCTTGTTCTTCTTCATCAGGAAGTGCACGCCCTTGACGCGGCCGTCGGCCACGTCGCGGCTGCGGCGGTAGGCCTTGCCGTAGTCGAAGGAGACCTTCCCGCCGAACTCGATGCCGAAGGTGTCGGCCTCGCGCGAGAGCGTGTAGGCCAGCTCCGCGTTGCGCAGCAGGGCCTTGGAGGGGATGCAGCCGACGTTGAGGCAGACGCCGCCCCAGTACTTCTCCTCCACGACCGCCGTCTTCAGGCCGAGCTGGGCGGCCCGGATCGCCGCCACATAGCCGCCGGGGCCCGCGCCCAGGACGACGACGTCGAAATGCTGTGCCATGAGGTCGGCTCCCTGCCTATGCGTGTTCCTCCACCCGCCGGAGCGGGCGGGGGCGCGGGTGGCCCGCGCCGTGTGGCTGTACGCGGCCGCCGGGGGACCGGCTCAAAGATCCCACCAGTGCCGCTCCTCGAAGGCTAGTGCGCCGCCCCGCCCCGAGTGAAGGCCGGGAGTCGCGGGGTGTCGCCGCTCACAGGCTTGGTAGCGTCGGCGCATGGGCTACATCCTCCACATGACCGAGCACGCACGGTGGGAGGCGGGCGGCGACATCGACGCCGACTCCCTGCGGAGCGAGGGGTTCGTGCACGCCTCCCCGGACGAGGCCACCCTCCTGGCGGTCGCCAACGCGTTCTACCGGGAGACCGAGGAGCAGATGGTGGCCCTGGTCGTGGACAGCGGGATGGTCGACGCCGAGGTGCGCTGGGAGGCGCCCTCCCCGGCGCCGCCGCCCGGGGCCGACCCGGACGTGCTCTTCCCGCACGTGTTCGGGCCCATCCCGCGCGCCGCCGTGGTCGGGGTGCGCTACCTGCGCCGCGACCCGTGGGGCCGCTACACCGGCGTGGTGCGGCGCAGCCCCACCGCCGAGGCCCTGGACCTGGTGCCGCACCCGGAGGGCGGGTGGTACCGGCAGACGTGGCGATCGCCGGTCAGCTCCCGGCCCGAGGGGTACCCCGGCCCGCGCCACGCGGCCACGGCCATCCACTTCCTGCTGTGCCCGGGGGAGGAGTCGCGCTGGCACCGGGTCCGCTCCGACGAGCTGTGGGTGTTCAACCGGGGCGGGCCGCTGCGGCTGGTCCTGGGCGGCACCGGGGAGCTGCCGGAGGAGGAGCGCCCGCTGGTCCTGGGGCCGTACGTGGAGGCGGGGGAGAACCTGCAGATCCTCGTCCCGGCGGGCACCTGGCAGACGGCGCGCCCGCTGGTCGGTGAGGAGGCGCTGGTGAGCTGCATCGTGGCCCCGGGCTTCGAGTTCGAGGACTTCGAGGCCCTGGCGGACTGAGCCGAAGGATCGGCGGCGACCGTCGGGCGCCCGGGTGCCGGGACCGCGGTGCCACCCGCCGGGCCGCGTCCCCGATGGCGTCCGCTGGAGTGGCGGAGCGTTCGGCGGCCGCGCCCGCTATGGGCGGGCGGCCCGAGGCGCCCCCGACGGGCAGGGCGCCGGTCGGGGCGCCGATGCGGGGGCACGGCCGCCCCTGCACTGTGATGATCGCACTGATCTGGCCGGACGGAGATTCCGCGGACGCGAGCGCGTCCCCCGTGGCGCCGCTCTCCCCGCCCCGAATCTCTCCCCTGTCGTTCGTCCCGAGACCGACGCCGGATCGGCCGGGCGGGCCGCGGGGCCTCAGCGGTCGGTCAGGGCCTCGGCCATCACACGGAACTTGGAGTCGGCCTCGGCCAGCTCCGCCTGCGGTTCGGACCCGGCCACGATGCCGCACCCGGCGAACAGGCGCGCCCGCGACCCCGAAACGTGCGCGCACCGCAGGGCGATCGCCCACTCGCCGCGCCCCCGCGCGTCGATCCAGCCGACCGGACCCGCGTAGCGCCCCCGGTCCATCCCCTCCAGCTCGCGGATGAGCTCCACCGCCTCCGCCGTGGGGGTGCCCCCGACCGCCGCCGTCGGGTGCAGCGCCGCCACGGCGTCCAGCGTCGACACCCCCGGGCGCAGCTCGGCCGAGGCCGGGGACGCCAGGTGCTGCACGTTGGCCAGGCGCAGCAGCTCGGGCTCCGCGGGCGCCACCACCTCCGTCGCCAGCGGGCCCAGCGCCGCACGCAGCGACTCGACGGCGAACCGGTGCTCCTCGCCGTCCTTGGCCGAGGAGAGCATGTCCTCGGCCAGCGCGGCGTCCTCCTCCACGGTGGCGCCCCGGCGGCGGGTGCCCGCCAGCACCAGCGACTCCACCCGGTCGCCGTCGCGGCGCAGCAGCAGCTCCGGGGTGGCGCCCACCAGCCCGTCCACGGCGAAGGTGTAGCACTCGGGGTGGGCGGCCGCGAGCCGCCCCAGCAGGGTGCGCGGATCGATGGCGCGCTCGGCGTCGGCGAAGGCGTCGCGCGCCAGCACCGCCTTGCCCAGGCCCCCGCCCCGGATCCGGTCGACCGCCGCGCCGACCGCCCCGCACCACTCCTCGGCCGTCAGCGAGCCCGGCCCCCACGTCAGCGGCCCCACGGGGCGCAGCGGTGCCCCCGGGGCGGTGAGCGCGCCCGGGTGCGGGTGGGAGCCGGGCCGGTGGCCGCCGATCGTGGTCAGCCAGGTGTGCCCGCCGCGGCGGCCGGCCACCACGCTGGGCACCACCAGCACCGACCCGTTCGAGCGCGCGTCGAAGGTGAAGGAGGCGAACGCCACCGGACCGGTGCCCGGCAGGTCCACCGCGTCGTCCACCTCGGCGTCGGCGAACAGGCCCCGCAGCAGGCGCGCGGCCTCGGAGAACCGCCGCACCCCGTCGGAAGCCCCCTCCGCGGGCAGCTCCAGGCGGGCGGCCTCGCCCCAGGCGACCAGGCCGTCACCGCCGCGGAGCCAGCACAGGGGTGCGGCGGCGGGCAGGTGGGACAGCAGCGGGCGCCGGTCGCGCAGCTCGACGGTGCGCACGGCCAGGCGGGGCGGGGATGCAAAGGCGACACTCACGACATTCGAGTCTAGGGAGTCGGCGGGGGCGGCGTGCCCAAGCGCGCGGAACCGGGCGCGGGCGCCGCGCGGGCGCCGCTAGGCTGTCCCGGGAATCGGCGGCGGTGCGGGACATGTGCGGGAAAGGCGGACACGGGGGACATGCGGAGGCTGCTGAGGTGGGCGGCGACGGCCGCGGTGCTGCCGGTCCTGGCGGCCTGCACGGGGGCGCCGGACGGCGCCGAGCCCGACGCGGGCGCGGCGGACGCCCGCCCCATCCCCGCCGAGTGCGAGGACACCGCCGACCTCCCCAAACGGCAGATGCGCGGGGTGTGGCTCACCACCGTCCGCAACATCGACTGGCCCTCCGAGCCGGGCCTGGACGCCCAGGAGCAGAAGGACGAGCTGCGCGCCCGGCTGGACGACGCCCGTGAGCTGGGCCTCAACGCGGTGTTCTTCCACGTGCGGCCCACCGCCGACGCCGTCTACGCCTCCGACAAGGAGCCCTGGGCCCGCTACCTCACCGGTGACCAGGGCGGCGACCCCGGCTACGACCCGCTGGAGTTCGCCGTGGAGGAGGCGCACGCCCGCGGGCTGGAGCTGCACGCCTGGTTCAACCCCTACCGCGTCGGCTGGGACGACCCCGACCTGGAGGGGCTGGCCGACGACCACCCCGCCGTGGAGCACCCGGACTGGCTGGTGGAGTACGACGACCAGGGGTGGCTCGACCCCGGGCTGCCCGAGGTGCGCGAATGGGTCACCGGGGTGGTCATGGACGTCGTCGGCCGCTACGACGTGGACGGGGTGCACTTCGACGACTACTTCTACCCCTACCCGGCCGACGGCGAGGAGTTCGACGACGACGCGAGCTGGAAGGAGCACGGCGGTGACGCGGAGGACCGCGGCGCCTGGCGGCGCTCCAACGTCGACGCGCTCATCGCCGACGTGCACACGGCCATCGGCGAGTCGAAGCCGTGGGTGCGCTTCGGGGTGAGCCCGTTCGGGATCTGGCGCAACGCCGACAGCGCCGACGACGGCTCGGACACCAAGGGCCTGGAGTCGTACTCGGCCCAGTACGCCGACACCCGGGCCTGGATCCGGGAGGGCTCCGTCGACTACATCGTGCCGCAGCTGTACTGGGAGCGCGGGTTCTCCACCGCCGACTACGAGGTGCTGGCGCCGTGGTGGGCCGAGGAGGTGCGCGGCACCGGCGTCGACCTGTACATCGGGCAGGCCGCCTACCGAGTCGGCGAGGACGGGGAGAAGGCGTGGAAGGGCGAGGACGCGCTCGCCCGCCAGCTCGACTACAGCGGGGACCTGCCCGAGGTGGGCGGCGACGTGTTCTTCTCCATGCAGGACATGCGCGGCGGCGCCGAAGAGGCGATGAAGCGGCTCCAGGAGGACCACTACGCCCTTCCGGCCCTGCCGCCGAAGGCCCAGGGCGGCGAGGGGCGCCCCGACCCGGTGGAGGGGCTGCGGGCGGTGCGCGGTGACGACGGCGACGTGCGGGTGTCGTGGGATCCGGCCGAGGGGGCGCGCTCCTACGCCGTCTACCGGGTGTCCGAGGAGGAGGCCGACGACCCGTGCGCGCTGGGCGGGCGGGAGAGCCTGGTCGGCGTCGTGGGCGCGCTGGACGAACCGTCGTTCACCGACACCGGGGCGGACGGGAAGGGCGACGCGGACGAGGAGGGGGACGGCGGACGGCCCCGGTACTTCGTCACCGCCCTGGACCGCTACCGCACCGAGGGCGCACCGGGAGAGGGGACGGAGGTCGGCCCCCGGGCCGACTGAGGGGCGGGCGCCGCGGCCCTGAGAGGCGGGCGCCGCTGCGGGCAGCGGTCCTCCCGGCCCCGTCGGTAGGACCGGGGGCTCCCGACGGGACGTCCCCGCCGTCCCTGCCGGGGACCCTCGACGGCAGCGGTGCCATCGAGGCCGCAGGGGCCTGCGGTTCCACCGGGTCCCGGCGTGGGAGCGAATTTCCGAAACCGGGTGACAGCGCCCTCACGCCCGGATAGAAAGGCGGGTATCGGGGGTGGGGCCGCCGTATGGGGCCCGGTGCCCTCTGTGCCGATGCGAAAGGTGGCGCCATGGCTCTGCGCGAATACGAAGAGCGGATCCTGGCCGCGATCGAGCACCGCCTCAGCGAGGACGACCCGGTCCTGGCGGGGCGCCTTCATTCGTTCGGCGAGTGCGACCCCGGGATCTCGGACGGGCCCGCCGACGGCGATCTCCGGTGGCGGTCATGGCTGGTCTGCGCCGTCGTGGGGGCGATGGTACTGCTGGTGATGCTGGCGCTGGTCCTCTTGGCCCCACCGGCCGAGGCCCCGTCCGAGGGGCTGGCCCCGGAACAAGAGCGGGAACGGGTCGACCGGGGCGATGAGCAGGACACCACCATGACCGCCCTGGAACGCCCGAGCGTCTGAGGCGGGGCCGACCCACGGGACGGTGATGCGGGCTGCTCGCGGGTCAGTGGGCATTCCGAGCGTCGAAGGAATGTCACGTGCCCGCTCACCGGCTCCGGCCGGGCGACAGGCCGTCACGGTGCGAGGTGGAGGGCGGTGACTACGCAGGCGCCCGCCACCTGACGACGCTGCCGGAAGGGGCACCGCCCTGCACCGTCGCCGCCCTCTCCGCGTGCACCCGGCCCGCGCGGCACCCGGTTAAGGAGCACTGAGCGGGCCGTTGGCCGATCCGTTGCTGCCGATCACGGCGACCGCGCACACTCCGTGCAAACGTCGGCGCTGCAGGTGGGCCCGGCGGCCTCCTTCGTCGCTGCTGTTTTTCCTTGCGCCCCTGTGCCCCCGATCGGCCGGAGCCGGTGAGTGGGGCACCGCCTGTCCCGTTGTCGCCATCACGGCGACCACGCCCACGCCCGCCACCTGACGACGCTGCCGGAAGGGGCGTCGGCCTGCGCCGTCCCGCCGTCTTCTTCCTTGTGCTCAGGCGGCCGCGCGCCCTGCCGGGGCCCGGAAGCGGGCACCGGCTCGTCGCCGCCCCCTTCACCGGTGGCCTGAGCTCTGGACCGGCCCCGCCCCGGCCCGCCCCACCCCGGCCCGGACATGGGAAAGGGCCGTCCGGGCTCGTGCCCGGGCGGCCCTTTCACCGGTCGGATCTCGGTACTCGGACTTCTAGAGCGTGTTGGCGAACTTCGCCGCCACCGGACCGGCGACCGAACCGCCGCCTCCGCCGCCTTCGACCACCGCGGCGAAGGCGATATCGCCCTTGTAGCCCACCACCCACGCGTGGGTCTGCAGCTCGTCGTCCTCGCCGGAGGCGACGCCGAACTCGGCCGAGCCGGTCTTGGCGTAGACCTCGCCCTCGAACCCGGAGCTCTTCGCGGTGCCGTCGGTGACGACCTCGCGCATCATCGGACGGATCTGCTCGGCGTGCGCGATCGGCTTGGGCTCGGGCTTGTCCTCCAGCGCCGGGTCGGTCACCAGCGACGGAGACCGCCACGACCCGTCCGCGATGGCCGCGGGCACCGTCGCCATGTGCAGCGGCGTGGAGATGACCTGCCCCTGCCCGATGCTCTGTGCGGCCAGCAGGCCCTCGCCGTCCGGCTGCGGGAACGACGGCTCGCGGGCCGGGATGCCGACGTTGAGGTCGGCGTTCATGCCGAACTCCTCGGCCGTGGCGGTCAGCTGCTCCCCGCTGAGCCGCTGCACCACCTCCTGCACCAGCGCGGTGTTGCAGGAGGTCGCGAACGCCTCGGTCATCGTCTGGGCGCCGTAGGCGGCGTCCCCGGCGTTCTTGAAGCCCAGTGCCTCCTTCGGGCAGTTCATCGGGTCCGTGGTCGCCATGCCGTTCTCCAGCAGCGACTCGTAGGTGACGATCTTCAGCGAGGAACCGGGGGCGTACTGCCCGTCGAAGGCGCGGTTCATCCCGGCCGCGTTGTTGGCGACGGCCAGCACCTCGCCGGTGGACGCGCGCACCGCCACCAGCGACGTCGGCTTGCCCTGGGAGGTCACGGCCGCCGCCGCGGCGTCCTGCATGGCCGGGTCGATGGCGGTGGTGACGTCCTGGCCGCCCTCGCCCTCGATGGTGTCCACGACAGGGGCGTCGGGGTTCTCGAGCGCCTCCTGCTCCTTGCCGACCTCGGCGATGCGGATGGAGGCGGACGACGCACCGGCCAGACGCTCCTCATACTGCTGCTGAATGCCGCCCTGGCCGACCGGGTCGCCCTCCTTGTACCCGGCGCCCAACCGCTCCACGTCCTCGGCGGTGGCGGCGCCCACGGCCCCGGTCAGCATCTTGATGGAGCCGGAGGCGTCGTCGGTGTCCAGCCGCGAGCCGTCGGCGGCGAGGATCTTCCCGCGGTCCCCGCGCACGTTGGCGCGCACGAGCGTGGTGCCGTCCTCCAGCTCGGGGTGCACCGCCGAGGGGCTGAAGTCGACCTTCCACTCCCCGTCCTGCTCCACTAGCGGCAGCTCGCCCTCATAGGACCAGTCGCCGACGCCGCTCAGGGTGAGCGTGGCGGTGAAGGGCGCGCTGGCCGTCCCGCCGTCGCCCTCACTGACCTCGCCCGTCTCCACGGCGGCCTTCTCGACGCCGAGGTCCTCGTCGATGGCGGTGAGCACCTTCTCGGCATCGCCGCCGTTGGTGAGCGCGGCCATGGCCGCGTAGTCCCGCTCGGCCCACGCCGCGGTGTAGGAGTCGGCGGCGCCCTCGGGCCCAGCCCCCTGGCCGAGCACGAACCAGGCGGTGACGCCGCCGCCGAGGACGACCGCCAAGGCGGCGGCACCGATGCCGATGAACAGCCCCTTGCGGGACCGCTTCTGCGGCTTCGGCGCCGGGTCGTCCCCGAAGGGGCCGTTCGGGCCGCCGGGGCCGCCGGGGCCGCCGGAACCGCCGTGGCCACCGCCACCACCGGGTCCGCCGTAACCGCCCGCCCCGCCGGAGGCGGCGGAGCCGCGCTGCCAGTCCGGACCGAACGCGTTCGGGGCGCCCCCGGACCCGGGCGGGACCGGCGGTGGCGGGAACCCTCCGGAGTCGCCGGAGCCCGCGGAGCCGTCTGGGCCTCCTGCGGGGCCGGACGGCTCGGAGGAGGCGGAGGGCGCGGAGGAGAGGTCGGTGGGCGCGGCGAAGGGCTGCGTGCCGGGGCCGGAGCCACCGCCCGCGTGCGTCCCGCCGGTGAGGCCGCCCGCCTGTGCCCCATCGGAGAAGCCGCCCCCGTGCGCTTCGGCGGGGATCTCGTCGGACTCGGGGAACGGCGAGGGCTCGGTGTTCGGGAAGGCCGGGTTGGAGGTCTCGTCCAGGTAGGAGAGCCCGGCCGGAGCCGTACCGAACCCGCCGGGCGGGGTGGAGGGGCCCTGGCCGCCGTCACCGTAGGCGCCGGGGGACGCGGGGGCGGCGGGCATGCCGCCGGTGTCGGGGCCGTTCGGGGCGTCGAAGCGGTGGGCGATGGTCTCCGACGGCTCGGACGGCTCGGACGGCTCCGAGGGGTGCGGCGGCGTGGACGCACTCTCAAAGGCATGAGGGGCACCCATGGGCGCGCCCGGCACGGCCGAACCGCCCGTCTCCCGCATGCCCGCGTGCTCGGCCCCGTAGGGCGCCTGCGCCCCGGAGTCCTGGAGATCGAAGGCGGACGCTCCCCAGGGGGCCTGCCGGTCGGATGCCTCGGCCCTCGGGGCCGGGTCGGGAGCCTGCGGGGGCCGGTCCTCGAAGGGGTTGCCCGCAGGAGCCGAAGGCGTCTGCCACGAGAACCCCTGGTCGCCGGCCGCGTCGGCGTCCGGGGGGCCGTGTCGGTCGGTGCTCTCCGTCTGCCAGGTCAGGCCCTCACCGGTGGGGAGGGTCTGCTCGGCGCTGGAACCGAGACCCGCCCCGGAGGCGAAGCCGCCGCCCTGCCCGGTGGGGATGGTCTGCTCCGCCGCGGCCTCGTGGGAATCCGCCCGCTCACCGAACCCGGCCGCGCCCTGAGGGCGCTCGGCGCCGCCTGGGCCCTCTGGAGCCTCGGACGGCTGAGGAGAGAAGGCAGCGGGTGCCTGAGGACCGGAGGGGGACCTCTCGGAGAACGGCCGCCCCTCGGCGGTCTGTGGCGCCTGTGGGGCCTGTGGGGGCTGCGGAGGATGCGGCGCCTGCGGAGCCTCCGAACCCGCCGGGACCCCGGGGACACCTTCCCCGCTTCCCGCGCCCGCCGTGGCCGGACCCGCGGGGCCGCCTGGCCGACCTGCGGCCCCAGCGCTCCCCGCGAACTCCTCGGCCGGTGCCGCGCCCGGAGACCCGGTCGGCCCCCCGGCCGAGGGCCCGGCCGGTGCCCCGTCGGCGGTCCCGGACGGGCGCGGCGGCGCCTTCCAGTCGACGCCGCCGCCGGGCGCGCCCGGCGCGCCGCTCACCGGCGGGTAGGGGCGCTGGGCGCCGGAGGGGGAGCCGGGCAGTCCCGGCCCGTCCTCTCCGACGGGTGCCGTCGGCAGAACATAGGGGTTGCGGCCCTGAGCGGACTCCGCCCCCTCCCGTGGGTCGGCAGGCGGCGGGGGAGGGGCCCCTCCTTCACCGCTCTCCTGGTCGCGCCGGGGGAACGCGTTGTCGTCCTCTCCCGGTGTCCACCTGTCGTTCACGCCTGATTCGTCCTTCCCGGGGTGCGCCGCCCCCGCGCGCGCAGGGGCACGGCTCGGCATCGGCGCCGAAGGGGGAGCGGGCGGTGCCGGGTGCGCGGGCTGGGGAAGCCGACGGCCCCCGCGGCCCACGCGATCCGGTCCGGCCGATCGCCTCGCCGTGTGTGTCTGAGCCATCAACGACGATAGCGGCCGGTGGAGGGGGCGGTGTCCGGGATCCGGGGCGGGAGCCCTGCGGGTCCTGGCCGCCACCGGCCGCGGCGGCGCCGTGGCCGTCGCACGGCCGGCGAGGGTGCCGGTCGGCGCGCGGCGCCGACCGTCGGGTATGCGGTCGGGGCCGCGCCCCGACGCCGCCCGGTAGGGCGTGACCTACACAACACGGCGGCGCCGGGCCGAAGGCGGGACAGGGACGTCCCGGTGGACGCGGCGTGCAGTCGGGACGGCGGCGGGGACACCGCCGAGGGCACCCGGTGAGCGGAGTGGGCGGTGGAGGGCTGCACCGCCCTGGCGGGCGCCATCCGGCGCGTGGCCATCGCCCCTCCCGCGCCGGCCCGGCGGACCCGACACGGCAGGGGCCCGGCCGCGAGCGGCGAACGCCCCGCGAATCCCGCCCTACGCCTCGCCGCGCGCGATGCGGGTCATGGCGTCCCGCTCGCGCACCTTGACACGCTTGCGCCCCTCGGGCTCCCCCAGGGACTCCTCGTGCGTCTCCAGGCGCCGCCACCCGTCGAAGGTGGTGTAGGGCACGTTGCGCTCCTCCAGCAGCCGCACGAAGGCCTCGGGCTCGGGCGCCTCGGCCTCGGGCAGCGACGACCGGTCCTCCACCAGGTTGGTGACGGTCTCCAGCGCGTCGCCCTTGGTGTGGCCGATGAGGCCGACCGGGCCGCGCTTGATCCACCCGGTGGCGTAGACGCCGGGCATGTGCCGCTCGTCCATGTCGAGCACCCGGCCGCCCGCGTTCGGGACGGTGCCGCGGTCCTCGTCGAACGGCAGGTCGGCCAGCGGCGACCCCAGGTAGCCCACCGCGCGGTAGACGGCCTGCACCTCGTGGTCGACGAACTCGCCGGTGCCGCGGACGCCGCCGTCGCCGGTCAGCTCCATGCGCTCGGTGCGCAGGCCGGTGACGCGGTCCTCGCCGAGCACCTCGGCGGGGCGGTGCAGGAAGTGCAGGTGCAGGCGGCGCGGCTCGCCGCGCGGGTCCCGGATGGCCCAGTTCTGCAGCACCTTGACGTTGGTCTTGACCTGGTTGGACTCCTCGGCGGCGGCGACGGAGGCGTCGCACATCTCGAAGTCCTCGGGGTAGACGATCACCTCGACGCCGGGCTGCTTGTCCAGCTCGCGCAGCTCCATGGGGGTGAACTTGGCCTGGGCGATGCCGCGCCGGGCGAAGACGTGCACGTCGGTGACGCCCTTGGCGCGCAGGCCCTGGTGCACGTTGTCGGTGATGTCGGTGGACAGCAGGTCGTCGGCGTCCTTGGCGAGGATGCGGGCGACGTCGACCGCGACGTTCCCGGCGCCGATGACGGCGATGCTGGAGCCCTCCACCCGCCACTGCGGCGGGACGTCGGGGTGGCTGTCGTACCAGAAGACGAAGTCGGCGGCGCCGTGGCTGCCGGGCAGGTCGATGCCGGGGATGTCCAGGGGGCGGTCGCGGTCGGAGCCGGTGGCGAAGATGACGGCGTCGTAGTGCCGGTGCAGGTCCTCGAGTTTGAGGTCGATCCCGTAGGCGACATTGCCCAGGAAGCGGACCTGCGGCTTGTCGAGGATCTTGTGCAGGGCCGACTGGATCTGCTTGATGCGGGGGTGGTCGGGGGCGACGCCGTAGCGGACCAGGCCGTAGGGCGCGGGCAGCCGGTCCAGCACGTCGATGCTGACCTCGACCCCGGCCGCGGCGAGGGTCTCGTCCTTGGTGAGCAGGTCGGCCGCGTAGATCCCCGCGGGGCCGGCCCCCACGATTCCCACGCGCAGTGGTCGCGTCATCTCTTCGTTCTCCGTTCGTCGCGCCGGGTCGTCCGCGGTCCCGCCGGGCGCGCGGGCCGCCGTCCACGCCCCCAGGGCGCGGTAAATCAGGCGAGGCTAACCTAATTTATAGGAGGGATCGGTTTCCTATAAACCCTATCTCCAAGATAGGCATTGCCCTCTCCGGTCGGCCGTCTGGGCCCCTTCGACCGGAGCGCGGGGTGTCGGCGCACGTCAGCGGCGCGCATACACCGCTCCTGGAAGACAGAACGCGCCGACGGGGCGGGACTCAGCCCGAAACGACTGTGGGGTACCTCACCGCAACCGCGCGCGAAGAGCGCTGGTCCGAAGCAGCCGACAACGGCCACAGGCGGATCAGGAACGCCTCCCGACCGCCGAGCATACGCGCAGCCGCCAAGAAGCCCTCGCATCGCGGGTCGGGATGGCGGCGCAGCAGCCGCACGCAGTCCTCGGCGACCGCCCGCCGGTGGCGGGCCCGTACCTCGGCCGCATACCGGCCGGAGCCCCCGGCCAGGCGGATCCGCACCGGGGTGCCGTTGACGCCGCCCCGTACCGCGATCTGGCCGCGCAGCAGCAGCGACCCCAGCGCGCGCTCCTCCCAGGGGCCGCTCTCCTCCGCGTCGGGGACCTCGGAGCGCGGCGGACCGTCCCACTCCTCGACGGTCACGCCGACCGGCACGCGCCCCTGCAGGGTGCGCAGCTCCATGTGGTCGACTCCGCAGGCGAGCAGCTCCCCGCCCGGCAGGGCGGGGGTGCTCGGCTCGTCGGACCGGGCGCCCTGGCCGTAGATCCGGAACACACCGTCCTCAGGCAGGACAGGGAAGAGCGAACGGCTCAACCGGGCCACCTTCGATCCACCTCCGCGCTCGCGCGTGCAACCGCCGAACCGGCCGCACGGCGCGGCCGGACCCGCTGCGACCGGAAGAGCGAGGGGACCGGTCTTCTGTGGCCACACTCTAGACCTGAGCGCACGGACGCGGGGGCGGAACGGACGAATCCCTCCGCCATGGCGCCGCGCCGCCGCCCGAGGTGCACCACGCAGAGCCGTCGCGCAGGGCTGCCGAGTGGGGCCGCCGAGCGGTGCCGCCCGGCAGAGGTGGCCCGGAGGTACCGGAGGGGAGCCCAGGCGGCGACGCCGCGTGCTCCGGCCTCAGCCCCGCCGCCCGCGCCGCAGCCGGTCCCTGAGGGCCGGGCGGCCCGCGGTCTCCGCGCGCGTGCGCTCCTGCTGCTCCTGGAGTTCGGCCTTGACCGTGGCGGCGAAGCGCGGCACCTGCTCCTGGCCGGACAGGCGCTGGATGGCCGCCATGATGGCGTCGGTGGCCGCGCGCCGCGAGCGCGCCTTGGCCGCCTCGCCCTCCCAGGGGGACAGGTCGACCGGCGGACCGAAGCGCATGCCGACCCTGCGCAGCACCGGCACCGTGCGGCCGTGCGGCAGGATGCGGTCGGTGCCGTACAGGGCGAGCGGCACCACCGGGGCGCCCGACGAGAGCGCCAGCCATGCCAGGCCCGTCTGGCCGCGGTACAGGCGCCCGTCCGGGGAGCGCGTGCCCTCCGGGAAGATGCCGAACACGCTGCCGTCGCGGAGCACCCGGAGGCTGTCGTCCATCGCCTCCTTCGAGCTCTGGCCCGGCTTGCGGTCCACCGAGAGCTGTCCGATGGCGCGCAGCGCCCGGGTGAAGGTGCGCTGGGCCGCGTTGCCCTCGGCGAACAGCTCCTCCTTGGCGATGAAGACCACCGGCCGGGGGACGGCGACCCCGATGAACAGCGGGTCGATGTTGGACAGGTGGTTGGAGGCCAGGATGACCGGACCCCGGGCGGGGATGTGGTCGACCCCTTCGGCCTCGATCGGCCACAGGGTCCGTGCGGCGGGGGCGATGACCGCCTTGGCGGCCCCGTACAGCGACACTCGGGTGCCCCTCTCTTCGTCAGTGTGGTGCGGGCGGGAACAACGGGTGTCCGGGCCGGTCGGCGCCGATACGGACGATATGGAACCTTAACGGCGCCCCGGCGCCGCGCGTGCACCGGGCGGCGGCCGCGCGCACGCGGGGTGCAGGTCGGAGGCGGTGTCGCCGGGCCCGTGGACGGGCTCCGACGCGGCGCGGCGGGGGGCCACCGATAGGGCGTGTCCCGTGGATCGGGCCTGCGCGGCGCTCGGCACGGACCTCGCCGCGTTCTCATCGATCGACGGCGCGCCGACCGGCTCCCCCCTGGGGCCGTATGGCGCCGCCGGTGCCTTCTACGGGCCCCTCCCACAGACACGTCTAGAGTCGGACGCGGGGCCGCGGCGGATGCGACCGGCGGCCGCGATCACCGGGCGCCGCGCGGCGCCGGGCGCTAGTGTTGGTCTAGACCTGTGAGGCGGGCGCGGCGGCCCGGGGTGCGGAGCGGTCGCGACCCGGCCGGGCGGCCCCGGCCGCAGACCTAGGGAAGAGGGCGTACATGGGACGGTTCGTCGACGTCAGCCACCAGATCACCCACGACATGACCACGTATCCCGGGCTTCCGGGTCCGCAGATCGAGGACCACATCACCTTCGACGCCTCGCAGCGCAGCTACGCCCCGGGGACCGAGTTCAGCATCACCCGCATCTCCATGGTCGCCAACACCGGCACCTACATCGACATGCCCGCCCACCGCTACCGGGACGGCGCCGACCTGGCCGACCTGGACCTGGAGAAGGTCGCCGACGTGCCCGGGACGGTCGTCGACGCGCCCGCGCGCGAGGTCGGGCCCGAGGCGTTCGCGGGCGTGCCGGTGCAGGGCCGGGCGGTGCTCATCCGCACCGGCTGGGACCGCCACTGGCGCACCGACAAGTACGGCGCGCCCGAGCACCCCTTCCTCACCGAAGAGGGGGCGCGGCTGCTGGCCGAGCAGGGCGCCCGCATGGTCGGCATCGACTCGGTCAACATCGACGACACCTCCGAGGCGGCCCAGGGGGCGCGCCCGGCCCACTCGGTGCTGCTGGCCAAGGGCGTGCCGGTGGTGGAGCACATGTGCATGCTCAACCGGCTCCCGGCCGAGGGCTTCCGCTTCTTCGCGGTCCCGGCCAAGGTCCGCGGCATGGGCACCTTCCCGGTGCGGGCGTTCGCCATCATCGACGACTAGCGCACCGCCGTCCGCGCATACGGGGAGGCCGGGCTACAGATCGGCGTCGGCCTCCTCGCGCGCGCGGCGGTGCTCGCGCTGGGCACGGCGGTTCTGCTCCTGTTCGGCGGTGCGCTCGTCCTCGGCCACGGCGGTGCGCATGGACGAGGACAGCATGCGCAGCTCCATGTTGATGCGCGGGTAGTCGACCAGCCGGGGCAGGGCGCCCAGACGCGGGGTGCGCCGCTCGCGCATCGCGGCCATCAGCTCGTTGAACGCCAGGTCCAGCCGCTGCACAGTGATCTGCGAGGCCGTCGGCGGGTTTTCCAGGGCGAGCGTGGACAGCGCCAGGTAGCCCGCGCGCTGGGCGGCCACCACCACCGGCCACAGGGGCTGTGTGGTGGTGGCGCGGGGGACGTCCCCGATGGCGCTGTCGTAGACGCCGCGCAGGCCGATCAGGGCGGCACGCAGGTCCCGGCGGAGCTCGTAGCGGCGCTCGGGCGTGATGCGCACGTCCGGGTCGAGCACGGCCAGCACCGACGCGCGGGTCTCGTCCAGCACGTCGACGATCTTCTGGGGCAGGCGCGAGGCAGAGGCCTTCCGCCACAGCAGCACCGACCCCAGCATCCCGGCCACCGCGCCCAGCACGGTGTCGACGACCCGCGCCTGCGCCAGCTCGTCCACCGGGTAGGGGGCGGCCGTGTGCGCCAGCAGCAGGGCCATGGGGGTGAGCAGGATGCTGGCGTAGAAGAAGTTGCGCGCCACCACGAGCTGCGTCAGCCCTTGGAACAGGGCGGCCAGGGCGATGACGACCGGCAGGGACGGGGCGATCAGCAGGATGCCGATCGCGATGACGACGCCGATCAGGGTTCCCAGCGCGCGCTGCATGCCGCGGTTCACCGTCAGGACGACGTTGCCCGCCTGCAGCACGGAGGTGGCGGTGATGGAGACCCAGTAGAACCGGTCGAACCCCATGAGCAGGGCGGCCAGGCCGACCACGGCGACCGTGATGCCCATGCGCAGCGCGGTCGGGACGATCAGCGAGTCCCTGTCGAGGCTGGAGCGCAGCAGGCTGTGCAGCGGCGGGTGGCGCTGGTCGTAGAGTTCGAGGCCGCGGCTGTCGTCCTCGTGGGTGGGCTTGCGGGCGGCCTGGGCGGCGCGCGCGAGGCGCGAGTAGAGGCGCGACTCCAGGGAGCGCGGGCGCAGGCCCTTGCGCACCTCGTCGAGGTCGGCGGGGGAGGGGCAGAGCTCGGGCTTTCCGACGGCGTCGGCGATCCGGTCGGCGAAGCGCGCGGCCTCCTCGGGCAGGGGGTCGGTGCGGGCCAGGCACACGTCGGTGGCGGCGAGGTGGATGTCGGAGACCCAGCGCAGCAGCGCGCGCAGGCGGGCGGCCTGGGCGGTGTCCCGGTAGCCGCGGGTCTGGCCCAGCAGGACGATGCGCCAGGCCTCGGCGACGGCGAGGGATGCCTCGTGCTGGACGTGGTCGAGCTCGCGCGTCCCCACGGCCCGGAGAAGCGCGGCGAGCTGCCGGAAGGCGTCGGCCACGGCGCGGTTCTCGGGGTGGCGGCTGCGGACGGGGGCGCCGGCCATGGACACGGCCCACCCGACGGCGGCGCCGAGCGCGGCCACCCCGGCGTGCAGGGGCACCTCGGCGAGCCCGCCGGGGGCGATCGTGGAGATGGCGCACACCAGGACGAAGAACAGCGGGCCCGGCTTGTCGACCCGCAGGGCCTGGCAGAGCCAGGTGGCGATCCCGGCGACGGCGCCGATGGCCAGGGCGGAGGCGTAGGCGTTGAGGGAGGCCAGGGAGCCGACGGCGACGGCGGCGACGAACCCGAGCCCCACCGCGCCCAGGGCGACGGCCCGGTAGGCGTAGGGGGTGTTCTTCTCGTACAGGACGGTCATCGACCCGAGGGCGGCGAGCGTGCCGACCTGAGGGCCCATGAGGAGGGCCGCGAGGGCGAAGGAGGAGGACATGGCGATGGCGGCCTTGACCGCCGTCGTCCAGGCCCAGCCGCCCGAGGCGAACCCGAAGAGGGCGGTGAGGTCGACCCGCGGCCGCGGGCGCGCCGACACCTGGGCGCGCATCCGCGCGGGGGGACTCCAGTCGGAGCCGTCGGCCTCCGACATCGGATCGGCTGTATCGCTGCCCGAAGTCCCCTGGTCCGTCACGCTCCCAATGTTAAGAGCGATTCGGGGGCGTTTCGCGTGCGGACACCGCGGAGCGGCCGTCTCGGGCGGGTGTCGGAGCGGGGGCGGCGTGCGGTCCCGGCGGCACTGCGCCACCGGGAGCCGATCGGGGCCGGACATGACCGCCCAGGTGAACCGCTGCTTCATCCGCGAACACGAGCCCCCGCCCGCCGGGCGAAGGAGGGAACGGACAACGAGGCACGGACCACGCCCTGAGGTGACAGGTTCCGCACTCCAGAAGTCTTCACCAGGCGCTGTGATCAGCGGCCGTCTCGTCCGGGGCGGAAGGCCGACCGTCATCCCCGCTGGGAGGCGAATCGCAGGAGACCTAGACGGTAGGGCGGCGACGGACGCCGCCGGCGCACGTGCGTATGGCCCAGGGGTGTCAGGTGCTGAGGAGAGGAGGAGAGTAACTCCTTCGTGCGTCACGGAGTCGGTGAAGTCCTTGACATTAAGGGTCGCCAAAGGAAGGTCGTGTGCCAGGGCGCATGCAGCGATCCAACTGTCGTCGACCGGACGGGGACGGCCGCGAAGCGCTGCTGCGGCAGAAAGCTGGCCCCAGATCACCGCCGAGTCTTCATGGCACGGCAGGGCGAGTACCCCGTCCAACCATGCATGGAGTGCCGCACGCCTGTTGCGGCCCCACTGGCGGAGTCCAGCCCACTGTGTCAGTTCGCCGAGGGTCACGAAAGTGATGCACAGCCGTTTGCCGACCAGTCGGGCCGCGAGCGAGGAGGGAAGCCGGCCTTTGATGGCCGGCGAGGCCGCATCGGTGTCGAGGATGATGAAGTCCATCGGATTCTCAGGCGAGATCGGCGTGGCGCGATTCGGCGATATGCGCCAGGAAGGCATTCAGTTCCTCGTCGGAGTCGAACACTCCATCCCGGACCAGGTCGTCGACTGATTCGACAGGGCGGATGCCCTGCTGCTCGGCCAGCTCCTCCAGCGAAGGCCGACCACGGGTGGGTCCCTCGTCGGGGTCTTCAGCGTTGTTCACCGCCATGGGCGCCTCCTTCCCCGCCCGTATGGCAGCCTGCCCCATGGCATGCGGCTGTTTTCCGACCATGGAGGCATGAGCCGGTCCGGGGATTGCGACGGGGGCCGATCGGCCCGTCGCTGTGGGGATCACTTCACGGCGCCGGACCCTGCTCTGCTTTCTAGCGCCTCTCCGCGGCGTGGTCGCCGGTCCGTTCGCGCAGGCGGCGTAGTTCGGCCATCGCCTCGTCGAGCTGGGCCTCGGCCCGTTCGGCGCGGTGGGCGGCCTGGGAACGGGCGTCCTCCATGGCCTCCAACCGTTCCTCGGCGGAACGTTTGGCCTCGGTCAGTGCCTCTGCCGACGCTCGGCGCTGCTCTTCCAGCTCGCTCCGGGAGCGTTCGCGTTCCTCGTCGATGCGGGCCCTGAGCCCTTCCGCCGTCGCAGCCGCGCGCTCCCGCTCCGCTCCGAGCCGCTGCTCCAGGTCCGCTGCCCTCTCCTTCGCCGCGGCGGCGTCGGCTTCGGCCTGCTCCCGGGCTCGCGTCGCGGCCGCGAGCCCGTCCTCGGCGCGCAGCCGGGTCTCCTCGGAACGGTCGCGCTCCTCGGCGACCCGGGACGTCTCCGCGCGCGCTTCCTCCACGCGCCGTGACGCCTCCTGCTCGGCTTCCGACACGCGGCGGGCGGCCTCCTCCTCGGCCTCGCCGACGCGACGGTCCGCCTCCTCCTGCGCCTCCTGGACCTGTCGCCGGGCCTCGGACCTGGCGGAGTCGAGCTCCTCGCGCACCGCGTCGCGCTCGCGGAGGGCGGCGTCGCGTTCCCGAACGGCCGACTCCCGTTCCTCCACGGCCGCCTCGCGCTCCTCTCCGGCGACGCGGGCCTCCTCCAGGGCCTCCTCCCGCCGGTGCAGGGCGGCGTCGGCCATCCTCTCCGCGGCCCCGGCGGGCGCGGC
>NZ_ANBH01000126.1 GCF_000341185.1 Nocardiopsis chromatogenes YIM 90109
AGGCGGGCGGCATCGGCTTCGGCGACGCGCCGGTCGGCGTGCAGCCGTGCCGCCTCGACCTGGGCCTCCGCGGTCGCGGGGTCGGTCATCGTGCGGAAGGCGTCAGTGGCCGAGTCCAGGGTCGACGACAGCTGTTCGGCCTGGACGGCGAACCGGCGCAGCAGGTCGTCCGCGCGAAGGCGGGCGTCGCTCACGGGTGTGGCCTGCGGGGGGAGGGGACCGGGGCCCAGAGCGGTCGGCTGCGCTCCCGCCGAGGAGTCGGACCCCTGCCCGTCCTCGGCGGCCTCCAGCGCGCGCTCCTCCTCCTGCCGCATGCGCTGGCGTTCCTTCCAGGCGCGCCACCGCGTGTGCTCGGGCAGGTCGCAGTACTGGGCCGGGCGCCCGGGTGAGCTGCTGCGCGGCACCGGCCGGTCGCATCCGGGGAAGTTGCAGGTGTTCGCGTCGTCGGCCACCCGACGAGCCTAACGGCTCGCCGGGCGGAGGCGGTGAGTGCGCGCGGTGACGCGATGCGCGGTGCGGGTCGGCCCGGAGCCGGAACGGCCGCCTCGGCCCGGCTCCGTTCAGTTCGTGGATTCGGTGAAGGTGCGCAGGTACTCCGGCAACGGCGTCCCCGGTGCCATCGCGGTGTCCGGCTCCGGGGCGCCGGTCGTCTCGGTCACCGGCACCACGCCCGCCCAGTGCGGCAGGTCCATGTCCTCGGGCTCGTCGGCGACCCCGCCCGTGCGGACCTTCGCCGACACCTCCCGCAGCTCCAGGCGCAGCACCGCTGTCTGCGCCAGCTCCCTGGCGTCGGCGGGCCTGCAGTCGGCCGAGCGCCCCGGCACCACGGCGTCGACGATCGCGTCCAGCGCCGACCGCTGCTCGGCCTCGTCGCGCACGCGGTAGGCGGTGCCCCGCGCGACCACCGAGCGGTAGTTGACCGAGTGGTGCATGCCCGAGCGCGCCAGCACCAGCCCGTCGGTGAGCGTCACCGTCACGCACACCTCCAGCCCGCCCTCCGACGCCATGCGCATGGCCGCGGCGCCCGTGGAGCCGTGCAGGTACAGCACGCTGCCGACCCGGGCGTACAGGGTCGGCAGCACCACCGGTGCCCCGTCCGCGACGAACCCCAGGTGGCACAGGCGCCCTTCGTCGAGGATCGCGTGCACGGTCGTCGCGTCGTACCGCACCCGGTCGCGGTTGCGTGTGCCCCGGGTGCGGGGCGTCGGCGAGTAGGCGGGGGCGTCGTCCATGGGGACCACCTTTGCATGGTGCAAATACATTTATGTACTAGTGCTTAGTTGTACCATGCGTGTCCCGGCGGAGTGAAGAGGGAGGGGGAGGGAGCGGCCACGCGCACGACGAAGGGCGCCACCCGCCCGGCCGGCGGATGGCGCCCCTGCGTAACGTTGCGGTCCGTGAGTTCAGTCCCGTGCCCCCGTGCCGCCGATGCGGCAGACCATCGTGGTCACGAAGGGGCGGAAACCCTCACGCTCGAAGAAGCGGATGTCCTCGGAGCTGCCTGCGAGCGCGGACAGTTCGATGTCCCGCACGCCCTGCGCGGCCACCTGGAGCCGGATCTCGTCGAGCAGGCCCGACCCGACGCCCGTGCCCTCGGCCTCGGGGTGGATCGCCAGGGTCTGCACCACCGCGACGCGCTCGCCGCGGTCCCAGCTCCCCTGCGGGTTCTCCCGCACGGTCACCATCGCGTACCCGACCGGCACCCCGCCGCGCTCGGCGAGCACCGCCAGCGACGACGGCTCGGTCAGCCAGTTCCGGTACTGGGCGCGGCGGCGGCGCCAGGCCTCCTCCGCCCCGAGCGACGCGATCACGTCCTGCAGGGCGGGGGCGACGGAGGTGTGCTGCTCGTGCACCACGCTCCACAGGTCCGCGAGCTCCTCGACGTCGTCGGTCCCCAGGTAGCGGAACCGCATGTGGCCTTCGGTCGGCGTCGTCGTTTTGGCAGCCAACGAAGTTTGCATCTTCTTCCCACCCGTTCCACCCGCATCGGCGCGCGCTCTCCCCGTGATGGTCCGCATCCCCTACGGGGTTGAGCTGTGTTCCTGACACTACGTGCATGCCCGGTGAGGCAAGTGGCCGACACGAAGAAAAGGACGGTGTGACGTGTCGAAGTCAGAAGAATTGAAGGATTTTACGATTTTGGGGCCGGGGGGTGTCGGCGGGCTGCTCGCCGCCCTGCTGGCGCGGGCGGGCGAGCGCACCCGCGTGCTGGCCACCGAGGGGACCGCCGCGCGCATCGCCGACTCCGGGCTGTCGGTCGGCTCACCCGTCTACGGTGACTTCACCGCCGAGCCCGACGCGGCCCACGAGCTGACCGGGCCCACCGACGTCCTCTTCGTGACGACCAAGGGCACCGGCCTGAGCGACGCCCTCGCGCGCGTCCCCGCCGAGCACGTGCGCGGTGCCCTCATCGTCCCCCTGCTCAACGGCTTCGAGCACGTGGAGATCCTTCGCGGCCGCTACCCCGGCGCCCGCGTCCTCCCCGCCGCGATCCACGTCGGCGCCTCCCGCGACGCCCCCGGCGTCGTCCGCCACACCAGCCCCTACAACCGTATGGAGATCGCGGGGGAGGAGGCGCACGCGCTCGCCGAGGTGCTGCGCGGGGCCGGTGTCGAGGTGGACGTCGTTGAGGACGGCGACCGCGTCCTGTGGGACAAGTACGCCTTCCTCCTGCCGACCGCCCTGGTGTGCGCCCACGCGCTGATGCCGATCGGCCGCGCGCGCGAGGAGCGCCGCGCCGACATGGATGCGGTACTGGAGGAGGTCGTGCGCGTCGCCGCCGCCCGCGGGGTGTCCGTCGACGCGGACGCGGTGCGGCGCACCATCGCCGAGCGCCCCGCGCACACCCGCCCCTCGCTCCTGTTCGACCGGGAGACCGGCCGCCCGATGGAGACCGACGCCCTGGGCGGGGCGCTCGTCCGCGCCGCCCGGGCCGCGGGCCTGGAGGCGCCGGTGACCGAGCGCATCGTCGCCGACCTGGAACGGGAGGAGGCGCGCACGGGCTGAGGGCGTCCGGGGCGGGACCGCGGGTACTGCACGAAGAGCGCGAAGAGGCGGCGAGGCGGACGCCTGTAGCGCGCCTCCGGCACCCGTTTTGGAAGATATGAGGGGTTCGGACAACTGAAGGCCGGGCCGGGCGGCGCCTCCGCGACGCGGCCCCTGACGTGCCGACGACGCGCCGACGACGGTCACGCGCCGCGGTACGGCGGGCGCCCCGNGGCGAACCAGCACCGGACGGCCGACGACGACCCGGAGCGCGCGGACACCCCTGAGGGGAACGGCCCCGGGGGCCGGAGCCCCGACGGGCACGGCGGCGCCGAAGGGCCGGGCCGCATAGCGGTCCTGTCCCCCGGCGGCGTGGGCGGCCTGCTGGCCGGACTGCTCCACCGGGACGGGCACGACGTGACGGTGGTCGCCACCGAGCCCACCGCCGACCGCATCCGCGAGCGCGGGTTGCGCGTGGACTCCGCGGCCTTCGGCGACTTCACCGTGCACACCCCCGCCGTGGCGCGCCTCCAGGAGCCCGCCGACGTCCTCGTCGTCGGCTGCAAGGCCACCGCCCTCGACGACGCCCTGGACCGGATCCCCGCCGAGCACGTGCGCGGCGCCCTCATCGTCCCGCTGCTCAACGGCTTCGAGCACATGGAGGTCCTCCGCAGACGCTTCCCCGACGCGACCGCGGTCGGCGCGGCCATCAGAGTCGAGTCGACCCGCACCGCCCCCGGCCACATCGTCCAGTCCAGCCCCTTCGCCGCCTTCGCGATCGCCTCCGACCCCGATCCCGGCCCCCGCGCCGCGGCGTTCGCCGACGCGATCCAGGCCACCGGGCTGACGGTGAGCGCCCAAGGCACCGAGGACGAGGTCCTGTGGAGGAAGATGCACTTCCTCTTGCCGACCGCCCTGGTGTGCACGCACGCCGAGTCCTCCATCGGCGGCGTGCGGACGGGCGGCCGCCGCGCCGACCTGCTCAGCGTCGCCGGGGAGGTGGAGAAGGCCGCCGCCCGCGTCGGAGTCGCGCTGGACTCCGGCCACATCGAGCGCGCGGTCGACACCATCCCCGCGCACACCAAGCCGTCGATGCTGCGCGACCGCGAGGCGGGGCGGCCGATGGAGGTCGACGCCCTCGGAGGCGCCTTCCTGCGGGCCGCCCGGGAGTGGGGGGTGGAGACCCCGGTGACGGCGCGCATCGTCGCCGACCTCGAACGCGTCGACGCCGCCAACCGGAGCGCGCGGAAGGGATGAGTTTCTCGTCACCGGCGGCGCGAGGAGGCGCCGCCGGTGACACCGTCGCACAGGGGCCGCGGTGACGGGCCGCACCGGGTTCCTCGCGGTCCGTGCCCTGCGCCCCGCGCCGGGGCCCGGGTGCGCCCGAAAGCCCGCCGAGCAGTGCCTCCCCGCCCGGCGCGCGAGCGGCCGGGCCGCCACCGCCGATACCGGAAACGCGTCGCGGCCCCGGCGCGGACCGCCGATCCGGCGGCACGGGCGCCTCCGGGGCGTGGAACGGATCACCCCGCCGGGAGCCGTCGATGGCTGGAACGCGTTCCGGTCTCGCCTAGATTAAAGATCATGATCGACGTCCGGCGATTGCAGCTGCTGCAGGCGCTGTCCAAACACCGCACCGTGGCGGGCACCGCAGAGGCCCTCAACGTCACCCCCTCCGCCGTCTCGCAGCAGCTTGCGGCCCTGTCCAAGGAGACGGGCGCCGCGCTGGTCGAGCGGCGCGGGCGCCGCTTCCTGCTCACCGGCGCCGGGCGCGTGCTGCTGGAGCACGCCGACGTCATCTTCGCCGAGATGGAGAGCGCCGAGGCCGACCTGGCCGCCTACACCGAGGGCGGGGTGGGCGTGGCCCGCGCCGGATCCTTCTCCACCGGCGTCTCCGACCTGCTGGCCCCGGCCGTGGCCGCGCTGGGCCGCACCCACCCGGGGTGGCGCTTCGAGATCGTCCAGGCCGAGCCCGAGGAGAGCACCGAGCTGCTCAGCACCGGCGCCCTGGACCTGGCGGTCACCATGTCCTCGGTGCACCTGCCGCACAGCGGCTCCTCGGAGTTCCGCATGGACCCGATCATGGTGGAGCCCTTCGACGCGGTCCTGCCCTACCACCACCCGCTGGCCTCGCGCCCCGACCTGGAGCTGGCCTCCGACCTGGCCGACGTCGACTGGATCATGTCGGCGCCGGGGACCGCCTGGTACGACTGCGTCACCGCCGCCTGCAACCAGGCCGGGTTCCAGCCGCGCATCGTGCACACCGTGGACGAGTTCAGCGCGGTGATGGCGCTGGTGCAGGCCGGGCTGGGCGTGGCGCTGATGCCCCGGATGGGGTGGACCGGCCTGGCCTCGCCCAACGTGGTCGTGCGCACCGTCCGCAATACGGCCCGGCGCCACATCATCGCCCTGACCCGGGCGGGGGCGTCGCCCGAGCCGCTGCTCGGCGCGATCCGCGAGGCCGCGAGCAAGGTCCCGGTCCCCGCGGTGGGCCCGATGATGTCGGTCGGCCCCGAGCAGGCGGCCGCCACACAGTCCTGAAGGGCGGCGGCGCCCTGCGGTTCGGGACGGTCCCCCGGGCGGCGGCTCCGTCGGACCAGGGGGCGCTCCGGGCGCCTCTGCGCCCTAGTGGGCCCCGGCCCCGCCCGCCCCGGGCCGCTCGCGCGCGGGCGCGGCCAGTTCTGCGGGCAGCGGCCCCACCCCGTCGAGGACGTCACCCGCCGCCTCGTGCAGGCGCCGCGCCACCAGGCGGATCGGCGCCCACGCCCACGCGCCGGTGCGCCCCACCAGGTACACCCTGCGGTTCCCGCCCAGGTCGCCCAGCGGCGAGTGCACCACGCCGCGCCGGGTCGCCGCCGCGAGCTTGGGCATCACCCCGACCGCCTGGCCCGCGGCCACGAACCGCTCCACCACCTCCAGGTTGTCCACCCGGTGGCGGATGCGCGGCGCGAACCCCGCCGACGCGCACAGCCGCCCGACCAGCTCGTCCTCGTCGCTGCCGCGCGAGTTGGCGATCCAGTGCGCCTCCGACAGCCCCCGCAGCCGCCGCCGGGTGAGCGGTCTGCTGTCCGCCGCGGGGTCGGAGGACGGCTGGGACAGCAGCAGCGGCTCGGTGCCGACCAGGTGCAGCGTCATCGACTCGGGGAAGCGCCGGGGGACCAGGCTGTACTCGTAGACCAGGGCCAGGTCCGCGCCGCCGTCCTGGAGCAGGGCCAGCGCCTCGTCCGGCTCGTGCTCGATGATGCGCACGTCCACGCCCGGGTGTGCGGCCTCCAGGCGGCCCAGCGCGGGCAGCACGATGGGCGTGGTGACGCTGATGAAGGTGGCCAGGTCCACGCGCCCGGCGGGCTCGCCCGTCCCGGCCAGCTCGGCCTCGGCCGCCTCCACCCGGGCCAGGATGTCCACCGCGTACTCGGCCAGCCGGTGCCCGGCCGGGGTCAGGCGCACCCGGCGCCCGTCCGGGGCCAGCAGCGCCACCCCCACCTCCTTCTCCAGCACCGCGAAGTGCTTGGAGACCGCGGAGGTGCCCATCCCGGCGACCTCGCCGACGGCGGCCATGGTGCCCAGCCGCTGCAGCTCCACGAGCAGGCGCAGCCGTGTCAGATCCATGTCCTAAAAGTACACGGTCCATTCGCCTCTGCTCCGTGGACAGAAACAAAGTGCGTGGGTCCAATGGTCGGGTGATCATCTCCCTCCTCACCCGAGTGCGCGCCGCGGGCGCGCGGACCCCCGCGCCCCTGCTGGTGCTGTTCGGCATGTTCGCCCTGCACACCGGAAGTGCGCTGGCGGTGCACCTGTTCGACCGGATGGGCGCGCTGGGCGTCACGTGGCTGCGGCTCACGTTCGCCGCCGCGGTGCTGGTGGTGCTGTCGGGGCCCTCGCTGTGGACCGCCGTGCGCCGCGCGGGCCGCCGTGAGCTGGGATCGGTGGTGATCCTGGGCACAGTGAGCGCGGGGATGATGGCCTTCTACTCCGAAGCCACGGCCCGCATCCCCCTCGGCACCGCCACCGCCCTGGAGTTCCTCGGCCCCCTGGTGGTGGCCGTGGTGGCGATGCGCCGCCGCGCCGAGCTGGTGTGGATCGCCGCGGCGGTCGCCGGGGTGGCCCTGCTGACCCGCCCCTGGTCCGGCGGCACCGACCCGGTCGGCATCGCCTTCGGCCTGGCCGGGGCGGTCACGGTCGCGCTGTACATCGTCCTGACCCAGAAGGTCGGCGGGAGCTTCCGGCCCGTGCACGCCCTGGCCCTGTCCATGGCGGTCGGTGCGGTCGTCACCGCCCCCTTCGGCGCGCCCGCCGCGCTGGCCGACCCCGCCCCGGGGGCGCTGCTGGCGGTACTGGGCATCGCCCTGCTGTTCCCCATCGTGCCGTTCCTGCTGGAGATGGTGGCGCTGCAGCGGATGAGCCGGGCCGCCTTCAGCGTCTTCGCCGCACTGGAGCCCGCCGTCAGCCTGGTCATGGGCATGGTGCTGATCCACCAGGTGCCGGGCTGGGGGCAGGTCGCCGGGATGATGCTGGTGGTGGCCGCGGGCGCCGGTGCCGCGCGGGGCGACCGCACCCCGCAGCCGGTGTCGGCCGGGGCCCCCGCGTCCGCCGGAGACGGCGGCGCCGCGGGCGACCGGGGCGGCTCCGCCCGGGACGGGGACCGTGGGGCCGGACCGCGCGGGGGCCGCGCACCCGAGCACGTCTGAGTGGCGGGTGCGCCGGGCCCGGGCCCCGGGGCGCGCGGCTCGGCGGTCGATGCTCGGTGGTCGATGCCCGGCGGGCGCGGCTCAGGGCCCGCGGCTCAGGGCTCGCGCCGCTTCCCGCCGTACTTCTTGTGCACGGCCTGCTTGCTGATGCCCAGGATCATCGCGATCTCCGACCACGTGGCCCCCTGCGCGCGCGCACGCCGGACGTGCAGCGTCAGCAGGCGCTCGACCTCATCGCGCAGCTTGACGGTGGCCATCAGCGCGACCATCGGCGACTCGTCGTGCACCGACTCCGCCAGCTCCGCGATCGTGTCCTGCTCCATGGCACCCAACGCTACGCCTCCCCGGGTGCGGGCGGAAACGCCCGCCCCGGGCGGACTCCGGCGGTGACGGGGAGGAATACGGAGGTCTCACGATCCACTAATGTCGGATCCGACCATGAGCAAAGAATCAGACCTGGAACTGCTGCGCCGCTACGAGCCCGTGCTCCGGTACACCAGAGGCGAGCTGTTCTTTCCCACGGACGTGCGCCCCTACGTCGAGGCCTGCAGCCTCTGGGTGGAGGAGGGCGGCAAGGAGCGCGAGGCCGTCCCCGCCGGTGAGCTCGACCTCGACCGCCTGGCCGGTGCGGACCGGGAGTTCCCCGGGCGCTGGGCCCACCTGAGGTTCGTCCAGGAGGCCTCGCTGCGCGCCGAGGCGCGCCGGTTCCGCCGCACCACGCGCCCGGTCATCCCCAAGCACGGGCGCCTCGCCGCCGTCGGCGTGCTCGGGCGCCTGCTCGACGTCCTGGTCAAGGTCTCCCTGCTGATCCGCGGAGCCGTTCCCGGCGGAGTGGCCGCCGCGGCCGCCACCCGCTACCGCGACCGGGTCGACGACGGCGGCGCCGTGTACTACGGCCGCGTCGTCCGCGAGGGCGGCTACATCGCGCTGCAGTACTGGTTCTTCTACGCCATGAACGACTGGCGCTCCATCTACGGGGGCGTCAACGACCACGAGGCCGACTGGGAGAAGGTCATGGTCTACGTGGTCGAGGAGCCCGACGGGAGCACGCGTCCGCTGTGGGTGGGGGCCTCCTCCCACGAGTACCGGGGCGACGACCTGCGCCGCTCCTGGGACGACCCGTCCCTGCACCGCATCAACGACCACCCGGTGGTCTACCCGGGCGCCGGGTCGCACTCGCACCAGCTGCTCCCCGGCGACTACCTCATCCAGGTCGACCCGGCCGTGCTGCGGGGCGTGGTGCGCCTGTGGCGCCGCATCACCGAGCGGCTGTTCCCGGGCAGCAGCGGCATGCGGCACGGAATCGGGGTCCCGTTCGTCGACTACGCGCGCGGCGACGGCGTCGCCGTGGGCCCGGGCGGCGACCGCGAGTGGCGGCCGGTGCTCATCGACGACGACACCCCGTGGGTGCGCGGCTTCCGCGGCCTGTGGGGGCGCGACACCAAGGACTTCTTCGACGGCGAGCGCGCGCCCAGCGGCCCCCGGTACGAGCGCGACGGGAACGTGCGCCGCTCCTGGTCCGACCCGCTGGAGTGGGTGGGCCTGCAGAAGGTGCCCGCCACCGACGAGGCGGCGCGCACCAGCCTCCGGGAGCACATCGCCGACCTGGAGGAGAGGATCTCCCGGGCCGACGAGGAGATCGCAGAGCGGCGCGACCGGCTGCGCCGCCTGAGCTCCGCGCGCGTGGTCCTCAAACGCGACGCGCACTCGCGCGAGCGGGCCTCGGAGTACGGCGAGCAGATCGCCGAGCAGGAGCGCGAGCTGGCCGAGCTCTACCGCGAGCGGGTGCTGATGAGGGACGAGGTGGAGGAGCACCAGGACGCCCTGGCCTCGGACCGCCCGTTGACTGTGGGGCCCACCGAGCACCTGCGCGCCCCGCACATGCCCTTCTCCTCCGGCGGGCAGCGCCCGTCGCGGTTCCTGAACGTCTGGGCCACGCTCAGCACGCCGCTGCTGATCATCGCCCTGGGGGCCAGCCTGTACTTCCTCAGGGGGAGCAACGTGATGCCGGCGATGCTCGGCATCGTGCTGGCCTTCGCCACCATCGACGCCTTCGCCCGGCGCAAGCTGTGGTCGTTCCTGACCGGGGTGGCCATCCTGGTCCTGGTGGCGGCCGTGATCGGGGGCATCATCGTGGCGTTCATCCTGAACTGGCGCATCGCCGTGCTGGTGCCGACCGGGATCGTGGTGGCGATCCTGCTGTTCGTCAACATCCGGGACCTCGTGCGCAAGTGAGCCGTGGGCCCGCCCGGTCGGGACGGCCCTTTCGGTCCGGTCGCGGGCGACGTGGCGGGCCCGCCGTTCCGCCTAGCGTCCGGGCGGCCCCTTCGGGCCCAGGCGGGCGGCCCGGCGAAGCGGGCCGGTGCAGCCCTCGGCGGTGATACCGACGCGAGCGCCGTCGAAACCGCTGGTCCGACGGCACCGGCGTCGGCTCGCCGCAGGGCGGCGCACCGCGGGGCGGCGCACCGCGGGGCTGAACCCGCCGAACGGAGGTTCCCCTGCTCCAGCGGACCCGGCCACGCCCCCGGCCGCGCCCGTTCGCGGCGACAGCGATTCGGGCCCCTCCGGAGAGGTCCGCGGATGGGCGGCGCGGGTATCACTCCGGACCGAACCCCGCCGATCCGGGCGCTCTGTGCCGTGCGCCCGCCCTCCTCCGCCACCGCACCGGCGCGGATCCCGACCGCGCATCCCCTGCGACCCGTGTGCCGTTTCCCGCCCCCGGGCCTGTCGAAACGAGGCGCCGAATGAGCCACACCGACCGGACCCCGCAGCCCCCGCCCCCGGGCGGCGCCCCCGCCCTCTCCGGCCCCCACCCGCCCGTGCCCCCGCCGGTCCCGACCTTCGGGCAGGAAGAGGAGTTCTTCGTCGTCGACCCCGACTCCCGCCTGGCCTCCCCGCGCGCGGGCGACGTCCTCGACGCCGTCCGCGTCAGGTTCGCGGACCGCCCGGACTCCGGCGCGCGCCTGGGGGCGGAGATGACCCGCTTCCAGGTCGAGGCCTCGGGCCCGGTGTGCCGCACCGCCGGGGAGATGGAACGCGGCCTGGCCAGGTCCCGGGCCGAGCTGGCCGACGCCGCCGCCGACCGGGGACTGGCCGTGGCCGCGACCGGCACGGCCGTCCTCGGCGACGTCGCCGCCGCGCCGCTCACCCGGGGGCGGCGCTACCGCGCCATCGCCGACGAGTTCGGCGCGCTGCGCGATTCCCACGCGGTGTGCGGGTGCCACGTGCACGTGGGCGCGCCCGGCACCGCCGCCGCACTGGAGGCGGTCAGGCGGCTGCGGCCCTGGCTGCCCGCCCTGCTCGCGCTGACCGCCAACTCGCCGTTCCAGCGCGGGCGCGACACCGGCCACGCGAGCTGGCGCCGCGTGTCCTGGGGCTGGCTGCCGTCGGCCGGACCGCCGCCCCCGATGGACTCCGCGGCGCAGTACGGGCGGGCGGTCCAGGAGCTGACCGCCTCCGGCGCCGCCCTGGACCGGCGCATGGTCTATTGGGACGTGCGCCCCGCCCCGGACCTGCCCACCGTCGAGGTGCGGGTGGGCGACGTGGCGGCCACCGCGGAGGAGGCGCTGCTCGCGGCCGTCCTGGTGCGCGGGCTCGCGGGGGTTCCGGCGCCGGAGCCCGGGCCCGCGGACCGCCCCCTGCGCCTGGCCCTGTGGCGCGCGGCCCGGGACGGCCTCGAAGGGGAGGCGTTCGACCCGGTGGCCGGGGAGTCGGCGCCCGCGCGCGCCCTGGTGGAGCGGATGTTCGCCCACGCCGAGCCCGCACTGGCCGCCGCAGGGGAGGCGGCGTCCGCGGCGGCGCTCCTCGGACGGGTGGTCGCGGCGGGGTCGGGGGCGCGCCGCCAGCGCGCGGCCTACGCCCGCCGCGGGCGCCTGAGCGACGTCGTCGACCTGCTGATACGCCAGACCCGGTACGGCCTGGCGGCCGCCGAGGAGTGAGCATGCTGATCCCGGGGAGGTCGGCCTCATGGCGGCCCGGACAAGGCCGACCTCCCCGGGGGCGACGAACAGCGGCGCTCAGGCGAGGCCCGAGGCGCGGATGGTGATGTTCAGCCGCCCGTCCAGGCCCAGTTCGCCGGGGCCGGTTCCGGGCATGGTGCGGGGGACGCCGTGGTAGGCCATCCGCGACGGC
The DNA here is from genome assembly GCF_000341185.1 of Nocardiopsis chromatogenes YIM 90109. Taxonomy (GTDB): domain Bacteria; phylum Actinomycetota; class Actinomycetes; order Streptosporangiales; family Streptosporangiaceae; genus Nocardiopsis_A; species Nocardiopsis_A chromatogenes. The sequence continues at coordinate 11,802 of NZ_ANBH01000126.1, forward strand.
CCGCCGAAGACGAACAGGTCGCCGCTGCGGAGCACGACGTCGGTGTAGGGGCGGTTGCGGTTCTCGGTGTTGCCGAAGCGGAAGACGCACGCATCGCCCAGGCTCAGCGACACCACCGGGGCATCGGCCCTCTCCTCGCGGTCCTGGTGCATGCCCATCTTGGCGTCGTCGTCGTAGAAGTTCACCAGGGCCACGTCGTAGGCGGGCGCCTCCTCGGGCGGGGGAGACCCGTAGGCGGCGGCGACGCCGTCGTGCGCCAGCTCCCCGAGGATGCGCGGGAACGGCCGCACCGCATCGCCGCCGGGCAGGCTCCTGCTGTAGGCGTAGGGCCGCCAGAACCACCCGAGCGAGGTCATGCGGACGCTCATCTGGCCGCCGCGCGGCATGCGGTGGCGCAGCATGCCGCCGGGGCCGCGCGACCAGCGGCGGCACAGTTCCACCAGTTCGCCCTGGGCGTCCGGGCGCAGCCAGCCCGGGACGTGCACCGCTCCGGGGGCGACCTCGACCGGCCCGGCGTCGAACAGCCCGACCTCGGATGGCACATCGCTCATCGGACCCGTCCTTCCGCTTCGCGGCGGCAGCGCACTTCGAGGATGCCCTGCCCCGCGGCCGTTCTCGCGGTGCCCCGCCGCTCCAGCGCGCGCTCCGCGCCGTCCGGGCGGAACGCGAAGGCGCTGTAGAAGTCGATGGCGCGCCGGTTCCCCTTCAGTACCCACAGCAGCACCGGGGCGCCGTCCAGGTGGGTGAGGGCCGCGGACATGAGGGCGCGGCCCATGCCCGCGCGCCATGCCTCCGGGGCGACGTAGCACGCGTAGACCTCGTTCGCCCCGGGCGGCGCGTCGCCGTCGCGGGCCGGGCCGTAACTGAGCCACCCCCGGACGCGGCCGTCCACGTCGGCGACCAGGTCGGTGCCCGTGGGGCCGTCCAGCTGGGCCGCGCGCCGCCCGACGTCGGGTTCCAGCCCGTCCACGACCTCGTCGGGTATGAGTCCGCGATAGGCGGCCTTCCAGCCGGCGACTCTGATGTGTTCGATCCGCTCGGCGTCGCCGGAGTGCGCATGGCGGACCGCGACCGCGGGTGATGGTGGGGCCATGGCTCCATGCCACCACCGCGCGACCCGGCGGGGCAATCGTATTCCGCGGGCGTGAGCGGCAGCACCACGTCCCCTTCCGCCCCCTTTGTCGGTTCTTCGGCGCGGCGCGGGGGCCCGCATCGGCCCTCCGGTTAGTGTGATGGGCCGGGGGTGGTCACCGTGCCGCAGCGCCGACCGTTGGGCTGGCTTCCGGGACTCCGCGGCACCCGGCGCCAGGAGCGCCGCGACGTGCCGACCGAGGCGCCCGAGTACTCCATGGACCCCCGGGCCGAGGACGGGCGGGAGGACCCGCCGCTGCGGCAGAGCGTCATCGACGCCGCCATCTACGTCGACGGCAAGCGGAGCGAGGGGCCCGAGGACATCTCCGACCTGGCCGAGCTGCACCGGCGGAGCTACGCCGAGCCGGGCGCGATGGCCTGGGTGGGGCTGTACCGCCCCGCGGCCTCGCAGCTCGTCGTGGTGGCCGAGGAGTTCGGGCTGCACGAGCTGGCCGTCGAGGACGCCATCGTCGCCCACCAGCGCCCTAAGCTGGAGCGCTACGGCCAGACGCTGTTCGTGGTGCTCAAGGCGGCGCGCTACCTCGACGAAGAGGAGGAGGTCCGCTTCGGCGAGCTGCACGTGTTCACCGGCCCGCGCTTCGTGCTGACGGTCCGCCACGCCGAGGCCCCCGACCTGGCGGCGGTGCGGCGGCGCCTGGAAGGCGACCCGGACCTGCTCGCCCTGGGGCCCGAAGCCGTGCTGTACGCGATCATGGACACCGTCGTGGACGGGTACGCGCCGGTGGTGTCGGGGCTGCAGAACGACATCGACGAGATCGAGACGCAGGTCTTCAACGGGGACCCCGAGGCCTCCCGGCGCATCTACAAGCTCTCCCGCGAGGTCATCGAGTTCCAGCGCGCGACGCGTCCGCTGCTGTCCATGCTCCGGCGGCTGGCCGAGGGGTTCGACCGCTACGGCACCGACGAGGAGCTGCGGCGGCACCTGCGCGACGTGGCCGACCACGCCACCACGGTCGCCGAGCGCGTGGACGGCTTCCGGCAGATGCTCCAGGACATCCTGCAGGTGAACGCCACCCTGGTCTCGCAGCGGCAGAACGAGGAGATGCGGCGCCTGACCGAGGCCAGCTACGAGCAGGGGGAGAACACCAAGAAGATCTCCGCGTGGGCGGCGATCCTGTTCGCCCCGAGCCTGGTGGGGGCCGTCTACGGGATGAACTTCACGCACATGCCGGAACTGCACTGGCTCCTGGGCTACCCGATGGCGCTGGCGCTGATGCTGGGGATCAGCGTCGGTGGTTTCTACTGTTCAGTGCAACTTTTCGT
>NZ_ANBH01000127.1 GCF_000341185.1 Nocardiopsis chromatogenes YIM 90109
GTGGCTCACCCCTTGGAATCACTCATCTAGGGCAGCCGTACCGGCGCCCTAGGATGAAAGGCCCGCCCCGCCCCTACGGCGGCGGCCCCGTTCCCCGGAGGTTCCGTGCGTCCTGATCCCCGAGCCGACTTCCTTGAGCACCCCACCTCCATCGCCGACCTGACGGCCGGGCGCGTCGAGTACCGGTTCCACCGCGCAGGCCCCAACGCCGTGGTGGTGTTCCACGGCGGCCACATGCGCGCCTCCCTCCCCCAGGGCGAGGACGCCTTCCTCGACAGCGGGCACAGCGTCCTCGCGCTCTCCCGCCCCGGCTACGGCCGCACCCCCGCCTCCACCGGCACCACGCCCGAGCGGTTCGCCGACGCCGCCGCCGAACTCTGCCGCCACCTGGGCCTGCAGCAGGCCGACGCCGTGGTGGGCATCTCCGCCGGGGGCCTGACCGCGATCGCGATGGCGGCCCGCCACCCGCGCCTGGTGCGCTCCCTGGTCTTGGAGAGTTCGGTGGGTCCCCTCCCCTGGCCCGAGCCCGCCGTGCGGCGCGCGGGCCGCATCGTCTTCGCATCCGGGGCCGAGGCCGCCACGTGGGCGGGCGTCCGGGGCATGATGCGGGCCAACCCCACGGCCGGGCTGAGCGCGATGATGGGCGGCCTGTCCACCGAACCGCCCCGCCGGGTGGTCGCCCGGCTCCCCGCCGCGCGGCGCCGGGAGCTGGCCGGGCTGTTCTCCCGGATGCGCTCGGGCGCCGGATTCACCCTTGACCTGCGCGCCACGGCCGACCCGCGCCCGGCGACCGCGCTGGTCGCCCAGCCCGCCCTGGTGGTGGCCGCCCGCAAGGACGGGGCGGTCCCCTTCGCCCACGCCGAGGCGCTGTCCGAGGCGCTGGGGGCCGAACTGGTGGAGAGCACCGCCGACAGCCACCTCATCTGGTACGCCGACGACCACCCCCGGATCCGGGCCCGCATCGGCGCGTTCCTGGCCCGGGTCTGAGAGCGCTCCGGGCCGCGCTTCAGGACCCCCCTCGGCGGACCTCCGGCCGCCCCGGCGCCGCGAGGCACCCCAGCAGCGGCAGCACCGCCAGCACGAGCCATGGCACGGCCCCCGGAGCCGACAGCAGCGCCCCCGCCGGAGCGCCACAGGCCAGCACCGCCAGCCCCGCCACCGAGGACATCGTGCCGTTGGCCAGCCCCAAGCGGCGGTCGGCGACGAGGTCGGGCAGCCATGCGCGCGCGGTGGGCACGACCAGCGCCTGCCCCGCGGTCAGCAGCAGGACGAAGGCCACCGACGGCAGGAGTCCGCCCGCGGCCTCCACCGGGAGCAGCACGGCGGCGCCGACGAACCCCACCGCGATCAGCAGCAGGCCCGCGCGGACGGCACCGCGCCGGGTGAGGCGCCGGGACGCCCAGTTCAGCAGGGGCATCTGCACGATGAGGTAGAACGCCGACGCGAGCGCGAGCAGCCAGCCCAGGGCCGCCTGGGAACCGGTGGCGCGCTCCACCTCCTGCGGAAGCGCCAGATAGAGCTGGTTGTAGGCCACCAGGTAGGAGCTGTAGGCCGCGCACAGGCCCAGGAAGCGGCGGTCGAGCAGGCCGGAGGGCCTCCCCTGGGGCCGCTGCGGGCCGGGGGCGGGCCCGTCCGGGCGCGGCGGCTCCTCCGGCAGCAGTCTCAGATGGCCGAACCACACGAGCATGAACAGCGCCGCCCCGGCCAGGCAGGCGGTCCGGAACCCGCCGAGCAGGAGCAGGGACCCGAGCACCGGGCCGATCAGCGTGCCCGCCTGCCCCGCCGCCGAGAACAGTCCGAGGACGCGCGTGCGCGGGCGGCCGGTCCGCCGTTCGTAGCCGACCGCCTGCCGCGCCGCCTCGGTCTCCACCGCCGGGGAGAACAGCGCGGCCGCGAACCCGATCAGCAGGACCGAGGCGATGACGCCCGCCGTCGCCTGCGCCACGGCGAGCCAGGCGAACCCGGCCGCCCTCAGCACGCACCCGGTCAGCACCACGGGGCGCACGCCGAACCGGTCGGTCAGCGCCCCGCCCACGGCGAACAGCCCCTGCTGGCTGAAGGTGCGCAGCCCCAGGACCAGGCCGACCAGCCAACCCGCCAGCCCGAGCGTCTGTCCGAGGTGGACGGCGAGGTAGGGCACGACCGCGAAGAAGCCGATGTTGAACGCGAACTGGGTCGAGGCCAGGAGGCGGACCAGCGGTCCGGCGTCGTGGACGTCGCTGCGCCATTCCGCCATGCGCGTCCGGGCGCGGTCCGCGACGCGGGCGGCCGCGGACGGGGGCGGGGGCGGGGACGCCGGTCCGGCCGGGCTCACCGGGCACCTCGCAGGGCTCCGTCGGCCGCACCGGCCGCGTCTGCCGCACCGGCCGTGCCCGCCCGCTGCGCGAGCAGACCGGAGGCGGCGAGCAGTTCCCTGGTCCGGTAGTGTCCCGGGTCCCGGCAGACCTCGGCGGTCGGGCCCTCCTCCACGATGCGTCCCGCGTCCAGGACGGCGACCCTGTGCGCGATACGGCGCACCAGTGCGAAGTCGTGGCTGATGAACAGGTAGCCCAGCCCCTGTTCCTCTTGGAGGCGGGTCAGGAGGTTGACCACCCCCGCGCGCACCGACGGGTCCAGCGCGGAGACGGGCTCGTCCAGCACCAGCAGGCGGGGGCGCAAGGCCAGCGCACGGGCGATGCCGACCCGCTGGCACTGGCCGCCCGACAGGTCCGAGGGCAGGGCGCCGCCGAGCTCGGGTGCCAGCCCGACCCGGCCGAGGAGCGAGTCGACCTCGTCCGGACCGGTCTCGGGATCCCAGCGCTTGTGCACCTTGATCGGCTCCGCGATGGCGTCACGGACCCGCATGCGCGGGCTGAGTGCCCCGAACGGGTCCTGGAAGACCGGCTGCATCGCCGGGCGCAGCGCGCGCATCCCCTCGGCGGACAGGTCGGTGATGTCCCGCCCCTCGAAGAGGACGCTTCCGCTGTCGGGCCTGCGGAGCATGAGCACGGCCTCCGCGGTGCTGCTCTTTCCGCTTCCCGAGGCGCCGACCAGGGCGAGGGTCTCCCCGGCGCGGACGGTGAAGGAGCACCCGTCGACGGCGGTCACAGGGGCGGCGCGCCGCCCCCGGCCAGGGCGGCGCACGGTGATTCCGCGCGCCTCCAGCAGGGGCGCCGGGTGGGTGGGCATCGGTGGCATCGTTCCTCTCGGTCACAGGGGACGCGGGGCCCCGGGGGCGTGCGCGGGCCCGCTCACGCCCCGGCCGGCTCCCGGCCGGGGGCCGCGTCGGCGAACAGGGCCGACGGCGGTTCCGGTACGTCGGCCCGGCGGTGGCAGGAGACCAGGCGATCCCGTGCGCCGGGCACCGGCGCGGGATCCGGCGGGTCGCTCCGGCAGGGGTCGGAGGCCAGCGGGCACCGCGGCTCGAACGCGCATCCGGCGGGCGGCCGCCCGGGGACCGGCGGCGCCCCGGGGATGACCGGCAGCGGCCCGGTTGCGGACGGTGCGCGTTCGGGAAGCGACGCGAGCAGACCGGCGGTGTACGGAGCGCGCGGGGCGCCGAGGACTTCGGCCGACGGTCCGGACTCCACATGTCGGCCCGCGTACATCACCAGCATCCGGTCGGTCCGGGCGCCCGCCCCGGCCGGATCGTGCGTGATGAGCACGAGGGCGGCCCCCGTCCGCTCGCGCATCTCTTGAAGCAGGTCGAGGACGTGCTCGCGGGTGACCGGGTCGAGGGCGGTGGTGGGCTCGTCCGCGAACACCAGGTCGGGCTCGCCCGCGGTCGCCATGGCGATGACGGCCCGCTGGCGCATGCCGCCGGAGAACTCGTGCGGGTAGCGCCGTGCCGCGCGCTCGGGGTCGGGGATCCCCACACGGCCGAGGGCCGCCACCGCCTCCCGTCGTGCCTGCGCCCTGCCGGTCCGGCGGACGGACCGCAAGGCGGCGGCGATCTGCGCTCCGACCGTGTGCACCGGGCTCAGGACCGCCAGGGCGTCCTGCGGGATGAGGGTGGCACGGCGCCCGCGCAACGCCCGGAGTCCGGCGGCCGAGGCCCCCACGACCTCCTGCCCGCCGACCGTGGCGCTGCCGGAGATGCGGGCGCCGAACGGCGCCATGCCCAGCACGGTGCGCGCGGTGACGGACTTCCCTGCCCCGGACTCCCCGACGACGGCCAGGGCTTCGCCCGGCCCCACATCGAAGGAGAGTCCCCGGACGGCGTGTACGGGGCCGTTCCGCCCTGGCAGGGTGACGGCCAGGTCCCGCACGGAGAGCACGGGGGACCCGTTCATGAGGCGCCCCTCCCTTCCGCCCTCCCGGCCGTCCTCTGCACGGCCCTTTCACCGGTGGCCGCAGACCCGGCCGCGCCCCGGCCCTGGGGCGCCCACCAGGAGTACCCGCGCCTTGCTGCCGTGTCATTCTCCATCGTTCCGCCGCTCAGCACGTCCGGCCCTTCCTCTCGTCCCGGCATCTGTCCGGGTCCTCGTCGCCTTCTCTGTCCCGTCTCACTCGAACCGGTCGGCCGACCTGCGGAGATACCGGGTCGGCCGAGATGCCGCCCGGATTCCGCCCCGCTCGGAGGGAGCGGGCGATGGCCGACGCCGCCCCGCCCGCCCCGGGCAGTGACCGGTGATCACCCGGCGGCCTGCGGGGGCGGGTGGCCCCACCGGCTTCCGCGCCCCCGCAGGCCNCGACCCGCCCCGATCGGGCGGGCCACCGGGCCTCCCGGGTGGGGCGGGACGCACACGGGTCGAGTCGGACAGGACGGTCTCCGCTCGACCGCGCCCGCACACGGCCGCCATGCCGCCGTCACGCCGCCGCGCGGTCGCCGGGCGGGCGGGCGCGCGACACCGTCCTCGGGACATCGGCCAGGGTGGACAGCGATACCGCGAACGCGGCCAGCATCATCAGCATCCCCGCCGGGGCCAGCACGGCCGACGGTGCGCGCTCCACATAGGGCAGCGACTCCGACAGGCTCAGCCCCCATTCGGCCGACGGGGGCTGGGCCCCCAGTCCGAGGAACCCGAGCGATGCCAGTGCCAGTGCGATCCCCGGAAGCCGCAGCACCGCATGCCGCGAGAGAGGACCGATCACCGCGGGCAGTGTGTGCCGGGTCAGGATCCACACCGGTGTCGCCCCGAAGGCGCGCTGGGCCGAGAGATAGGCGGCCGCCCGTGTCTCCTGCACGAGTGCCGCGGCGTGCGCCGCGAGCGGGGGCCAGGACACCAGGGCCACCGCCGCGAGCGCACCGGCCTGGCCCGGCCCTGTCGCGGCGGCCACCAGGATCGCCGCGATGACCGGGGGGACCGCGTTCGCGGCCTCCGAGGCCCCGGCCGCCAGCGTCGGCCGGAACCCCACCACCAGGGCGATGAGCAGGCTCAGCAGGCACACCAGCGCGGCCGTGCCGATGGTGGACACCGCGCCGTGCCCCACGCGGGCCAGCACGTCGCGCCCCACGGCGTCGGTGCCCAGCGGGTGCGCCCATGAGGGCCCGGCCAGCCGCAGCCCGGTGTCCACGGTCAGCGCGTCCCGGGTGAGGCCCCACGCGGTGGCCGCGACCAGCACCGCCGCGCACACCACGGGGACGGCGCGCCGCAGCGGACCGGGCGGGGCCGAGGGCGGCGGGGGCAGGGCGAGCGCGGCGTCGCGCAGCCCCGGCCCCAGCAGCAGGGCGCGCAGCGCCTGGGCGGCGGTCCCCGCCGCCGCTCCGAGGAGCACCAGTGCCAGCACCGACCCCTGCAGCAGGGGGAGGTCGCGGGCTTCGGCGGCGCCGATCGCGGTCCGGCCGATGCCCGGGACGGAGAACACCGTCTCCACCGCCACGGCGCCGCCGGTCAGCCCTACCGCCACCATGCCCAGCTGGGGCACCAGTGCGGGGACGGCCCGCCGCAGCGCCGCCCCGGCGATGCGCGCCGGGCTGCACCCCGAGGCCGCCCACAGGCCCGCCCAGCGCTCGGCGAAGACCGCGGGGAGCGCGTCGGCGGCCAGCCTCCCCAGCAGCCCCCCGGCGGGCACCCCCATGGCCAGCGCAGGAAGCACCATGTGCTCGGGGCCGCGCCACCCGTAGGGCGGCAGCCAGCCCAGCCACACCGCCAGGGCCACCATCAGCACCACGCCGACGAGGAACTCCGGCAGCGCGGCGAGCATGGCCGCGAGGGCGCCGCTGCCCGACCCGCCGGGGCGCAGGGTGCCCCGGGCGCCGCGCACCAGGACCGGGGCGCACACCAGGGCGGCGACGGCCAGCGCCACCGCGAACGCGGCGCCCATCAGGGCCAGCGACACCGCCATGGCGTCCAGCACCCCGGGCAGGACCGGCCCGCCGGACACCCACGAGGTGCCCAGGTCGCCGCGGAGCAGCCCGGTGAACCAGCCGCCGAGCAGGGCGGCCGGGCCCTCGCCCAGGCCGTGCTCCTCCCGGATGGCCCGCAGCGCCTCCTCGGTGGGCTCCTGCTCGGCCGAGCGGGCGCGCAGCAGGGCCAGCGCGGGGTCGCGGCCCGAGAGCCAGGGCAGCAGGCCGACGACGGCCAGGACGAGCGCGAGGGCCGATAGGCGGGCGATGCCCGCCTGCAGTCCCCGGCCCATCAGTCGATGCGGGTCTCGGCCGTGATGAGCCTCCGCTCGCGCGGGTCCTTGGCGGAGTCCCGCACCCCCGCGGCATCGCCCTGGACGACGCGCTCGTGCAGCAGGGGGATGGCCGCGTCGGTGGCCAGCACCGCCGCCTCGGCCTCCAGGACCGCCTCGCGGCGCCCGGGTCCGGCCGGTGCGGCCTCGGCCTCTTCGAGGAGCCCGTCGACCCGCTCGTCGCACAGCTGGGCGATGTTGAAGGACCCGTCGCAGGTGAAGTCGCTGACCATGTAGGCGACCGGGTCGCCGGAGTCCAGGACGGTGGCGCGGGACAGGATGAAGGCGTCGAAGGCGCCGTCCAGGGCGTCCTCCTCGATGTTGGCGTACTCGCGCACCTCCTGCTCGACCTCGAAGCCGGCGTCGGTGAGCTGCTGCTCCAGCACGGTGGCGACCTCGGGCAGTTCGGCCCGGTCGGTGAAGGTGGCCAGGGTGATGCGGGTGCCGTCGGGGTCCTCGGCCTCGGCCGCGTCCTCGCGGGCGGGCCGCTCCGAGGCCCAGGGGATGGCGGGGCCGAGCAGGCCTTCGGCGGCGTCGGCGCGGCCCTCGTAGACCCCGTCGATGAGGGCGGAGGCGTCGACCGCCTCGCGCGCGGCGGCGCGCAGCCCCGGGTCGCTGAAGGGGCCGTCCTCGGCGTTGAGGTAGAGGGTGTTGGTCCGCGGCATGGGCACTTCGGTGATGAGCTCCTGGTCGAGGAGCCCGGCCTGGGAGACGGGGATCGCCTCGACGATGTCGGCCTCGCCGGTGCGCAGCGCGGCCGCGCGGGCGGTGCCGTCGGGGACGTAGTCGACGTCGATTCCGGCGGCCGCGGCGGGCTCGCCCCAGTACTCGTCGAAGCGGTCGAGGGTGGCCGAGCTGGTGCCGTCGGTGCCGACCAGTTCGAAGGGGCCGGTGCCGGTGCCGACGGGGTCGACGGTGCCGCCCTCGTAGGCGCTCTCGGCCAGGATCGCGAGCTGGGGCGAGGAGAGGCGCTGGGGCACGAGCGGGTCGGGCTCCCCGGTGGTGACGGTGACCGTCCCGGCGCCGTCGTCGGCCTCGGCCTCCATCTCGACGCCGTCGAGGATGCGCGGCGCGGGCGAGGCCTCGGCGGCCCGGGTGAGGGCGTTGGCGGCGGCCGAGGCGGTCAGGTCGGTGCCGTCGTGGAAGACGACGCCCTCGCGCAGGGTGAAGACCCACGTGCCCGGCTCGGCCTCCTCCCACTCCTCGGCGAGCCCGGGCTGGGGGTCGCCGTCGCCGTCGAGGGTGACGAGGGTTTCGGCGGTGCTCCAGCGGGACAGCTTGAAGGCGTCGTCGCTGTGCGGGGACAGGCCGGATCGGGGCGGCTGCATCATCGCCACCGCGATGCGGCCGTCGTCGCCGGCGGCGCCGGGGGGCGCGCAGGCGGCGAGCAGGAGCAGGGCGGCGGCCGCTGAGGGAAGGGCGGTTCGGTTGTTCACGGCGTTCTTCCGGTCGGGGGACGGGGCGCGGCGTCTCGCGCACGGCCAGGGGGGCGAGCGCGAATTATGATAACCGTTTTCATTGCAGATGGGGTATTTGGTGCCGAAGGTCACGACCCGTCCCCGTGTGCGTGGGAGAATCCCCCTTGTGCCGTACGCGACCGCTCCCGACCAGGCCCGGATCCACTACGACGTGCGCGGCTCGGGCGAGCCCCTGCTGCTGCTCGCCGGGCAGGCCAACGACCACACCTGGTGGGACGGCGTCCGCCCGGCCCTCGGTGCCGGGTTCCGCACCATCGCCACCGACCACGTGGGCACCGGCGCCTCGGACGCCCCGCGCGAGGCCGAGTACTCCACCCGGCGCTTCGCCGCCGACGCGGTGGCCGTCCTGGACGGCCTGGGCGTGGAGCGCGCCCATGTGTACGGGACGTCGATGGGCGGCAAGATCGCCCAGTGGATCGCCGCCGACCACCCCGAACGGGTCGGCGCGCTGGTGCTGGGCTGCACCTCCCCCGGCGGCCCGAACGCGGTGAACGCCTCCTCCGCCATCGCGCGCGCACTGGGCTCGCCCGACCGCGAGGCGGCGCGGCGCACGCTGATCGGGCTGATGTTCACGCCCGAGTGGGCCGAGCGCGAACCCGGCCCCTACCGCGTGCTGGGCGACCCGTCGATGGAGCCGCACGCGCGCAGGGCCCACCTGGCCGCCAGTAGGGCCCACGACGCCTGGGACGCCCTCCCGTCGATCAGCGCCCCCACCCTCGTCCTGCACGGAACCGACGACGCGTTCGCCCCTGCGGCCAACGCCCGCCTGATCGCCGACCGCATCCCGGGCGCCCGCCTCCACCTCGTCGAGGGCGCGCGCCACGCCTACTTCGAGGAGCGCGCCGAGGAGGCGAACGAGGCGGTCATGGACCACCTCCGGCGGCACCGGCTGCACGCGGCGGCGCGGACCGCGCCGCTGGGGGGCTCATAGCCGCGCGGATCTCCGGGGCGGCGGGTGTACGGGCGGACCGTCCCCCAGGCCGGTTCGTCGGCGGGGGACACCCCGGAACGCCTCCGGGTGTTCTCGGCGGCACGGCGGGGCCGCCGGCGGCGGCGCCCGTCCACCGCCCACGGCGGGCGCTCCGGACCGGGCTCGGGCCCGTCCGCCGTGTCCTCGATGAACCTGCGCGCGGCCGCGTCGATGCTGGTGCGCATGGTGGAGGGGCCGTGCCGCTCCCCCTCGATGACGGCGGCGGCGCGCTCGCCGATAGGGGCGTCGAAGCGGTCGCCTGCGCCCGGTGCCTCCTCCACCGTGCGGGGTGCGAGCGCGTCCCGCTCGCGCACGGGGAAGCGCCCGCGCCGGGGATCGGCCTTGCCCGCCTGGAAGTACCTCCGGGGACCGGAGGTCCACTGCACCAGCCACCAGATACCGAAGACGGTGCCGATCAGGAACAGCAAGGCGAAGACCGTCGTCCACGTGGTCATTGCGCATCGCCTCCTCTCCCGGAGGCGCTAACCGCGCAGGACCGCCGCGAACCGCATCCCCGCGAGCCGCGCACGGGGAACGGGTCCGTGTGGAGCGGGTCCGCGCGGCGGGGCGCCGCCGCGTCCGGCCGGGGCCTCTCAGACGAGCCGTCCCAGGACCTCCTCGGGGTCCGTCCCCTCCGGCAGGCCCGTCACCTGGCCGTCTCCGACCTCCACCACGCGCCAGCGGCCGTCGGCCGTGCACGCCAGGTCGGTGACGACGAAGGGGTGCCCGAGCGCGCGCACCCGGCCCGCCACCTCTTCCAGGAACGCCCGCGGCGGGTACGGCGCCTCGTCCGGGGTGTCCGGGTGCGCCCCGACCGATACCGGTCGGCCGTGCACCCACCACGCACGCGCCTCAGGCCCCTGGAGGTCCTCGTAGGCGCGCACCACTACGCCGCCCGCCAGGAAGTCGCCCTGGAGCCCGACCATGCGCGCGGCAACGGCGTGCAGGGCGCCGGTGTCGGCCAGGTCGGGGACGAAGCAGGCCTCGCGCCACTCGTGTTTGCGCGACTTCACGAAATCCTTGACGATCCCCCGGCCGCTCCCCAGGGGCGCCACGGCACGCGCGAGCTCGCCCGCCTCCGGGGCACGCCCGGGTTCGGCCGCACACCACACGCTGGCGGGGGTGATCCCCTCGAACTGCGCGTACCACCCGGGCAGCTCGTGGGCGCGCGCATAGGCGTCCGCGCCGACGGCGAGCCGGGCCCCGCGCCTGTCCAGGGCGGCCTCCAGCTCCCTGTACCGGGGGACCGGCACCATCCAGCCCCTGTACCACAGGGCCGCGCCGTCGCCCGGCACCGAGGAGAGCGAACAGTCCGCCCCGCCTGCGAGCAGCGCATCGTGGTCGAGGCGTCCGACCTCTGCGCCTTCGGCGCGCATCCGCTGCGCCTCGCTCCGGAACGCCTCGTCGACGGCACGCGGCCGCAGCGGGTCGGCCGGGTACAGGAACGGGCCGGGGGGCATGTTCCGTCTCCTCTTCGAAGAATGCCTTGGGGCCCGGAGCTGGGGCGGCTCCGGGCCCCAAGAGCGGTGACCGGGGCTGGCCAGGGTGTGTGGAACCCTTCAGATGTGGTGGTACCGGTGACCGGTGACCTGTTGCGCATATGCCTGATACCTGCGGCGCTCCATGCCGCGTGCTACAAGGCGTACAACGGACACACCTGCTCAATGTGTGGTAGGCGGATAGGCGAAAAGACCTTCTACTCCGGATACCTCTCTACGACCGACACTTCGGTGCCCCGGCCCCGCTGTCCGTGGTGCGCCCCGTCCGGGCCGTCGGAGGCGGGGCGGCGGTGTCCTCCTGGCGGAGGTCAGTCCAGCTCGACCAGTTCGGTCTTGTTGGCCCGGTTGATCGCCTGCTTGACCCGCTGGGCGAACTCGGCGATGCGGTCGATCTCGTCCCACTGGCTGCGGCGCGGCAGCCCGTAGTCGGTGACCTCGGCGATGTCGTAGCCCACCAGCTCGACCTCCTCGATCTTGAGGCCCTTGTCGCTGAACGACTCCCGCTTGCGCTCGACCCGCTTGACCGTGCGGTACCGGATCCAGTCGTCCCCGCTGTCGTACACCCCGACGTCGTCGGCGCGCAGCGGCACCGCCCGCGCGGCCTGTTCGAGCTTGGGGATGACGTCGTCTTTGAGCACCAGCAGCTCGGGAACGGACAGGGTCCGCACGCGCCCGTCGAGGTCCTCGATCTCCGCGCGCGCCCGCTGGTTGGTGCGGGAGATGCGCAGCGCCAGCTCCTCGTCCTCGGCCAGGATCGCCGCGATCCGCTCCCGGCACTCGGGCACGGTGTAGGCGCGGGTGGTAGCCTTCTCGGTCCCCGGCTCGGGGCGGTAGGCGTCGTCGCCCTCCAGGCCGGCGGTCCGGTAGGAACGGCGCTCCGCGCCTGCCAGGCCGAGCCGGTTGAGCCAGGAACGCAGGTCCGATGCGAGCTTCTTGCGGCGGTTGAAGGCGTCGCCGAGCGTCATGTTCACGCCGGAGAACCTAGCGGCTCGGCGCACCCCGCGCCACCGGTTTTCCCGCTTCAGCACTGATTCGTCCGGTTCCCGCCCCCAGGGCGACGAAGGCCCCGCTCCCGGGGCGCCGACGGCACTGACCGCGCATGCCGCGCAGGCGCAGACTCGGAGGCATCCGCCCTGATCCCCGAGGAGGGCCCGATGCCCAGCGCAGTCAGCCGAGTCATGACCACCGAAGTGCTGTCGGTCGGCGAGGACGCCGCGTACAAGGAGATCGTCGACGTCCTCCTCTCCGCCTCGGTGAGCGCGGTCCCGGTGCTCGCCGCCGACGGCCGCGTGGCCGGGGTCGTCTTCGAGCAGGACCTGCTGCACAAGGAGGAGGTCAAGCGCGTGGACCCCGACGAGGAGTACTGGCCGCCCCTGCGCGCCCGCCTGCGGGCCCGCCTGAGCGGGGCGGGGCCTATGGCGTGTTGATTGGATCATGACCTGCTGCGCGACGCCCAGACACGCCCCTCGCTGCGTTCTCATCGGTCGACAGCACGCCCAGGCTGACTCCTCCTGCTTTTCGGGAGCACAGCGGCCTTGCGATGGACACACCTGGACACCGCTCGCGACGGACCTGATCCAATCAACACGCCATAGCGGGCGGCGCGCCGCGGACAAGGCCGCGGGTGCCACCGCCCGCGACCTGATGTCGGCGCCGCCGGTCACCACCGCCCCCGACGCCTCGGTGGTGCAGGCCGCCCGGCTCATGGAGCGGCGCGGCGTGAAGCGGCTGCCCGTGGTCGACGGGCGGGGGAGGCTCGTCGGCATCGTCACCCGCCGGGACCTGCTCCGGGTGTTCGACCGCGACGACGCCGCCATCTCCGCTGAGGTGCGGCACGAGCTCGACGACGCCCTCGGCTCGGCGGCCCGCGCCGTGGAGGCCCGGGTGGAGGACGGCCGGGTCCGGCTGTCCGGCCGGGTGGACCGGCGCAGCGACGGCGAGCGGCTGGCGCGCCATACGGCGTCGGTGGAAGGCGTGGTCGGCGTGGACGACGCCCTGAGCCGGCGCGTGGACGACGTCGTCCCGGCCCACGTGCAGTGGAGGGCGCGCTGACCCCGGTGCGCCCGGCCGCGGCTCACCCCTCCCTGCGGTCGCGGCCGCCCCGGGCGAGGGGGGCGCGCAGGTGGAAGCGGAGCGCCAGCAGCCGCAGCGCGATCGCCCCCAGCCCGGCCAGGGAGGCGGTCCACAGGGAGTAGGCGCCCGCGACCGTCAGCAGGGACGTGGCCGACGCCCCCACCAGGGCCGGGACCAGGTAGATCTCGGAGTCGCGGCGCAGCACCGAGGGCGTGCGGGCGGTGAGCAGGTCGCGCAGCATGCCCCCGCCGACCGCCGTGGCCACCCCCATCAGCGCCGCCGGGACCGGCCCCAGCCCGTACTCCAGCGCCTTGACCGTCCCGGTGACGCAGTACAGGCCCAGCCCGACGGCGTCGGCGGCGTCCAGCGGGGCGCCCGCGAGCCGGGGCGGCGGGTGCCACAGCGTGATCAGCACGGCCGCCGCCAGCGCGGTGGCCAGGTAGCGCAGGTCGTGGAAGGCCGCCGGGGGAACCGCGCCGATGAGGACGTCCCGCACGATCCCGCCGCCGAAGGCGGTGCAGCAGGCCAGCATCGCGATGCCGACGACGTCGAACCCGCGCCGCACGGCGGCCAGCGCCCCCGACACCGCGAAGGCGAACGCGCCGATCAGGTCCAGCGCGTCGAACGCGAAGCGCTGGGCGTCGGTGAGGTCCATGCCGCCCCGCCCCTCCCCTCCTGCCGTGGGTCGCCGCTCCCGCCCGGGCCGCCCCTGTGCCCCGGCGCGCACGCACGCCGCGACGGCCCCTGGGCCCAGGGGCCGCTCCGCCTCAACCGAAGCGCTCCGCGCCGCGTTCGCGCGCGCGGCGCGCCGACCCCTTGAGCATCTCCACCATCTCAGGCACCGGTCGCCACGGGCGCCTGCGGTGCACGACGTAGATCTCGCGCGCCAGGGCCCGTCTGCGGGTCCCGCCCGATCCCCCCGCCAGCGGCCGCGCCGCCCACCCCTCCTTAGGGGCGGCGCCGAGGATGGTCCTGGGGATGAGCCCAACGCCGACCCCCGCCCGGATCAGCGCCAGCGTCACCTCGTAGTCGCGGGTCTCGTGCGCCACGGAGATCCGCACGCCCGCCTCCTGGGCGGCCGACTCCAGCGCCACCCGGTTGGAGATGCCCGGGGCGCCGCAGATCCACTCCTCCCCCGCCAGGTCCTCGATGCGCGGGGCGCCGCGCTCCCCGGCCGGGTGGCCCTCGGGCAGGACCAGCAGCAGCGGGTCGACGAGGATGCGTTCGCGGTGCAGCCCGGCGGCGGCCGGGAGCGGCACGCCCGGGTAGCGGTGGGTGATGAGCAGGTCCAGGTCGCCGGAGGTGACCAGGCCGTACCCGTCGGGCGGTTCCATGTCCGACAGCGCGAGCCGCACGTCCGGGTGGGCGCGCCGGAACGCCGCCAGCGCGCTGGGCACCAGGGTCTTTCCCGCACTGGCGAACGCCCCGAGCGAGAGGCGGCGGGGCGCCTCTCCGGCCGCCGCCCGGACCGCGGCCTCGGCGTCGCGCAGGTCGCCCATGACGCGCTCGCCGTAGGCCAGCAGCTCCCGGCCGGCCGCGGTCAGGCGCACACCGCCGCGACCGCGCTCCAAAAGCGCGCATCCCAGCTCCCGTTCGAGCTTGGTGAGCTGCTGGGAGACGGCCGGGGCGGTGAAGGACATGCGTGCGGCGGCGGCGCTGATGGACCCGGCGTGGGCCACCTCGACCAGCACGCGCACCCGGTTGGCATCGAGCACGCCCGCCCTCCCCTCCCCGGCCCACGCGGCGCGTCCGTCGGGGTCGGACAATCCCCAGGTCGAACCCGCTCCCGCCGGTGGTCGACCGGCGCGGGCGGCATCCGCCCGACGCGCGTCCGGGACGCGGCTTTTCCTAAAGCTCTGCTTAATCAATGTAAGCAGACACAACTTTAACTTAAGGACGTGCGGGGGCAGAGTGGGTTCCATGACACCGAGCACCGCCCTTCCCGCCCATCTGCCCACGTCGGCCGACGTCCGCGCCGCGGCCGAGCGCATCGCTCCCTACGCCCGCCGCACCCCGGTGCTGGCCGCGCGGGTGGACGGGCGCCCGCTGACGCTGAAGCTGGAGCACCTGCAGCTGACCGGGGCGTTCAAGCTGCGCGGCGCGCTCAACGCCCTGCTGTCGGGTGAGCGGACCGCCAGCGTGGTGACCGCCTCGGGCGGCAACCACGGGCTGGGGGTGGCCACCGCCGCCCGCCTGCTGGGCATCGAGGCGGTGGTGTACGTGCCCGAGACGGTGCCCGAGGCCAAGGCCCGTCGGCTGGAGGCCTCCGGGGCCCGGCTGGTGCGCGTCGGCGAGCACTACGCGTCGGCGGCGCAGGCGGCGGTGCGCCACGCCGAGCGCGAGGGGCTGCGCTACCTGCACGCCTACGACGACCCGAACGTGGTGGCCGGGCAGGGAACCATCGGCCGGGAGATCGCCGAGGACGCCCCCTGGTGCGACGCGGTGGCGGTGGCCGTCGGCGGCGGCGGGCTGGCCGCGGGGGTGCGCCTGGGGGCGGGCGCCCGCACGGTCGTGGCCGTGGAGCCGCAGGGGTGCCAGAGCATGCACGCGGCCGTGCGCGCCGGAGAGCCGGTCGACACGCCGGTGGACTCGGTGGCCTCCTCCGCGCTGGGCGCGGCCCGGCTGGGCGACGTGCCGTTCGAGGTGCTGCGGTCGAACCCGGTGGAGACGGCGCTGGTGAGCGACGAGGAGATCGTCTCGGCGCGGGACCGGCTGTGGGAGGAGTTCCGCATCGCCGCCGAGCCCGCGGCGGCCGTGCCCTTCGCCGCCTGGCTGGCCGGGCGCGTTCCCGCCGAGCACCCGTGCCTGGTGGTGTGCGGCGCCAACGCCGACTGGCGCCCGGAGGGCTGAGGAGCGCCGCACGGACGGCGCCCGTCGCGAGCGGCATCCGGCCGCCGCCCGGCCGGAGGCGGCGGAGCGGGGACCTGACGGGCGTGATCGAACCGCCGGTGCTCTGACCGAACGCCCCGGCCCCCGGGCGGCGCGTCAGTCCGCCGGGTCGGCCCCGGCCCCGTCTGTCGGCGGGCGGGGCGGTTCCGGCACCGCTGTTCCGGGGCCCCCGTCGCCGGGCACGGCGGCGCGCCCGGCCAGTTCGGCGCGCAGGGCGCGGACCTCCAGCATCAGGTCCTCGACCTGCGCCTGGGTCGCCGAGGCGGTCTCCTGGGCGGTGTCGAGCATCTCCACGAACCAGGAGGCCAGGGTCCCGGTGACCACACCCAGCAGGGCGATACCGGCGGTGAACAGCACGATCGCCACGACCCGCCCCCACAGCGTCACCGGGTAGAAGTCGCCGTAGCCCACCGTGGTGACCGTGGTCGCCGCCCACCACAGGGCCTCGGGGAAGTCCGTGATCACGGCACCGGGCGCGCCGCGCTCGGCGTCGAGCACCGCCAGGGCGGCGCACACGACCAGCAGCACCGCCCCGGCCCCCGCGTACCAGGCCACACTCCGGCGCAGCGTCACCATCCGGGCCCGCTTGTTGATGAACCCGAGCACCAGGATCACCTGCACCAGCCGCAGCGGGCGCAGCACCGGCAGCACGATGACCACCAGGTCGAACCAGTTGCGGCGGGGGGAGGG
>NZ_ANBH01000128.1 GCF_000341185.1 Nocardiopsis chromatogenes YIM 90109
GCAGCACGATGACCACCAGGTCGAACCAGTTGCGGCGGACGAAGGCGGCCTTGCGCGGCGCCAGGGCCAGGCGGGCGAAGTAGTCGAGGGCGAAGACCGCCCACACCGACCAGATGGCGGCCTCGCACACCGCCCGCCACGTGTCGGAGAGCCCGGGGTCGATGATGGGCCACGCGTAGGCGGCGAAGAAGACGAGGGAGGCCGCCAAGAGCGGGGCGAAGGTGCGCCGCCGCCAGTTCTCCAGCCTGGTCTCTGTGGGGTGGGTGTCAGGCATGCCCGTTCGCTCCGGTCGTCGTGCAGGTGCAAGGGGTGGGGTCAGGAGCGCCGCGCCCGGGGCCCGTGGCTACCCTTTGCGGGTCGCACCACAGGAGGGGCCGCATGATCTACAAGGCGCTGCGCAGGATCGGCTCGGTCACGGGCCGCGCGCTGTACCGTCCGGACGTACGCGGCCTGGAGAACATCCCCGGGGACGGCCCGGTCATTCTCGCGTCCAACCACCTGTCGTTCTGCGACAGCGTCGTGATCCCCCTCGCGGTGCCCCGTACGGTCCGGTTCCTTGCCAAGGCCGAGTACTTCGACGCCCCCGGGGCCAAAGGGCGCGCCTCGCGCACCGTGTTCACCGCACTCGGGGCGGTCCCCGTGCGGCGCGGCGGCGGGCGCGAGGCCGTCGACGCCTTGGACCTCGGACTCTCGGTCCTCAAGGACGGCGGCGCCTTCGCGATCTATCCGGAGGGCACGCGCTCGCCCGATGGGCGACTGTACCGGGGGCGCACGGGGGTCGCACACCTGGCCTTGACGTCGGGGGCTCCGGTGGTCCCCGTCGCCGTCCGGGGGACGGACCGGGTGCAGCCCATCGACGCGAAGCTGCCCAGGATCGCCCCCATCGCCCTGCGCTTCGGCGAGCCGCTGGACTTCTCGTTCGGGTACGGCCACATGAAGACCGGCCGCGCGCGCAGGGTCGTCACCGATGAGGTGATGGACGCGATCGCCGCGCTGTCGGGCCAGGAGCGCGCGCGGGAGTACAACCCGAGGTCGGCCGACGACTGAGCGGCTGAGATCGTCGACGGGAAATGTGTGCCCCGATCAGTGGTCGACGACCACCGGCGGCCTCTTGACCGGGGCACCGATCAGCCGGTCGCGCCGGACCGCGGCGCAGAGCGCGCACCCCCTCCCCGGCACACCCCGGCCCGCACACACCGACCACCGGCGCCCCTCGCCGTGTCCGCAGCCGATTACAGGGTCTCCCATCAACGATCAAGGGGGGTTGAGTGGCTGATGGCCGTAGAACGGCACTGGCGGTGTCATATCCATCGCAAGGCCGCTGTGCTCCCGAAAAGCAGGAGGAGTCAGCCTAGGTGCGCTGTCGACCGATGAGAACATGGCGAGGGGCGTGCCCGGGCGCCGCGCAGGAGGCCGTGGCCCACGCACCCCTAGCGCCCGTCACCACGGCGGCGGGCCGCGCCCGGCCGTCCCGGAAGCGGGCGGCCGGGGGCGGCCGTCATCGGCCGACCCCGGCCGCCTGTCACGGTCCGGCCGGTCAGACCGCCGGACCGAACCACTCCTCCAGCCGCGCCGCCGACTCCTGCGGGTCGTCCCCGGCCCACACCACGTGCCCGTCCGGGCGCAGCAGCACCCCGGGAACGTCCAGCTCGTCGCTCTCGTCGACGACGTGGTCGACCCGGTCCTCCCAGCCCGCCGCCGTCAGCCCGCCGGTGCGGTCCAGCAGGAGGCCGCGCCCGCCGCGCATCCGCTCGTAGAGGCGCCCCTCCTTCAGCGGGACGTCCCGCAGGTGCCCGCCGACCAGCGGGTGTGCGCCCCCGAGGTCGTAGCGCACGCCGATCGCCGTGACCTTCTCGACCAGGTACCGGTTCACCTCCTCGAAGTCCATCAGCTCCGAGAGCAGCCGCCGCACCGCCTGCGCACCGGGGTCGGTCGAGACCAGCACCGACTGGGCGCGGGTGTTGTCGAGGACGCTCGCGGCCACCGGGTGCCGCTCGGCGCCGTAGGTGTCCAGCAGCCCTTCGGGCGCATGTCCGCGGACCTCGGCGGCCAGCTTCCAGCCGAGGTTGACGGCGTCCTGGACGCCGAGGTTGAGGCCCTGCCCGCCCAGCGGCGGGTGGATGTGCGCCGCGTCCCCGGCCAGCAGCACCCGGCCCTCCCGGTAGCGCTCGGCCAGCCGGGTGGCGTCGCCGAAGCGGGAGAGCCAGCTCGGCGAGTGCACCCCGAAGTCGGTCCCGGCGTGCACCCGCAGCTGCCGCCGGAACTCGTCGAACGCGGGCGGCTCGGTGCGGTCCTCGGCCACCGTCTCGGAGGGGACGACGACGCGGATGCGGCCGCTCCCGTCCGGGACGGGGCCCGCGGCGAAGCGCAGGTTGGTCTTGCGGACCTCGGTCATCACCGCGACGATCTCGTCGACGGGGGCGGTGGCCTCCATCTCGCCCAGCAGGGTGTCGTTGGTGCTGGGCTCCCCGGGGAAGCCGATGCCGAGCAGGCGGCGCACGGTGCTCCGGCCGCCGTCGCAGCCGACGAGGTAGCGGGCGCGCAGCCTCCGCCCGTCGTCCAGCTCGGCGGTCACGCCCTCCTCGTCCTGCGACACCCCGGTCAGCGCACTGCCGCGCCGGATGTCGGCGCCGAGTTCGGCGGCGCGCTCGGCCAGCAGCCGGTCGGTGGTGGTCTGCGGGATGCCCAGGATGTAGCCGTGCGCGGTGTCGAGCCCCTCCGGCGTCGGCTTGGAGATCCCGGCGAACCCGCCGAGCGGGTAGGTCTTGCCCTCCTCCAGGAACCGGTCCAGCAGCCCGCGCTGGTCCATCACCTCGATGCTGCGCACGTGCAGGCCCAGCGAGCGGACGACGGGCGTCGGCTCGGTGTCCTTCTCCACCACGGCCACCTGCACGCCCCACAGCCGCAGTTCGGCGGCGAGCATCATGCCCGTGGGGCCGCCGCCGACCACGATCACGTCGTTCATGTAAGCCCCTCTTCTCCCCTTTGAGTGCGCTGATTCCCGGGCGCGGCCGGGGGCGCCGCTCGCGTGCGCCACCGCCCCTCGCGTTCCGGCGCCCCCTCCGCCGGAGCCCCGCCCGGCCCCGTGCCGGGCCCGGTGCGCACGCTCCTCCGCGACCGGTTTCGCGCACGCCTCACAGGCCCTGCGACCAGGGCGGGTTCCGGCTTGGACGACCGATTGTGCGCCATGACCGGGGTCTTGCGGCAAGCCCCGGGGGCTGCTATAGATTGAAACTGGCAGGGAGAATCCTGCCCCTGACCGTCCACAATGGACGGTCAGGGTGCGGCCCGGCCGCCTCCCTCTCCACCGTCCTCCCGCCGTCGCCGCGGGAACCGTCGGCGGGGCCCGACAGCACGGCGCCCGCCCCGCCGGTGCGCGAACGCGACGGCGGGGCGGGCGCCCCTGTCCTCTGCGCGGTCCCCCGCGCCGCGGCTAGGCCTTCGGCAGGCGCTCGGCCAGCCAGGCCTCGACCTCGTCGGACCGGCGCGGCAGCCCGGCGGACATCACACGGTTGCCGTCCTCGGTCACGACCACGTCGTCCTCGATCCGGACGCCGATGCCGCGCAGCTCCTCGGGAACCGTCAGGTCGTCGGGCTGGAAGTACAGGCCCGGCTCCACCGTCAGCACCATGCCCGGCTTCAGATCCCCGTAGACGTGCTCCTCGGTGCGCGAGCGGGCGCAGTCGTGCACGTCCAGGCCCAGCATGTGCCCGGTGCCGTGCAGCGTGTACCGGCGCTGCAGCCCTAGCTCCACCACGCGGTCGACCGGCCCCTCCAGCAGGCCCATCTCGATCAGGCCCTCGGCCAGCGCGCGCTGGGCCGCAACGTGGTAGTCGCGGAAGGGGCGCCCCGGAGCGACCGCCGCGATCGACTCCTCCTGCGCCTTGTACACCAGGTCGTAGATGCGCCGCTGCACGTCGGTGAAGGTCCCCGAGATCGGCAGGGTCCGCGTCACGTCGGCGGTGTACAGCTCGTCCGTCTCCACACCGGCGTCGAGCAGCAGCAGCTCGCCGTCGCGCACCGGGCCGTCGTTGCGCACCCAGTGCAGCGTGGTCGCGTTGGGGCCGGACGCGGCGATGGTGCCGTAGCCGACGTCGTTGCCTTCCACCCGCGCGCGCAGGAAGAAGGTGCCTTCGATGTAGCGCTCGGAGGTCGCCTTGGCCTTGGGCAGCGCCGCCACGACGTCCTCGAAGCCGCGCACGGTGGAGTCCACGGCCTTCTGGAGCTGCTCGATCTCCCACTCGTCCTTGACCAGGCGCAGGTCGTGCAGGGCGACGGCCAGCTCCTCGTCGCGCTCGGCGGCCTTCCCGGCGTCTCCGCGCAGGCCGTCGACGACCTTCTCCAGCGCGGCGTCGTGCCCGCGCACGATGCGGGTGGCGGCCCCGTCGGCCGCCTTCTCCAGGACGGCCGGCAGCTCGCGCACGTCGTGGGCGGCGATCCCCAGGCGGGCGGCGCCCTCGGCGAGGCTGTCGCGGCGGCCGCTCCACAGCTCGCCGTGGCCGTCGAGCCAGAACTCGCCGTTCTCGCGGTTGGAGCGGGGGCGCAGGTAGGCGGTGACGTCGTGGCCGCCGGGGCGCGGCTCGAACACCAGGCACCCGTCGTCGGAACGGTCGCCCGACAGGTACACGTAGTCGCAGGCCGCCCGGAAGGGGTACTCGGTGTCGTTGGAGCGGGTCTTGAGGCCCCCGGCCGGGATCACCAGGCGCTCGCCGGGGAAGCGCGCGCTCAGCGCGGCGCGGCGGCGCGCCGTGTGCCCGGCCTGCTCCAGGGGCTCCACGTCGCGCAACTCGGTGTCGGCCCAGCCGGTGCGCATCCAGTCCGAGAGCTCAGCGGAGACCTTCTGTTCCTGACCGTTCTTCCGGGGCCGGAACACGGGCGCCTCGGCGCCGCCGGGGTTGTGCGCCTTCCCCTGGGGGTGCTGCTGCTCGGTCACGGCTGTGGCCTCCATCGCTCGCTCGCTGCTCGTACCGGCCGCTTGTGGCGGCGCGCTGGGTCAATCGTAGGACGCCTCACCGGCGCGCATCCCCGCGTGCCCGGCAGGCCCGGTCGGGCCGCCGGGCCCGCCGTGGGCGGCGAGGTCCTTGGCGAAGGCGTAATAGATGCGGCGCCCGTCGGGGACCATCCCCTCCTCGGAGGAGAGCGTGTACCCCAGGCGCTCGTACATCGCCACGGCCTCGGGCTGCTCGGGGCCGGTGGTCAGGTAGGCGCGGCGGTACCCGCGGCGCGCGGCGGCCTCCTCCAGGGCCGCCATCGCGCGGCGGCCCAGGCCCTGGCGGCGGCGCGCGGAGTCGGTCCAGATGCGCTTGAACTCGGCGGTGCGGGCGTCCTTGCGCAGGAAGGCGCCTCCGGCGACCGCGCGTCCCGCGTCCTCGACGAGGACGACCCCGCCGCCGGGGGCGGAGAAGGCGGCGTCCGGGGTGCCGGTGAGCTCACGCTCGGCGGCCTGCCGCCCGTAGCGGGCGGTGTACTCCGCGGCCAGGCCCTCCAGCATCGGGGCGACACCGGGGTCGCCCATGTCGGCCACCCGGACCGCGACGCCCTCGGCCTGCCCTGCCACCGCACCCATCGGCGCTCCTCTCCCCTGGTCTTCCCCTGGTCTCCCTGTGTCGCGGCGTGCCGCGCTCAGCGGCGCGCGCGCCCGGCCGACTCCGGCCCCCCGGGGCCGGGCCGGGCACCGCCGCCTCCAGCAGCAGAACGCACGCTTCCTGTCGGATCATCCCTTTTCCGGACGAGGGGCGGCGCACAGCACGGCGGGCCTCCCGCACCCCTGCTCCCCCACACGCCCCCGGCGCACCTTAGAGTGGCGGACATGCCTTTGATCGAGCGCACCCTCCTGGGACCCGGACCGAGCAACCCCTACCCCGAGGCCGTGCAGGGGCTCTCGGCCCCGATCCTGGGCCACCTCGACCCGGAGTTCATCAAGGTCCTCGACCGCACCGGCGACCGCCTGCGCGCGCTGTGGGGCACCTCCAACCCGCTGACCCTGCCGCTGTCCGGCACCGGGTCGCTGGGCATGGAGGCCGCCTTCGCCAACACCGTGCGCCCCGGCGACACCGCGGTCATCGCGGTCAACGGCCTGTTCGGCCAGCGGATGTGCGAGGTCGCCCGCCGCTACGGTGCCACGGTGGTGCGGGTCGACCACGCCTGGGGCGAGCCGGTGGACGTGCAGCGCGTCCTCGACGCCCACCCCTCCCCCGCCATCGTCGCCGCCGTACACGCCGAGACCTCGACCGGCGTCATGAGCGACATCGGCGCGCTGGGCGCGGCGCTGCGCGCGCGCTCCGACGACACCCTGCTGATCGCCGACTGCGTCACCTCCCTCGGCGGGACCGAGGTGGCGGTCGACGAGTGGAAGGTGGACGCCGCCTACTCCGGGACGCAGAAGTGCCTGGGCGTGCCCCCGGGGCTGGCGCCGTTCACCTTCTCCGAGCGCGCGTGGGAGCGCCGGGTCGAGGATCCCCCCGTCTGGTACATCGACCTGGGCCTGCTGGGCGCCTACGTGCGCGGCGGATCCGGCGGGGGCCGGGCCTACCACCACACCGCGCCGGTGGGCATGATCGCCGCCCTCGACCGGACCCTGGAGCGGATCCAGCAGGAGGGCGTGCACGACGTCGCGGCCCGCCACCGCGCAGCGGGCGAGCTGCTGCAGAACGGCCTGCGGGAGATGGGGCTGGAGCTGTTCGCGGCCGAGGGCCACCGCCTGCCCCAGCTCACCTCGGTCAAGGTCCCCGAGGGCGTGGACTCGGGCAAGGTGCGCGAGCGCCTGCTCACCGAGTACGGCATCGAGATCGGCGCGGGCGTGGGCGAGTACGCCTCGTCGGTGTGGCGGATCGGCCTGATGGGCCACAACGCGCGCCTGGACCGCGCCGAGCTGGTGCTGGCCGCGCTGCGCGCCGTGCTGCGGGGCTGACCGGCGCCCGGCTCCGGCCCCGCCGGACGCCGAGGGCCCACTGGGGCGTCCCGCAGCGTGCGGGGCGCCTCAGTCCGCGTTGGGGCCGTAGGAGGCGTCGTGGTCCTGCGGGTCGGCGGGGTCCTGGGTGTTGCCGATGATGGCGGCGACCGGCGGGAGGACCATCGCGACGGCGCACATGCCCACCGCCCACCCCACGCCGAACAGGTGGTAGACGGGCAGGGAGCCCCCGAAGAGCACCAGGCAGGCGCCCATCAGCCAGGCGTACCGACGCATGCGGCGCTTCACCACTCCAGGCTACCGCTCGACCACCGGCCCCTCCCAGGCCGGACCTGGGGCCCGCACCCGCACCGGCTCCGCCGCGGTGGGCTCCCGGACCGGCCAGGTGCCCGGGTCGCGCAGTCCGGCGAAGCCCCGTGAGACGTCGTAGCCCGCCGCCTCAAGGCGCCGCCGGGCGGTGCGCGCCCGCGCGATGGTGGCCTCGTCGAACACGCGGTTGTAGATGTCGTCCGGCAGGGCGTGCAGCCCTGTGCGGAGCGCGCGCAGGGAGGCGGTCACCGCGGTCTGCGTCCCCGGCGGTTCGGGGAGGATGCCGTACTCCTTCCGCGCCCACCGCGGGAGCGTGTAGTAGGCCAGCGCCCCGACGGGCAGCCACAGCGGCTTGAGGGGCGCCAGCGCGCGCATGTGCGCCGGGACCTTGGGCCACAGCAGGAACCGCACGGCCGCCCGCGCCTCGGCCCCGCCCCGGAGCCGTGGCCGCACCGAGGCCAGGTAGGCGCGCATCCGCCCGGCCGACGTCGGCACCTGCGCGGGGTCGAGCCCCACGTGGGCGGCGGTGTCCGCCTGCTCGGCGAAGTAGCGGTCGGCGTCGCCCGGTCCCAGGCGGACCCCGGCGCGGACGACCACCTCCAGGTAGGAGACCACTTCGGCGCAGTGCACCCACAGCAGCAGCTCCGGGTCGTCGACGCGGCGCGCAGCGCCGGTCTCCGGGTCGGTGAACCGCAGCCGCCGGTGCACCGCGCGCACCCGCGCGCCCAGCTCCTCGGCCTCCGCAGGGCTGCCGTAGGTGGTGGTGGCGACGAAGTCGGCGGTGCGCAGCAGCCGCCCCGTGGGGTCGTCCATGAAGTCCGAGCGCTGCCAGACGCCCTGCATCGCCACCGGGTGCAGCGCCTGGAGCATCAGCCCGCGCACCCCGGCGACCCACATGGACCGGTCGATGTGCAGGCGCCAGGAGACGGACTCGGGGAGGACGGCGGTCGGCTGCTCCATGCGGGCACTTCCTCTCGCTGCGCGGCTCTGGGCGTCCGCGGCACGTGTGCGGGGTCCCCCCTGAACCGGATTCTAGGCACAACGGGTTTTCCGGTCCGATCGGCGGTGGGGCGACCGGTCCGACAGCGGAGCCCACTAAGTTGGGAACCGTTGTCGAGCTCTACCGGAACCCTTCGACCCTTTCGACCGAGGAGCGCCATGGACCCCCACCTCTCCGGCGGCGCCGAGCCGACCACCCTCAGCGTCCGCGGCATGTCGTTCGACGCGCTGGCGGCTGGGCCCGCCGACGGCCCCCTGGCCCTGTTCCTGCACGGCTTCCCCGAGTTCTCGACCTGCTGGCGCGAGCAGCTCGCCGCCGCCGCGCGGGCCGGGTTCCGGGCCGTCGCCGTCGACCAGCGCGGCTACTCCCCCGGCGCCCGCCCCGAGGGCACCGCCGCCTACACCGTCGACGAACTCGTCGAGGACGTCTTCGGCTTCGCCGACGCGCTGGAGTGCGAGCGCTTCCACCTCGTCGCGCACGACTGGGGCGGGGTGCTGGCCTGGCCCGCCGCGTTCCGCCGCCCCGAGCGCATCCGCACCCTGACCGTGCTGTCCACCCCGCACCCGCGCGCGCTCACGGAGGCCGTGCGCGTCTCCGAGCAGCAGCAGAAGAAGCTGTCCTACATCGGCCTGTTCCGCATGGAGGGCAAGGCCGAGGAGGTGCTCCTCAAGGACGGCGCGGCCAAGCTGCGGGACGTCTACGAAGGGCGTGTTCCCGAGCCGCTGGTCGAGGACAACGTGCGCCGGCTGTCCGAGCCCGGGGCGCTGACGGCGGCGCTGAGCTGGTACCGCGCGCTGCAGGGCGACGCCGCCGACGCGGGAGCGGTGCAGGCGCCCACGCTGTACATGTGGGGCGAGGGCGACCTGGCGTTCGGCCCTGAGGCCGCCGAGGGCACGGGCGCCTGGGTGGAGGGTCCCTACGAGTACGTGCGTCTGGACAGCGCCACGCACTGGCTGCCCGAGGAGGACCCCGAGCGGGTCATCCCGCCGATCCTGGAGCACTTCAAGCGGGGGTGAGGCCCACGGGCCCCTCCCGCGACCGGGGTGTGGGCCCTGGCCGGGCGGGCGCCCCTCGGCCACCCTGGGGCTCCGGGGACGGAGCGACGGGAGGCCGTTATGGGAACGGGCGGACGACGTTGGACGGCCGGGGCGCTCGCCGCCGTCGCGCTGCTGCCGTGCGCGGCCGCGGTGGACGCCCGGCGCGCGGAGGCGCAGGAGGGGGGCGGCGGCCAGGGCGGCCCCGGCGGGTGGCGCCTGGTGCACGCCGAGAACTTCTCCCGGTTCGCCCCCGAGGACGACACCGGGTGGTTCCCCGACAAGGACGGCCCCGGAAGCCCGTACGACGCCGGGGGCTACGACAACGACGGCGGCTACTTCCGCACCATCGGCGGCGACGACTTCGACCGCCACCTGGAGGGCGTGGACCTGTACCGGCGCTCCTTCGCGTTCGGCAAGGGCGGGTGGCTGACCGCCGAGCTCGCCACGCGCGACACGGGCGGCGGCGCCCGGGAGGGCGCGCCGTCGTTCGGCAGGGACGTCCTTCCAGGCGCCGGGGCGACCGGCCTGTTCGACAACCCCGACCACCACGGCGCGGTCATCGTGCGCTCGACCGACGCGCTGCCCGAGGAGTACCGGATCGAGGTGACGCTGAAGACGGTCGACTTCGGCGGCCAGCGCGACGGCGAGTGGGACTACGACGGAAAGGTGAACGGGTACGCGCCCTCGGACTGCAAGACCAACTTCCCCTGGGCGGGGTCGGGGGACTTCTCCCCTCCCGAATGCGAGTGGTACGACGTCACCCGCGACTCCAACGGCTTCTACTTCCTGTCGGTCATGGACTATGAGCGTCCGGCGCCGCACAACAACGTCTTCGTGCACACGCACCGCAAGGTGGTGATGGACGGCTACAACCGGTACCGGTACACGGGCAACGGGCTGCGGTACTGCGATGCCTCCACCGGTGAGCTGCAGCCGTACGAGTGGGGCAGCGGCAACGGGGTCAACATGCTGTTCATGACCCCGGAGCGGCGCTACGGCAACCAGCCCGGCACCGAGTACCTGATGCACAGCGAGTGCGGGACGGAGTACGGGGGCGGGATCGTCAGCCAGGCCGACCTGGTCCCCGAGGCGATGCCGCGCCAGGACTACCGGTTCGCCGTCGAGCGCCGCGACGGGCGCTACGTGCTGGAGGTGGCGGGCGAGTTCCGCCACGTGGGCGAGTGGACGCTGCGGTACGAGCAGCCGTTCGACGACGGCGAGCACCCGGTGTGGCACTACAACAGGACGCCGGAGGAGTACGCGGGACGGTACGACCGGACGTGGACCTACCCCTCCCCCGACGGCACCTACACCGACCGGAACGTCTGGCCCGAGGGGTCGGCCTATCCCGACTTCTTCCTGATCGGCCAGCCGCACATGAACTTCTACGAGGGCGACGCCCGCGTGGACGACATCCGCATGTACGTCCCGAAGGACGCCTGAGGGGGCATCACGCCTGAGGGGCCTCCGCGCCCGCCGGGGGCGGCGGCGCCCGACCGGCGCGGCCTGTCAGTACCGGCCGGGCCCGGTCACGTCGGCCCCTTCGGCCAATGCGCGTACGACCTCGGCGGCCGGGCGCTCCTCCGCCGCCCGGTAGGCCGTGCCCGCCCACAGGTGGAGGCGTTCGGTGTCGCCCTCCCTGGCCGCAGCCGCGCGCATCGGGCCGGTCAGGTAGTGCACCTGCGGGTAGGCCGCCGGGGCCTCGGCCGTGTGCGCGGACAGGAAGCGGTTGACCAGTCCGCGCGCCCTGCGGCCGCTGAAGGCCCGGGTGACCGCGGTGCCGGGGAACACCTCGTCGGCCAGCGCCCGCTTGTAGGTCGCGGAGGCCCCGCTCTCCGGCGTCCTCAGCAGGACCGTGCCGATCTGGGCGGCGACGGCGCCGTGGGAGAGGACCTTGCGCACCGCCGCCGCGTCGCCGATCCCCCCGGCCGCGACCAGCGGGAGGTCCACCTCCTCCCGCACCTGCGACAGCAGGTCGAGCAGGGGCGTCGTGCGCTCCTCGGCGTCGTCGAAGGATCCCTGGTGCCCTCCGGCCTCGGCCCCCTGGACGGTCAGGGCGTCGGCGCCGGCCTCGGCGGCCGCGCGCGCCTCGTCCGGGGTCGTGACGGTCACCATGACGGCGCTGCCCGCCGCGTGCAGGGCCGCGGTGTCGGAGGGGTCCGGGACGCCGAAGGTGAAGCTCACCACCGCGACGGGGGACGCGGTCAGCAGGGCGACCTTGGCCGGGTAGCCGTCGTCGCTCCACCGGGGCTCGCCCGGTTCGGCGCCCACGGCCTCGATGTCCGGGGCGATGCCGCGCGCGTAGCCGTGGACCCGCTCGCGGTCGCCCGTGTCCTCTCCGGGCACGAACAGGTTGACGCCGAAGGGGCGGTCGGTCAGCTCGCGCGTGCGCGCGATCTGGGACGCCAGGGCGTCGGCGCCCTTGTAGCCGCCCGCGAGGAAGCCGAGGCCGCCCGCCGCGTTGACGGCGGCCACCAGTTCGGGGGTGCTGCCCCCGCCCGCCATCGGGGCGCCCACCACGGGGACCGCCCCCGGGGCCGCGAAGATACTGGCCACATCGGTCTGCGCTGCGTCCTGTCCCACGTTCGGCCGACCTCCTCCACCGGTTGCGGCAGCAGCCTGCCACACCCGGCGCCGATGCGCGCACCGGGGGCGGCCCGCCGAAGTTCCCCGCCCACTTCTCTCGCCATCAAGACATAATGAGGCTACCCTCACTTCCATGGTGTGATCCGGCGGCCACCCGGCGTCCCGCCCCTTTTCCCCGGGGGCGGGACCACGGGCCCAAGCACCCCCCGCCCGTCCGCGCGCCCGGGAGATGTCCCATAATCGGACGATGACCCGGTCCGGCGCCCGGTCGGCCGGCCGGGACGAAGGCAGGAGGAGCGCATGGACCCCGCGGCCGTCGCCCTCCTCGTCGCCGCCGGTTTCGCCGCGGGCCTGATCGGCTCGGTCGCGGGCCTGGCCTCGCTGTTCAGCTACCCCGCGCTGCTGGCCGTCGGGCTGCCGCCCATCGCCGCCAACGTCACCAACACCGTGGCGCTGTTCTCCAACACCGTGGGGTCGGCCGCCGCCTCGCGCTCCGAGCTGCGCGGACAGCGCGGGCGCATCGTGCGCCTGGGCGCGCTCGCCGCCTCAGGCGGGGCCCTGGGCGCCTGGCTGCTGCTCAACACCGACGAGGGCGTGTTCGAGCTGATCGTGCCCTGGCTCATCGCCCTGGGATCGCTCCTGCTGGTCGGGCGCGACACGGTGCGCCGCCTCGCGGCCCGCGCGGCCGCCCGCGGCGGGCGGCGGGGCGGGCGCTCGGGCCCCGCGGTGCTGGGGGTGTCCGTGGCGCTGGTGGGCGTCTACGGCGGCTATTTCGGGGCCGCGGCGGGCGTGCTCATGCTGGCGCTCCTGAGCGTCGCCCTGGACGAGTCGCTCGCGGTGTCCAACGCCCTGAAGAACGTCACCACCGGCGCCGCCAACCTGGTCGCCGCGGTCTCCTACGCCGTCCTGGCGCCCGTGCACTGGTGGGCGGCGGCCGCCCTGGCGTGCGGGTGCCTGCTGGGCAGCGCGCTGGGCCCGGCGCTGGTGCGCCGCCTGCCCGAGCGCCCCCTGCGGTGGGCCGTCTCCCTCGCCGGGTTCGCCCTGGCCGCCCACCTGTTCGTGTCGGCCCTGCGCTGAGGGGCGGGCGGCCGCGCCGACCGCGGCCGCCCGCCGCCTCAGCCCAGCTCGGGCACGCGCGGGCCGTACCGGGAGAAGAACCGCTGGTTCGCCTCGTCGCCGCCGGGCATGTTGGCCGAACGCCACAGGGGCGGCTCCAGGCCCTCCTTGCGCACCCGGTCGTGCACCGAGGCCAGCAGCAGGTTCCACAGGTAGGAGTTGACCAGGCTGGACAGCGGCGCGGTCACCGGGTCGGCCCACGGGTAGGCCGCGTCCCCGGGGTCGACCAGGGTGTCCACCACCAGCCCCGCCTCCTCGGCCAGGGTGCCGTCCGCCCGGCGCGGCGCGGCCGCCGCGCAGGCCCGCGAGGTGAAGGCCACCACCGGCAGCCCCCGGCCGCGCGCCCCGCGCGCCAGCTCCACCGGGTAGGGGTTGACCCCCGAGGTGGAGAACACGAACAGCAGGTCCCGGCCGTCGGCCCCGGCGCCTTCCAGGACCCGCTCGGCCAGGCCGCTCCGGCGCTCGGCGGCGGTCGCCGCGGCGGCGCCGTGCAGGGGCAGCAGCTCGGGGTCGTAGAGCGGCTTGACCGGGGCCAGCCCCCCGGCGCGGAAGAAGGCCTCGGCCACGGCGATCATCGAGTGGCCCGACCCCGCCACCAGGACCATTCCCTCGCCCCGGACGGCCCGCTCGACCAGAAGGGCGGCGACCTCCTCCAGCACGTCGGCGTTGGCCCGCTGAACCTCCTCCAGGCGGTCGCGCATGCGGGCCCCGAAGTCCCCGCCGCCGTGGTAGGCGTCCATCCGCTCCTCCTCGGTGTGCGTCGTCGCTGTGCCGTCCCGCCGCCGGGACCCGGTGCGCGTCACAGCCAGCCCTGCTCCTCCAGCGGCCCGCGCAGCTCGCGGGCCAGGCCCTCGCGGTCGAGGAAGTCGTCGACCGCGACCACCACCGGCGCGGTGCCCTCCATCTCGCCCATGTGCATGCCCTGGCCGATGACGACGTCGGCCGCCGTGCCCCGGGCGGTGGTCAGGTCGGCGTTCTCCACGCGTGCCCGGACGCCCAGGTCGCTGAGCGCCCCTTCGGCGGTCATCTTCAGGATGAGGCTGCTCCCCATCCCCACGCCGCACACGGTGAGCACCGTCAAGGGGTGTGATCGCGCCATCGTCGCCTCTTCTCCGATCGACCCTAGTGTTCCCTCCCGCCGCACACGGGGCGGCGGGCATCCTGCGGGCTACGTCCCCGGGCCCTTCGGGGCGCGCCCGTCCCGCGCGCGCTCCCTCCTCCGGGCGCGCAGCGACAGCCAGGTGAGCAGCCCCACCGTCACCGCACCGACGAGCACCGTCACCGGCCACACCCCCGGCAGGACCGCGCCGAGGCCGAGCAGGAGGGCGGTGATCGCGTACCAGTCGGCGTCGGCGAGGGTGGCCAGTTCCGGGGCGGTCCCGGAGAGCATGCCCCAGGCCACGGCCTGCCCGACGGCCAGGATGACGCCGTTGAGCACGCCCCCGGCCACGGCCCCGCGCCACCCCGCGACCGCGTTGCCGAAGACCCCGGCCGCCCCTCCGCCGAAGAACAGCATGATCATCGGCGGGACGAGGGTGAACCACCCGGTCGCGGCGAAGGCGCCCAGGAGGACGAGGAACACCCCGGTGCTGACGACGAAGCCGATCATCACGGCGGTCGGGGCGGCGGGGAAGACGGTGGGGATGTCCAGGGCGGGCTTGGAGCCGGGGACGGCCCTCTCGCCCACCCCCGTGAACGCGGGGACGATCTCGGCGAGGAACATGCGCACGCCGTAGAGGAGGATGGCGATGCCCGCGGCGAACCGGAAGGCGGCGATGACGCCCCAGGCCCAGGGGTCGATGTTCTCGTCGTAGGCGGCCGCGGCCTCGGCGACGGTCGCCGCGTCGGCGAACGCCATGGCGACCAGCAGGATGGCGCCGATCACCAGCGCGGTGCTGACGTTGACGTCCTTGAAGAACGACAGGCGGCGGGGCAGGGTCAGCTTCTCGGTGCCGTGCCGCTCGGGGTCGCCGAGGGGCCTGGCGACCACGGCCGTGAGCAGCGCCAGGGTGGAGGTGGTGTGGCCCAGCCCGAAGTCGTCGCGGCCGATCACCTTGCGCATGAACGGCGCGATCCACATGGGCTGCAGGGTCCAGTAGCAGGCGATGAGCACCGAGCCGCTGCCCACCAGGACGGCCTGGGGCAGGTCGCCGAACGCCTCGACCAGGGAGGCGGTGATGACCACGCTCACCCAGAACATCAGGTGGCCGGTGAGGTAGACGTTGCGGGCGGCCGGGAAGACGCGCACGAGCAGCAGGTGCAGGACGAAGCCCACCGTGATGACCAGGGCGACGGTCCCGCCGTACTCCCCCAGGAAGGCGTCCAGGGTGTTCTCCGCGGCGGGCGGGTCGGCCCCCACGGCGCTGGAGACGATGGTCTGGAAGTCGCCCAGGCCGCCGGTGAACAGTTCGATGCCGACGAACAGGATGACGATCCCCAGCACCGCCCTCAGGGCGCCGCCGACCACCTCCTCGACCGGCTTGCGCTGCAGGACCAGCCCCAGCAGGGTGATCAGGCCGATGAGGATGGCCACCTGGCCGAACACGTTGTCGGCGATCCAGATCAGGACGGCTTGCACGGCCTCCATGGGCGCCTCCGCTGCCGGGCGGCGGGTCCCGCCCGCACGCCCTCGACCGGTCTATACCGGCCTCCCACTCTGGGGAGCGGCGGTCTCGAAGTGGCCCCGATCACATCACAGTTCCGCAGTGTGCGCGGCTCGGGACATCCGGTCACCGCGTGGGCCGCTCCACGCGCTCCATCTCCTCGGCGACGGCCGCCCCCTGGGCCCCGCCCTCGCTCCGCAGCCCGGCCGCCGTCCCGGCCCGGTCGGCCTCGGAGCGGTTCTGCCCGAGCTTCCACTTGCCTTCGACGCGGTCGATGCGCACCTCGATTCCGACGATGGCCCGGAGCATGCCGTCGGTGAACGCGCGCGGGGCGTCGTCGACCGACCACGGGTCGGGGCGGCCGCCCTCGTGCCGCTCGGTCAGCAGCCGCACGGCCCACTCGGTCCATTCCGTGTCGTCGTGGGCGATGAGCCGGCCGTGCACGTGGGCGGTGACATAGTTCCAGGTGGGGACCGTGCGTCCGTGCTCGCGCTTGGAGGGGTACCAGGACGGCGAGACGTAGGCGCCGGGGCCGCGCACGATGACCATGGCCGGGGCGCCGCCACCGGCACCGGCGCGCCACTGGGGGTTGTTGCGCGCGAGGTGGCCCACCAGCCTGCCGTCTCCGCCGTCGCCGTCCGGGATGCGGACGAAGGGGACGGGGGTGGCGTCGAAGCCGTCGCCGTCCGCGGTGACCAGGTCGGACGCGGTCGGCGCGCCCAGCAGGCGCGCCAGGGACCCCTCGGGGGCGGAGAAGTGCGCGGGCACGTACACGGGGCATCCTCCAAAACAAACTAGTGCAAAACTCTTTTCTCATCGTACATACCTGCCCGCCCGGCGGGGTGGGCCGGGGGCCGTTGACCCCGGCACCGGCCCGGCCTACGTTCGGGCCACGCGCGCCGCCCCTCGGCCGCGCCCGACGCCGTCGCTCCGGAGGCGCCGCATGCCGTCCTCTCCGCACCGCACGCCCTCCCCCTCCCCCACCGCCCCCGGCGGCCTCGACGTCCTGGTCGTCGGCGCCGGCTTCGCCGGGCTCTACCTGCTCCACCGGCTGCGCGGGCTGGGCCTGCGCGCGCTGGCCCTGGAGGCCGGGGCGGGCATCGGCGGCACGTGGTACTGGAACCGGTACCCGGGCGCGCGCTGCGACGTGGAGAGCATGGACTACTCCTACTCCTTCGACCCCGCCCTGGAGCAGGAGTGGTCGTGGACGCGGCGCTACCCCGGCCAGGCCGAGATCCTGGGCTACATCGAGCACGTGGCCGACCGGTTCGACCTGCGCCGGGACGTGCGCACGGACACGCGCGCCGCTGCGGCCGCCTGGGACGGCGCCGACCGGGTCTGGCGCGTGCGCACCGACGGCGGCACCGCCTACGCCGCCCGGTACCTGGTCATGGCCACCGGGTGCCTGTCGGTGCCCAAGGCCCCGGGGGTCGACGGCCTGGAGCGGTTCCGGGGGCGCGTGCTCCACACCGGGCGCTGGCCGCACGAGGAGGTGGACTTCACGGGGCGCAGGGTGGCGGTGATCGGCACCGGCTCCTCGGGCATCCAGGCCGTCCCGGTCATCGCCGAGGCGGCCGCCGAGGTCACCGTCTTCCAGCGCACCGCCAACTTCAGCCTCCCGGCCAACGACCGCCCGCTCGCCCCGGACGAGCAGGACGCCGTCAAGCGCCGCTACCGCGAGCACCGCGCACGCGCCCGGAGATCGCCCACGGGCGTCCCCGGGCCCAAGGCCGACCTGTCGGCCCTGGAGGTGTCCGAGGAGGAGCGCACCGCCACCTACCGGCAGGCATGGGAGCACGGCGGGCTGTTCGGGATGCTGCGCTCCTACAACGACCTGAGCACCGACGCCGACGCCAACGCGACCGCGGCGGACTTCATCCGCGCGCGCATCGCCGAGGCCGTCGACGACCCCGCCACGGCCGAGGCGCTGACCCCGCGCAGCCACCCCTTCGGCACCAAGCGGCCGTGCATCGACTCGGGGTACTACACGGCCTTCAACCGCGACGGCGTGCGCCTGGTGGACCTGCGCGCCGAGCCGCTCGCCGGGGCGACGCCGGGAGGGGTGGCCACCGCCCGCGGCGAGTACCCGGCCGACGACCTGGTGCTGGCCACCGGCTACGACGCGATGACCGGCGCCCTGACCGCCGTGAACCCGTGCGGGCGGGGCGGGCTGCACCTGCGCGACGCCTGGGCGGAGGGGCCCACCGCCCACCTGGGGCTGGCGGTGGCCGGATTCCCGAACATGTTCACGGTGACGGGCCCGGGGAGCCCGTCGGTGCTCAGCAACATGGTGGTCTCGATCGAGCAGCACGTGGAGTGGATCTCCGGCCTGATCGCGTCCGCGTACGGGCAGGGCGCGGAGGTCGTCGAGGCCGACCCCGGGGCACAGCGGCAGTGGGTGGCCCACGTGCAGGAGGTCGCCGCGGCCACACTGTTCCCGCGCGCGGACTCCTGGTACATGGGGGCCAACGTACCGGGAAAGCCCCGCGTGTTCCTGCCGTATCCGGGCGGGGTCGACGTGTACCGGGACGTGCTGGACGGGGTGGCGGCCTCGGGGTACGAGGGCTTCCGCCTCAGCCGGGCCTGACCCGGCGCCTCAGGGGCCGCGCGGCCGATCGGCCGCCCCGCCCCCGCTCCCTCACATGGCGAAGACGCGGTCCGGGCGGATGAGGACGGCGGTGCGCCGCTGCTCCTCCATGGCCCGGTCGTACTCGGCCCAGTCGTCGTGGGTGCCGCCCGCGGCGGCGAAGACCCCGCGCAGCAGCGCGCGCAGGTGGGCGGAGTCGACGCCGTCGTAGGGGTCGTCGTAGCCGATCAGGTCGGCGTGCCCGGCCACGCTCGCCCAGTGGTATCCGGCCTGGAAGACCAGGGATGCCTGCGGGCGCTCCCTGAGGAGCCGCAGCTTGACCGCGTCGGCGGCGGTGGTGAAGGCGGCGGCGGGCTCCCCGGTGACCGGGTGCTCCGTCAGGCCGGCGGCGACGAGGCTGGACTGGACCGACCCGTCGGCGCGAACGGCGGAGACGACGGCGCGGTGGCCGCCCCGGTCGATCACGGATTGGACCTCGGTCAGTTCGGCCATGCCCCGAACCTACGCGGCCGCGCCGGTCCGGTGCGAAGATATGACGCGGTTCACTTTCAGGAACGGTGCGTACTTCAGTGAACAGTGATTACTCTTGAAGGTGCGGGGCTCCCCGCCCCGACCGTGCCATCCACAGGAGGCCGAACATGGTCGACACCGCTCTGATCACCACCGTCCTGGCCATCACCCTCGGAGGGATCGCCCTGGTCGTGCTCGGCGCGATCGGCTGCACCGCCAATGCGGCACTGCAGAACCGCCTCGACGACAAGGCGGGCGTCCCCCGCCCCGACGGCGCGATGCCCGCCCCGAGGGCCGCAGCGCCGACCCGGGCCGCCGAGTCGGCCCGCACGCACGACCGCGAGCCCGTCCCCGGCCACGCGGCCTGAGGGCGCACGCCCTCCGGGCCCGCCCCCTTCGCCGCTTCGGGCGGAGGGGCAGTGCGGCGGCGCCGACCCTTCGTCGCCGCCCCATGCGCCGGGGACGCCCCGGACGGCGCCTGCACCCCTGAGGCGCCGCCCGGGCGCTCCTGTCCCCGCCGGGGCCAGGGGCGGGGGCGGCTTCACTCGGGACCGGCCCTCACCAGCTCGACTTGGTGATGCCCGGCAGCTCGCCTCGGTGGGCCATCTCGCGGAAACGGATCCGGGACAGCCCCGCCTTGCGGATGTAGCCCCGGGGCCGACCGTCCACCGCGTCGCGGTTGCGCACGCGCGTGCGGCTGGCGTCGCGCGGCTGGCGCGCCAGCGCCCGCACGGCCTCGGCGCGCTCCTCGGGCCCGGTGTCCGGGTGGGCGATGACCCGCTTCAGCTCGGCCCGGCGCTCGGCGTACAGCGCCACGACCTCCTTGCGGCGCTCGTTCTTGGCGATCTTGCTCTTCTTGGCCACGCCTCAGACCTTCTCTCCACGCGCACGGATCTCGGCGACCACCCGCTCGACGCCCCTGCGGTCGACGACCTTCATCCCCTTGGTGCTCACCCGCAGGCGCACCCAGCGGCGCTCCGACTCCAGCCAGTACCGCTTGGTCTGCAGGTTGACGTCGAACCGGCGGCGGGTCCGCCGGTGGGAGTGGGAGACGTTGTTGCCGAACGCGGGCCTCTTGCCCGTCACCTGGCACACGCGTGACATGGACAGCACGTCCTCTCGGGGTCGTTCCGGACCCGCCCACCCTACACCATAACGATAACCGTTTTCATTTCCGCGCGGACGCGTCGCCCCCGTCCAGGGCCCGGCGCAGCAGCACCGGGTCCACGTTGCCGCCGGAGACGACCGCCACCACGGCCTCCCCCCGCACCCGCCCGGCCAGGTGGGCCGCGGCCGCGAGCGCCCCGCTGGGCTCGGCCACCACGCGCGCCTCCCGCGCGATCACCCCCATCGCGTGCACGATCTCCTCCTCGGTGACCGTCACGATGCCGTCCAGGCGCTCCTTCATGTGGGCGAAGGTCAGCTCCGAGGGGCCCACCCGGACCCCGTCGGCGACGGTCCTCCCGGTGCGCTCGGGGCTCCAGGACACCAGGCGCCCCTCCCCCAGCCCCTCGGCGGTCTCGGCGGCCAGCTCGGGCTCCACCCCGACCACCCGCACGTCCGGCCGCAGCCCCTTGACCGCGGTCGCCGTCCCGGAGGCCAGGCCGCCCCCGCCCACCGGCACCACGACGGTGTCGACGCCGCCCAGGTCCTCCACGACCTCCAGCCCCACCGTCCCCTGCCCGGCGATCACCTCCCGGTCGTCGAAGGGCGGGACCAGCACCATGCCGCGGCGCAGGGCGATGTCCCCCGCGGCCTGCGCACGCCGCGCCGCGGGGACGGGCACGATCTCGGCGCCCAGGCGCCGCATGCCGTCCAGCTTCACCTTCGGCGCCCCCTCGGGCACCACCACGACACAGGGGACCTCCTCCGACCGCGCGGCGAAGGCCAGGGCCTGGCCGTGGTTGCCCGAGGAGTGGGTGACCACACCGGCCGCCTTGCGCCGCGCGGGCAGCGCGCGCACGGCGTTCACGGCCCCGCGGATCTTGAATGCCCCGACGGGCTGCAGGTTCTCCGGTTTGAGCCACAGCCGCCCCTCGGCCCAGGGACAGGTCAGGAGCGGCGTGCGCACCGCCCGGCGTCGGATCCGGCCCGACGCCGCCTGCACGTCGGCCAGGGTGATCAGCTCGATGCCACTGCGTTCCATGCCCCTTCTTCTTCCCCTCAGGGACCCCACGGACCCCGCACCCGCCCCGGCCCCGCCCCCTGGGGGCCGCATCGCACGCGGCCTCCGGCGCACCGCCGATAATGGTGGCGATGCGTACCGAGTTCACCGCCGAGGACCTCCCCGGGCGGGCCTTCTACACGATGCTCACGGCCGTCGTCGTCCCGCGCCCCATCGCCTGGGTCGCGACGGTCTCCGCCTCCGGGAGCGACAACCTCGCCCCGCACTCCTTCTTCACCGTCTCCTGCGCCGAGCCGCCGATCGTGCAGTTCACCTCGGTCGGCCGCAAGGACAGTCTGCGCAACATCGAGGAGACCGGCGAGTTCACCGTGAACCTCGCCCCCGAGCCGCTGATGGAGCAGGTCAACGCCACCTCGGCGCCGCTGGAGCGCGGCGACAGCGAGTTCGACGCGGCCGGGCTGGCGCGCGAGCCGGGTGCCGCGGTGAAGGCCCCGCGGGTGGCCGCGAGTCCGGTGGCGCTGGAGTGCCGCCTGCACTCGACCCTGCTGCTCGGCGACTCCACGGTGGTGTTCGGGCGGGTCGTGCACGTGGCCGTGGACGGGTCCGTGCTCGACGGCGCCCACCCGGAGGTGACACGCCTGCGGCCGCTGTCCCGCCTCGGCCGCAACGAATGGGGGACGCTGGGCGGGGTCGTGGCCATGGACCGGCCCACCCGGCGCCCGTAGCCGCGAGCGCGCCCCCTCGGGAGGGGGACTCCCGAGGGGGCTCCGGACCGGCCCTCCGCACGGGCCGCCCCCGGCCATTGACCTCAAGTTAACTCTAGGTCTTAATGTTCTCGTGCGACGCGCGCCCGAGGGCGCTGACCCACGAGAGGCCGGTGAGGCGGACATGAGCATGGAGATGACCGCGTGGCACTCGCTGTACATGGCGATGCACGCGGAACAGGACAAGCGCCCCTTCTCCAAGGAGACGCTGAAGCGCATCGCCGGATTCGCCGCACCGCACCGCGCACGGCTCGGCGCCTTCCTGGTGCTCAGCGTCGTCCTGGCGGTCCTGGCCGTGGCGACCCCGGTGCTGGCGGGCCGCGTGGTCAACGCCATCATCGACGGCCGGGACCTGGGCCTGGTCGTGGGCCTCGCCGGGCTCATCGCCCTCATCGCCCTGGGCGAGGCGGCCTTCGGGCTGCTGACCCGCTGGCTGTCGGCGGGCCTGGGCGAGGGCCTGATCCTGGACCTGCGCACCGCCGTCTACGACCACGTGCAGCGCATGCCGGTCGCCTTCTTCACCCGCACCCGCACCGGCGCCCTCGTCAGCAGGCTGAACAACGACGTCATCGGGGCCCAGCGCGCGTTCAGCGACATCCTGTCCGGTGTCGTCAGCAACGTCGTGACGCTGCTGCTGACCCTGATCGTGATGGTCAACATCTCCTGGCAGATCACCCTGCTGTCGCTGCTGCTGCTCCCCCTGTTCCTGGTCCCCGCCCGGCGCATGGGATCGCGCCTGGCGCGCCTGGAGCGCGAGTCGGCCCACCACGACGCCGCCATGGGCACCCAGATGACCGAGCGCTTCTCCGCCCCGGGCGCCACCCTGGTGAAGCTGTTCGGGCGCCCTGAGCACGAGTCGGCCGAGTTCGCCACGCGCGCGCGGCGGGTACGCGACATCGGGGTGCGCACGGCGATGGTGCAGGAGGTCTTCTTCACCGCGCTGACCCTGGTCTCGGCCCTGGCGCTGGCGCTGGTCTACGGCCTGGGCGGCTACTACGTCTTCACCGGCGGCCTGGACTCGGGGTCGGTGGTCGCCATGGCCCTGCTGCTCACCCGCCTGTACGCGCCGCTGACCGCCCTGGCCAGCGCCCGCGTGGAGATCATGAGCGCGCTGGTCAGCTTCAGCCGCGTCTTCGAGGTGCTCGACCTGGAGCCGCTGGTCAAGGAGCGCCCCGACGCGCGGCCGCTCCCCGAGGGCGCCGCCGACGTTGAGTTCGACGGGGTCGAGTTCGGCTACCCCAAGGCGTCGGCGTTCTCGCTGGCCTCCCTGGAGGAGGTCGCCGACCTGGACGACCGGGACGAGGGGCGGGTGCTGCACGGGGTCACCTTCCGGGCCGCGCCCGGCGAGACCGTGGCCCTGGTGGGCTCCTCGGGCGCGGGCAAGTCCACCATCGCCCAGCTCATCCCGCGCCTGTACGACGTGGACGGCGGCACGGTGCGCATCGGCGGGACCGATGTGCGCGACCTGACCGCCGAGTCGCTGCGCCGCTCGGTCGGCATGGTCACCCAGGACGGGCACCTGTTCCACGACACCGTCCGCGCCAACCTGCGCTTCGCCGCCCCCGAGGCCACCGACGAACAGCTGTGGGACGCCCTGCGCCGGGCGCGGCTGGACGGCCTGGTGGCGGGGCTGCCGGACGGCCTGGACACCATGGTCGGCGAGCGCGGCTACCGCTTCTCCGGGGGCGAACGGCAGCGGCTCACCATCGCCCGGCTGCTGCTGGCCTCCCCGCGCGTGGTGATCCTCGACGAGGCGACCTCCAGCCTGGACGCCACCTCCGAGGCGGCGGTGCAGGAGGCACTGGCCGAGGCGCTGCACGGGCGCACGGCGGTGGTGATCGCGCACCGGCTGTCCACGATCCAGGCGGCCGACCGCATCCTGGTGGTCGAGCAGGGCCGCATCGCCGAGCAGGGCACCCACGAGGAGCTGCTGGCGGCGGGCGG
>NZ_ANBH01000129.1 GCF_000341185.1 Nocardiopsis chromatogenes YIM 90109
CTGCACCGCACCCAGTTCGCGACCGCGGAGGGGGCGGCCGAAGGGACCGCACCGAGCGCCGCGGCCGGCCAGGGGGCGACCGACGGGGCCGCACAGGGCGCCGCGCCCACCGAGAGGGCGAACGGCGCGGGCGCGCCCTCCTGCGACGCGCTCGACCCGGCCTGACCCGGCTGAAGCGCCCCGCTCCGGCGCCCTGTTCCCTCAACGCGGCCGCGGCGGG